>JBKBIC010000147.1:0-12639 GCA_046299435.1 Saprospiraceae bacterium
CCTCTGTGCAACTCTGCGTAACAGTCCATCACGCAGAGTTCCGCTGAGCAGGCGCAGAGTTTCGCGGAGTTTCGCATAAAGTCTCTTCAATCCAACAACCGCACTGCACGCCGTGCCTGCAATCGTTTTGAATACCCCCAACGCCTCCACGTCCCGGCCTGCCGACAGCAGCCCCAATGCTTGGTGCCACCGGGCGGACGGCTGCCAGGGCGTTGGCTTATCGGCCAGCTGCCCAAAGCGGCCCGCCGCCTCGCTCCCCTCCCCCATTTCCAGCAGGCAAAAACCTTGCATCAAAAGCAGGGTATCGTTCGCAGGTAGTGTCCGTTCGAGGCGTTGCAAACGGGCGTAGGCCGTGCCGAAACTCTTGATTTTCAGCAGCGAATCCAGTTGCCGGAAATGCGCGTTCGCCACAAAACCAGCGGGCGGTTACTCGACGGCCCACACTTGTGCCAAGCGGGCTTTGCGCTTTTCGTCCACCTCGTTTTCGCCGCGAATAGTCGGGGCCGGGGCGCGGCCATTTGTGGCAGCAAACGGTTTTTCGCCCGCCGCGATGGGCTGCTGCGGGGCGGGTGCTTGCTGCTGCGGAGGTGTCGTGGGCACTTGATTCTCAATGTGTTGTGGCGAAACCGGAGTCTTTTCGGGCGGGATACTTGGCGTGTGCGAATCCGCCCGCCGAGATACCCAAAACGCCAATGCCCCCAGCACCAGCAGCCCGATGCCGAGGGCGATTGCCCGCTGCCAGAACCGTCGTCGGAGCCAAGCCCGGCGGGTGGCGGCGACTTCGGCGATTGTTGCTTCGAGCCGCAGCCCAGCCAAACCTTCGCGCACGAGGTCGGCGGCGCGGCGTTCGGCATCGTCCGCGTCGTCGGTCAAGTTTTCGGTATCGGGGTCGGCGAGTTGGGTGTGGTTTTCGAGCGGGTCGGCGGGTCGTTTTTGAGTTCGGGTGGCATTGAGTGCGACGCGCCGGGCGACCTCCACGAGGTAAGTCGTCGGTTCAAAACCTTGAAATTGGTAGGCCCCGGATTCGATTTTCTGCAAAAAAACGAGTGTGCTTTGGTTCAAAATCTCGTCCACGCGGTCGTCGGGGAGCCTGAGTTGCCGCACGAAGTTTTTCGCCGTCGGCAAAATTTTGAGCTGGGCACACAGAATTGCATCGTTTTGCTGGCTTTTCAGCCCCAAAAACAGCGACTCCGGCGAGGCGTATTTGCGGCACGGGTCGTTTCCAGCGAACCAATCCGGGAGGCGCAGGCGCATCGTGTGTCGGTGTTGTGTGGCGGTGAGTTGTCCAAAAGTAAGTGGGCGATTGAAAAAAGCTGGAAAAGTTGCGCCGTTCGTCGGCCCCGTGTTTTTCATGGAAAGCCGCATTTGGCCGCTGCGACTTTTCCCGGCCAAAGGTTCGGGCTACTTTTCGCCGCGTTTTTCACCAATCCATTCTTGCCCGATGCGTTTTTCCTCGCTGCTTTTCATCCTCCTTTTTTGCCAAAAACTCGCCGCCCAAAACTTTACGCCCGATTGGGCTTCGCTCGATGCACGGCCTACGCCTGCGTGGTGGTCGGATTCTAAATTCGGCATTTTCATCCATTGGGGCGCGTATTCCGTGCCGGGTTGGTGCTCCAAAGGCAACTACGCCGAGTGGTACCAATACGGCCTGATGACTGGCGACACCGCCCGTCAAGCCTTTCACCGCCGGAAATTCGGGGCCGATTTTTCGTATTACGACTTCGCCGACCAATTCAAAGCCGAACTGTTCAACCCCGACGATTGGGCACAATTGTTTGAAAAAGCGGGCGCGAAATATGTGGTCTTGACCTCCAAACACCACGACGGCTATTGCCTCTGGCCGAGCGCGGACGCGAACCGGACGTGGGGCTTTGCGTGGAATTCCGTTGACCGGGGGCCGCGCCGCGATTTGCTCGGCGACCTTTTCGCCGCGCTGCGAAAAACGAGCGTCCGACCGGGGATGTATTACTCGCTTTACGAGTGGTTCAACCCGCTTTGGAAAGCCGACAAAACGCGCTACGCCCGCGAACACGCCACCCCGCAAATGCGCGAGCTCATCCAAAAATACCGCCCGTTCGTGTTCTGGACGGACGGCGATTGGGACGCTTCGGCGGAGGTGTGGCAGTCGCAGCAATTCCTTGCTTGGGCGTACAACGAGAGCCCCGTCGGGGATTCAATCGTGTTCAACGACCGCTGGGGCACGGGCACTCGATTTCACCATGCGGGCATCTACACGCCTGAATATCAACCAGATATTGATTTTGAAAACCATGCTTGGGAAGAAAGCCGGGGCATGGGATTCAGTTACGGTTACAACCGTGAGGAGGACGCTTGGGACTATAATTCCTCGCAAACGCTCGTCCTGCATTTGATTGACAAAGTCTCGCGCGGCGGCAATTTCCTGCTCGACATCGGCCCGGACGAGCACGGCAAAATCCCGCCCATCATGCAAGAGCGATTGCTCGACATCGGCGCATGGCTGCAACTCAACGGCGAGGCGATTTACGGCACGCGCCGCTGGCGCACGCCCTGCCAATGGAGCGAGGGCAACCGCAATTTCAAATCCGAGGGCAATCCGCACATCGCGGGCGACTGGAAAACGGGCGGCGACGCGCTGCTCACCCAATGCACCGAGCCGCCCGCTGGGTTCGCCCGCCGCGAGGTGTTTTTCACTTGGAACCCGACGGCCAATAACCTGTACGCCATCGCCCCGCGTTGGCCCGACGACGGGCGGCTGGTTTTGACGGATTTGAACCTGCCCGCTGGGGCGCAGGTCTCGTTTTTGGAATCGGGCGAAAGCCTGAAATGGGAAAATTCTGGCACCAGCGTGGCCGTGCAATTGCCCGTTTTCAGCCCGAACAAAATCAAGTCTCGCCATGCTTACACACTGAAAATCAGCAACTTCGGTAATTTTTGCGCCCGCCCGGACGTGCAGGTTCGGTACGATTTCAAGACCATGCGGCCCTCTGCCACGATGACCTGTGCCACGCCCGGCGCGGTGGTGCATTTCACGACCGATGGCTCTGTGCCCACCGAAAAATCGCCAGTTTTCAACGGCGCGGCAGCGTTCGAGGCTGGGCAGAAATTCTCGGCGCGAGCCTTTGCGCCGGGCCTGTTGCCGAGCGCGGTGACGGAGGCCGTAGCCCAGCCGCACGTCGTGTTGCAGGCCGAAAAACCGGCGAAAAAGCCCAAGCCCGGCCTGACGATGCAGATGGTTTCGCCCGCGAAATGGGACTCCAAATCCGTCGAAGCCGCCGCCACTGGCAAGGGCGCGGTAGTGCCCGACATCAAAATGGCCGTGCCTTGCGAGACCAAAAAATGCGCCCAAGTCTGGGATGGCTGGCTGAAAATTGACGAACCTGGCGGCTACCGTTTTTCGACGACGAGCGACGACGGCTCGTTGTTGTACATTGGCAATCAATTGGTTGTGAACAACGACGGCTTGCACGGCATGGAACAGCGCACGGGTTTGGCCCTCTTGGGCAAGGGTCTTCACCGCGTCCGAGTGGTATATTTTAATGCAGGCGGCGGCGCGGGTTTGCAGGTCAAAATGTCTCGCGTGGACGAGGAAACGGAACGCGAATTGCCGACGGGCTGGCTGTGGCATTGAAGTTACAAATCCGGGAGCCGCCGCCACGACTCTATAGTTGCCGCGCTTCGTTGCTGTGTTTCCTCGCCGGCATAAACGACCCAGTTTTTCCCTGATTTCCGGTGCTCTGGGGCGTGTTCGCGGAACGATTGCAGGCCCTTGAAGAACTCGGCGCGTGGGGTTTCACTGTATTTCATCTCAAAAAGGTGCGTGTCAAGCCCGGCCAGTTCCAACAAGTCCACTTCGACTTTGTGGCTGTCCTGCCAGAAAAAGAAACTGGGCTGGGCGTTGCGGTTGAGCCTGTTTTTCATCAGTTCAAGGATGACCATGTTTTCAAAAAGGCTCCCGCGTGCGTAGTGTTGCCCGATTTGCGCTGCTTCCGAGATGCCGAGCAAATGGCACAACAGGCCTGTGTCGTAAAAGTAGAGTTTGGGCGATTTCACCAAGCGTTTGTGGAAGTCCTCGAAGAACGGCGGCAGCTGGAACAGGATGTAACTGGCCTCCAAAATGGATAACCAGTTTTTGATGGTCGGGACAGAAATGCCCGATTCGGTCGCCAAAGATTGAAGATTCAGAGGCTGCCCGACGCGGCCCGCACAAAGGCGCAGGAAGATTTGAAAGCTGTTCAAGTCTTTGATATTCAACACACTGCGGACATCCCGCTCCACATACGTCTGCAAATAACTTTGGAAATAAGGGGCGTGTGCGGCAGCACGGTCGTACAGCACCGGATACCCGCCCTTGAAAATGGCAGCCTCAACCGAATCGGGCATCAACGGTTCCCCCGGATGCGCCCGTAATTCGGCATGACTGAACGGGAGCAAGCGACAGACCGCGACGCGCCCTGCCAAACTTTGGCTGATTTTTTCCAACAACAAAAAATTCTGGGAGCCAGAAAGCAGGTATTGGCCCATGATGCGGTCTTCGTCGGCCCTCACTTGCAGGTAAGAAAACAAGGTGGGCACCCGCTGCGCTTCGTCAAAAATGACATAGCGGGCATATTGCCGCAGAAAGCCACGCGGGTCTTGCTCAAAAAAAAGCCGCGTTTCGGGGTCTTCAAAATTGACGTATTGGAAACCCGGGAACATCTCGCGCAGCAAGGTCGTCTTGCCGCTCTGCCGGGGGCCGGTGACGGAAACCATCGGGAACTGCTGCACCATTTCCCGGATAGGGCTTGCCATTTGACGTGCTATCATTGGTCATTTTTTGTGCAAATCTAAAACACGACTTTCGGATTTGCACAAAATTGACTCAACCCGAACCCGTAATTAGCCTTTCATCAAACAAATACTGCCTCCCGAAAACCACTTCCAGCCACGCCCTCGTAGGTATGTGCAAACTGGAAAAAATGACACACACCACTCGACGCATCCTCTATGCTGCACTCACCGTGTGCAGCCTCGCATTTGCAGCCTTCATTTTTTTGAACGGCACCAGCAAATCCACCCTCCCCGAACTCCGCGAACGCACCGGCGCGCTGGCCGACGACCCGGCTTGGCCGATCGTCAAGGCCGAGGTCGCCAAACTGCAAACGGAACTCCAAGCCAAGCCGGGCGATGCCCGCACCCTGCTGCAACTCGCCAAAGCCTTCATGCAGGAGGGCCGCGTGACCGGCGAATTCACCTATTACAACAAGGCCGCGCTCACGCTCATCGGGCAGGTTTTGACGAAAGAGCCGCGCAATTTTGAGGCGATTTGCCTCAAATCAATGGTCTATTTGTCGCAGCACCGGTTCGCCGAAGCCAAAGAACTGGCGAGCCAAGCCGCGCAGGTCAACCCGCACAACTCGTTCATCTACGGGCTTTTGTGCGATGCCCATGTGGAGCTGGGCAATTACCCGGAGGCCGTTGCGGTCACCGATAAAATGGTGGGCATCCGCCCGGACATTCGCTCGTACTCGCGGGTCTCGTACCTGCGCGAGATTCACGGCGACGCAGCGGGCGCCATCGAGGCCATCCAAATGGCGGTCAAATCCGGCTATCCCGGCCAAGAGGACACCGAGTGGGCGCGCATGGTGCTGGCACATTTGTACGAGGACACCGGCGCACTCGACAAAGCCGAGCAAGAGTACCAGACCGCGCTGGCCGAACGGCCCAATTACCCCTTCGCGCTGGCGGGTTTGGGCAAAATCGCCCGCTACCGGAAGGATTACCCGGCGGCCATCCGCTACCTCGAACAGGCCCGCACCGTCATGGCCGATGCCGCTTTTTTCGAGGAACTCATTGACCTGTACCAACTCAACGGCCAGCCCGACAAGGCCGCCGAGTGCGCCCGCGTAACCATCGCGGCCATGCTCTCCGACAATATCTCGGCCAACAAAAACCGCGACGAAGGCCACTATTCCGACCTCGAACTGGCTCATTTGTACCTGAAAACCAACGACTTGGAGAAAGCGCACGAACACGCCCGCCTCGAACACGCCCGCCGCCCTGAGAACATTGACGCTTGCGAGACCCTCGCGTGGGTGCTTTTCAAACAGGGCAAATACGCCGAAGCCGACCCGTTCATGCAAAAAGCCCTGCGGACACACTCGCAAAAACCCGAACGCCTCGCCCGCGCCGGGCTGCTCAAAAAGGCACTCGGCCAACAAGCCGAAGGCGACGCACTGCTCGCCCAAGCCCGTGCGCTGAAACCCTACTTGGACGACCCGCAACAGGCCGCCGAACTCAAAAAATAAAACCCCTCGAAGCCATGCGGACACATTCATTTCCAAAGACACTTTTTTCCAGCCGGGCCGAGCTGTTGGCGTTCGCGTTGACGCTCGGCCTTTTCAACATCGCCGACGCGCACACCATCAACTACGACCGCGCGGCCATGTCGGAAACAAACATCGGCTGGACGTACCTGCAACTGGGCTTTACCCACATCCTGCCGCTGGGCCTCGACCACATTTTGTTCGTGCTGAGCCTTTTCCTACTCAATGCACGGCTTTCGACGGTCATCTGGCAAGCGACGGCGTTCACGGTGGCGCACTCCATCACGCTGGGGTTGGCGATGTTCGGCTACATCGAACCGCTGCCTGCGGTCGTGGAGCCGCTCATCGCACTCTCCATTTTTTTCGTGGCCGTCGAAAACCTGCTGCTCCGCGAGCTGAGACCGGGCCGCTTGGCCATCGTGTTCGCCTTTGGGCTGGTGCATGGCATGGGTTTCGCGGGCGTTTTGGAGGAACTCGGCTTGCCGCCGACGGACTATTTGCTCGCGCTCCTGAGCTTCAACGTGGGCGTCGAACTCGGCCAAATCGCCGTGATTCTGCTGGCGTACTTGCTCGTCGGGCGGTGGTTTTCCGAAAAAACTTGGTACCGCAGCCGCATCGTCAACCCGGCTTCCATCCTCATCGCGCTCGTGGCTTTGTATTGGACGGTGGAGCGGACGTTTTTTTGAGTTGAAGAGAGCGAAAAGTCGAAGGGGTTGAAAAGTTGAAGGGCCGAGCGGACGAACCCATTTGGCCTTTCAACTTTCCAACCCTTCCCTTTTTCAACTCTTCAACTTCTCTTCAACTCACAATTTCACCACTGCCACATCGCCTTTGAGGGTCTCGATTTCGCCGTCCACAAACTCCACGACGGCGTACCAAACGTACACACCGGGCGGGGCTTCTTTGCCGCTGCGGATGGTGCCGTCCCAGCCGAAATCGGGGTCGTTGGGCTGGAAGTCGTGGACTTCAAAAACGGCCTCGCCCCAACGGTCGAAGATGAGGAAGGAGCGCACGTTTTTGACCAAGTTGCCGCGCGTTTGCAGCATGAGCAGGCCGTTTTCGCTGTCGCTTTCGCCGTCAATGGCATTGGCGACGTAGATGTCGCGCTCTTTTTTGACCAAAACAAGGATGTCGTCGCTGGCCTTGCAGCCATTGGTGTCAATCACGGTCACGTTGTACTTGACGGTCGAAAGCGGGCGAATGCCGAATTCGAGGCAAGTCGTGTCGCAAGGCGCGGCAGGGTTCCAGACGACCGAGGCGATGGGCGCACTGCCCAGCCAACGGGCTTCGAGCGTGGTGCTGTCGCCGAGTAAAAGTTCGAGGTCGGTGCCCAAATCCACCTGCAATTGGTCGGGATAATCGAGGATGACGGTCGTGTCAATGATGCAGCCGTTCGCGTCCTCGACCTCAATGGTGTATTCGCCGGCGGTGAGCAGCACGAAATGGCCTTCGGTGGACGTGGCGATGCCACCGTTGAGCGAGAAAACGTACGGCCCCGTGCCGCCAATGACTTGATTGACAAGGATTTCGCCGTCGTCGTCGCCGAAACAACGGATGGGTTCGAGCTCCATGACAAACGCCGAAGGGCGATTTTCGTCTATTTCGATTTGCACGTTGGCCGTGTCGGTGCAGCCGCTGACCACATTCAACACCGTGAGCGTGTAAAGCCCCGCCGAGTCCACCGTTGGGTATAGGGTGTTGCCGCCGCTGACGATGCTGCCGCCCGACCAGTTGTATGTGTGAATAGGACTGACTGAACTGCCGCCCCCGTTGAGGGTGACGAGGCTCGTGTTGCAGTCAATTTTGTCGTCGGTAAATGCCTGCGCGACGGGCACCGAAAAATCGGAGCGCACCTCGACGGTCACTTCTTTTCGGCAGCCGCCCGCCGCTTCCACGACGAGGGTGTAAAAACCCGGCTGCGTCACGATGGGCATGAGGTCGGCGGATGTGAAACCGTTGGGGCCGTTCCAATTGCTGGTGGTGTTGGGCGGCGAAACGACCGAGCCGCCGAGGATGGCTTGGCCGTCATTGTAGCAATTCAGCAAGGCTCCTTCGGCGGTCACGACGGGCAATTCGGCTTGTTGCTCGACGACGATGTTGCGGGCAGTGGTGCAGCCGTTGGGGCCGGTGACCGTCACTTGGTATAGGCCCGGCTCGGTGATGGGCGGGTTTTGCAGGTTTATCGTGCCCGGCAAAATGCCCGGCCCCTGCCAGAAAAACTTGGAATCCGGGCGGTCGCACTCGGCCACGAGGGTCGTTTGTGGCACCGCGCAGGTCAATGTATCGGCAGTGAGCACCACGCCCGGCGAGGCCAAATCCTCCGTGACGATCACCACATCTGTGGCCGTGCAGTTGCTCTGGATGTTGGTCAACGAAAGGGCGTACACGCCCGGCACTGTGACTTCGGGCTGTTGCAAGTTTTGCGACGCGGGCGTGATGCCCGGCCCCGACCACTCAAACTCGACCTGTGCGCCGACGGGCCAGTTGCCCGTGCCTTCCAGCAGCACGGAGGAGGTGCTGCAAGTGATGACTTTATCCACGCCGGCATTGGCCGTCGGGAGGTTTTGGTCGGCCTCGACGACCATCCCATCGGTATCCGTGCAACCGTTGTCCAAGTCGGTGACGACGAGCGCGTAGTTGCCCGCGACGGTGACGGTCGGGCCGGGTTCGTTTTGGTTCGATGCGTCAATGCCCGGCCCTTGCCATGTGTATTGGATGTTTGCCCCGCTCGTCGAGCCGTTTGACGAGAGCGTGACGGCATTGGTGGTGCAAGTGAGCAGCAGGTCGTCGTTGGCCTCTGCCATCGGCGATGCGACGTTAAGTTCGATGGTGGTGAGGGCAGTTTTGCTGCATCCATTGGCTGCGTCGGTCACGGTCAGTTCGTACACGCCCGGCACGATGGCTTGCGGGTTTTGCAAATTTTCTTGCCCGGCGACGATGCCGGGGCCGCTCCAAGCGTAGCTGATGTCTGGGCCGGATTGCGAAAGCGAGGCATCCAGCGTCACGGTGTCCACCGCACAAGTGATGACCTGCACGGGGCCAGCGTCGGCAATCGGGAATTTCCCGTCAAGTGCCACATAAGCCGTGTCGGTCGCAGTGCATTGGTTTTGTAAATCGGTGACAATCAGCACATAAGTGCCCGAATCGCCTACCGTTGGGGCCGGCAAATCCACGTTCAAAGTGTTGATGCCGGGGCCAATCCAAGTGTACGAAACAGCCGCCCCCGTGTTGGAGTTGGAGTTTGTGCCGTCAAGCGGCAACAGGTTTTGGCCGCAGGTCAGCAGAATATCGGGGCCTGCATCGGCGAACGGCGCCACGACATCTTCGCCGACAAACACCTCATCGGAGGCCTGGCAGCCAGTGAGCAAATCAGTGACGGTAAGGATGTAAAAACCCGGTGCATCCACATCGGGCGACTGCTCGTTTTCGGTGAGCGGGGAAATGCCGGGGCCAGCCCAAGCATAGCCAATGTCAGGCCCGGTGGCGGATTGGCTTGCGTCCAAGCGGACGATGGAGCTGGCACAGTTGAAGTTCACGTCCGGCCCGGCGGAGCAAACAGGCGGGACTTGCGTGGAGGCGATGACAACGGTGTCTAATGTTTCGCACTTGTTGTTGAAATTGAACACGCTCAGGATGTAAGTGCCGGGGAGTGTGATTTCGGGGAATGGCAGGCTTTCGTTGTTCGAGTTGATGTCTGGCCCCGTCCAAATGATGGCGACATCGGGGCTGATGTCGGTGCCTTGCCCGCCGATGGTCAGGATTGGTTCGGCGCAAGTAAGCGTGTCGGGTGTGCCTGCGTCGGCATTGGGCAGCACCACGTCGAACTCGATAAGTGTGGAATCGGTGCTGGTGCAGCCGTTGATAATGTCGGTGACGACCACGCTGTATCTGCCCGGTTCGCTGACCAACGGGGTCGCCTCGTTTTGCGTGAGGGGCGTGATGCCGGGGCCTTGCCATTCAAAGAAGTAGTCCGTCGGGCTGTTCGGGTTGCCCAGTGCGATGCTGTTGGTTACGCAGTCGAGCGTTTGGTCGGGGCCAGCGTCAACAGGCGGGTGTACATCGTTGACGATGACTTGCACCACGTCGGTCGAGGAGCATTGGCTGTCTTGGTTTCGGACGGTCAAGGTGTAAGTGCCGGGCAGCGTGATGGTCGGGGTAAGCTGGTTCGCATTGGCGGGCGTGATGTCGGGGCCTGTCCAAGTGACGGTGAAGTTGTTTCCGGTGCTGGTGGCTGTGGCCGCGATGGCTACTTGTTTGCCGTTTTTGCAGGTCAGGGCAAAATCCGGCCCGGCGGAAATGACCGGGCGTAGCGTGTCAATGTAAACTGCGACCACGTCGGTATTTTGGCAGTTGCTGTTGGTGTTCGTGACGACGAGGGTGTAATTGCCCGGTGTGGTGATGTTGGTGAGGTTCGGTTGTGTACTCGTAAAACCGCCCGGCCCCGTCCAGTCATATTTGATGCCCGGCCCCACCGACGAACCCAAACTGCTGATGTTGACGGAGTTGACGGTACAGTTGAGTGATTGGTCGTTGCCTGCGAAAGCCGTCGGGAGGCTTGCGTCCTGCGTGACGGCGGCGCAATCCGTTTTTTCGCAGCCGTTGGCAGGATTGGTCACGGTCAGGCAATAAGTGCCGGCGACGGTGACGGTGGGCTTTTGCATGGTGGCGTTGTTGACACCGATGCCCGGCCCCGACCAGAGGTAGGTGACGCTGGCCGGGAAGCCGTTGCCGACCAAAATCACCCCGCTCGCGGTGGCACAAGTGAGCACAAGGTCAGGGCCAGCCATAGCGACGGGCGGCGCGGTGTTGTTGATGACAGTCACCTCGTCAGTAGCCGTGCAACCGTTGGTGGTGTTCAAGATGGTGAGCGTGTAGCTGCCCCATGCGCCGACGGTCGGGGCGTATTGGTTGGCGTTGGCAGGCGTGATGCCCGGCCCCGTCCAAGTGGCGGTAAAATTCGGCCCTTGACTGGATGCGAGGCCGTCAAGGATGGCGGTCGGGTTGGCGCAAGTGATGGTCGGGCCGCTGCCTGCTTCCACGTTCGGGTAGTCCACCACGCTTTTGACCACGACGGTGTCGGTTTTGGTGCAGCCGTTGGAAATGCGGGTCGCTGTGATGACGTACACGCCGTCGTTGGAAATCGTGGGGTTGAGCAGGTTTTGGTTGCCGACATTGATGCCCGGCCCCGTCCAAAGCACGTTGCTGCCGGAGGCTGTGCCGTTGAGGGTTACGGAGGTTTGGAGGCAGGAAATCACTTGGTCAGCACCCGCGCTGACCGCCGGGGCCGCAAAATTTTCACTCAAAAACGTGGTGGCCGAACCTGTGCAGCCGTTGGCAGGGTTGGTCACGGTCACGGTGTAGGTGCCCAGCACAGAGACCGTCGGCTCTTCGATGTTTTGGTTGGCGGGCGTGATGCCGGGGCCAGACCAGTTGTAGGTGACGGGCGAGACGTTCGTGGCATAGTTGAGGTCGAGCGTGATAGCCGTGCGGGCGCAAGTGAGCGTGTCCCGCGCTTTCAGGAGCGGTGCCGGGGCGAGCAAATCCGAATTGACCGAAGCCGAGGCGGTGGACGAGCAGCCGTTGTTGGGGTTGGTCACAGTCACGGTGTAGGTGCCGGTTTGGTTTACGGTGGGGTTTTGGAAGTTCATGTTGGCGGGCGTAATGCCCGGCCCGGCCCAGCTGTACACCATGCCCGGCAAATTCGCGCCACCCTGCAACGTGACCGTCAGGCCGCTTTGAAAACAGTTCAACGTGCCGCCAACGGCAGTCGCGCTTGGCACGATACCATTGGCAGAAACGGTGGTTTGGGCAGTGTCTCGGCAGGTTTTCCCGCCGACTGTGCTGCTCACAATGAGCTTGTAAAGGCCGACACTGTTCACGGTAACGGTCGTGCCGGTGCCGATGGAAGTGCCTGCGGCGTTCGTCCAACTGTACATCGTGCCGCCGCCGCTGATAGAACCCGTGCTGCTCAATGTGAGCGAAGGATTGGCACAACTGAGCGTGTCGTGCGCGGCGATGACGGCGTTGACCGGGATTTTCACGACGGTGAAACGCACGGTGCTGTCGCAGTTTGTCCATGCTTTGAACTTCTCCTCGAACACGCCCGCGTCGCAGTATTGGTTGTTGTTGATTTCAAAGCACTCGCCCTCGCAGATGTATTTCGGCCCGATGTTGTTGATGACGGGCTGCCGCACGATGATGCGCTGCCGCACGAAACTGTCGCATCCGATGTAGTTGTCGTAAGCAATCGAGGTCAGGTTATAGGTTCCCGGCGCAATGATGGGTGTGTTGGGCTGCTCCGTCCATTCGTAGGGCAGCTCTTCGGGGCAAAGTGTCAGCGTCGGGAGTATGGTGT
>JBKBIC010000148.1:0-12477 GCA_046299435.1 Saprospiraceae bacterium
CGATCAGCTCTCCTATTCGTGCGCCGGTCAATGTCGCCAATAGTGGGAGCCACTTGTTGTCAGCTCGATCTTCTTTGGCCGAATGGCGGAACCATTTATTGAGGTCGGCCACCTCCAGGGGCGCGCGTTCAACAGACTCTGTCGCGCTGGCGGATATCTTGATATCCACATTCTCTAAGGGCGAACGAAAGCCATATTGAGCGGCGGCGTCCCTAAAGAACATGCGCAACGGCGAGAGGTAGTTAGTATCGATTGTCTTTACGGCGAGGCCAGGCAGTTGGGATTGTAGGCAATCCGTGCGTTGAAAAGCACCGTGCCATTGACCACCGAGCGGCCACGGGTGGTCATGTACATCCGGCGCGGGTTGTCGGGCTTGAACTCGAAATCGTACACATAACCATCGCTCATCTGCACCCAGTTGTCGCCGCCGTCGAAAGTTCGGAACAGCCCGATGCTCGTGGCCGCGAACATCGTGTCGGGTTTGCCGGGGTACATGGCGAGCTTGAACGGACGGACGCTTTCGTCTTCGCCCCAAGTCAGGCCGCTTTGCCGCCAACTTTGGCCGCCGTCGGTGGAGCTCAGCATCCCGATGGAATAACTGTCCGCGCCGTCGCCGTCGCCCGTCAAAATGTGGATGATATTCGGGTTGGTCGGATGGACCACGATGCCCGAAACACTGGGCACGGGGATGGATTTCGTCAGATAAGTCCAGAAAAATTGCCCAGAACCGTCCGGTGTGCCGCGCCAAAGCCCGCCGCCCGCCGCGCCGAGGTACACCGAGCCGTTGGTCGGGTGGAAGGCGACGCAGTTCACCCTGCCGAGGCCGGGGTTCCAACCGCCGCTGTTGTTGAAGGAGGTCGGGCCGAGGCTCGTCCATTCGCCGTTGAGCGGCAGGCCGCGCTCCTGTGTTTCGGCGGCTTGCGCAGCGGCCCAGTCGCGGGCGACGTAGTTGGTGGTGCGCCCGTCCGCGTCCAAGTGTTGGAGCATCCAAGCCTCGTAGCGTTTCCACTGTTTGTAGCCGGAGCCTCGGCCTTTGTCGCGGTTGGCCATCATGCTTTCCACTTGGTCGGCGATGGTCTGGAAAGGCGTTCCGGGCGGGAAGCTCGTCGCCAATTCAAGGGGGCTTTGGGCTTGGAGGCCAGCGGCAAACACGAGAACCGCGAGTGCCGCGAGCACATTTTTGATGTGTGTTTTCATGTTTGCTTATTGTTTTTGAAGTTTGAGCGATGCGTTTTCGGCCTTCAAAGCCTCCACCTCTTTTTTCAGGTCAATCAGGTACAGGGTCAGTTCCTCGATTTTTTCGAGCAGTTTGGCATCCATTTCGGCCAAGCCTACGCCCTCTTTGACGACCTCTTCCGCCGACGGCACGCCCGGCAAATGGCGGTTTTCCTGCACAAACTTTTCCACCTCCGCGAGCGGGCGCAAGTGGTAGCCGGGGGCGAACACATAGTCTGCCCAGTTGGCTGTGTTTTTCACCGCGACGCGCACTTTTTCGGTCAAAATGCCGCCCTCGACGTACAGTTTGTAAGTCCCCGGCGTGTTCAGGGTGCTGGCACCGACGCGGATTTTGCCGTCGTTTTTGATGGAAAACCGTTTCGAGCCGTTCGTCCAAAAGTCGAGGCCCTCATGGTTGTCGTGCGCAGCGGAGCGGTTGCTGCCAATGGCTTCCCCGGAGCTGAGGCTGCCGAAATAGATGCCCTTGCCGAGCGTGGAATTGTCGGCATCGTCCACCGTCAGGAAACGCCGCAGCACAAGGTCGCCGTCGCCTTCGATGCGGGCCAGTTCTTGGCTCGTCGAGTCGGACGTGGCAGCGAAAAATTTGTGGCTCGAAAAAGTGTTCGGCACATGGTAGTTCTGCGCCCCGTTGACCGTCCCGAACCCGTAAAACTGGTGCTGGTTGTTGGCCGAGCCGTGCAGGACGATTTTGCGCCCGGTGTGCGTGTTCGAGAAATGCAGCGGCGCGAGCGGGTTGCCGTTGTGGATGCCGACGTTGCCGGATTCGACAAAAACAGCCGCCCCGCCGGTGGCGTGATAAAATTGGGCAGCCTTGCCGCTCGCCTGCGTCGCCTCGAAATAGCCGCCAATGCCCGTGTAAGTGGAGCCAAAAACGCCCCGCGTGCCGCCCCAAGCCTGCACCCCGTAGCCTTGCGACGCGCCGTAAACCCCGACATCACCCGTGATTGGGTACGAACCGGCTCCATAGCCCAGCCCGACGACCCCGATGCCGTAGCCGCCGCCTGTGTTTTTGCCCAAAATAGCGGCGCGGTCGCCGTTGTTGAACGCCGCCCGGAGCGTGGGCACGGTGTCCACATTGCCATTTGAGAGGAAATTGGCGACCATGCCCGTGCCATTGTTGACCAAGCCAAACTGTGCTGTCGGCGCACCGTTGACCGACGAAACATGGGAAAACGGAATCGTCAGCCCGTCGTCGGCAGGCGACCAGTGGCCCAGGCCGTTGTTGAATTTCAGCACCTGACCGTTCGCAGGAGGCAAGTTCGAGACCGTGCGGCCCTGAATTTTTTGTACCTGCGGGTTCGGGTAGTTGCCGCCCAAATCTCCGCCCGCCGCACCGCTCGGCGGCAAATTGGCCGGCAGCACACCTGCCGCGAGGTCGGCGGCGGTCACCGAGCCATTGGCGATTTCGTTGCTACCGACGGCGTTGGCGGCGATTTGCAGGTTCGAGAACGGGCCGGACACATCGCCCCCGGCTTGGCTGGTCTGCACGATGTCGTCGGCAGCGTTCAGGTCGCCCGTGTTGGAAATGACGTTCGCCGCCGAAATCGAAATACCCGCCCCAGCCGAGTAGCTCGCCCCGCCAGAGCCGCCGCCGACCGGCAGCCACGCGGCCCCGTTCGAGTAATAAAAACCGGGATTGTTGTCGGTCTGGAAAATCAGCAGGCCGTTTGCCGGCGACGCGATGGCGTTGCGCTGGGCCATCGTCATGCGCGGCAGCAGCACGCCTTTTTCAGTGCTCGCAATGTCGAGTTTGGCCGAAGGCGCGGGCACGCTCGTCCCGATGCCGACGCTGCCCGTGTTCGTGTTGAAAATGTCGTTCAGGCTGCCCGCCCATTGGCCGCCGCCTGCGCCGCCGATGGGATTCCACATGAACCCATCGAAATAATGAAACCCGGTGGGCGGGTCGGTTTGAAAAATCAAAAGCCCCGTCGCGGGCGAGGCGATGGCGTTGCGCTGGGCAAAGGTGAGGCGCGGAATCAAAACGCCTTTGTCGGTCGCCACCACGTCGAGCGCGGCGGATGGGTGCGGCGCGGTGGTGTTGATGCCCACGTTTTGCTGGGCGCGGAGTGGTTGGGCAAAAAGCCAGCAGGCCGCCACGAGCAGCGGCAGGAAGATTTTTTTCATCGAAAAATGTGCTGTTTGGTTTACTGAAAAATGAGGTTGGGGGGCGGGGAGCCGGATTCTGGATTTGCGAAAAAACCCGGCCCAAAGGTGTGCCCAGTGCTTTGGCGGCGAAATCTGGATTGAGCCGTTGGGCTTCGGGTTGTGCCGTTGGGGGCTTTGGTTGAGTGCCCAAAAATCAAAACAGCCCGAACAACTCCTCTTTGCGGCTGCGGGCGACGGGCACGATTTTCCCGTTTTTCAAAACCAGCTCGCCGTTCTTGCCTTTGATGAATCGCCGCGCAAATTTCATGTTGACCAAATGGCTGTGATGCACCCGGAAAAAATGCGGGTGCTCGGACAGCACGGCCTCGATTTCCTTCAACGTCTTGGAAACCAACAGCCGCTCGCCCTGCGCGGTGTAGATGTAGGTGTAGTTGCTCGACGATTCGCAGTGCATGATTTCCTCGACCTCCAAAAATTCCAAGCCCTCCAACGTAGGCAGGGCCAAGACCGGGAAAGCCGGGTTTTGCTTTTTCAGCAGATCGAAAAGCCGCTCCATCTGCTGCTGCGAGGCCGGGCGGGCGAGGCGTTCTTGCACCCTTTCGACGGCACGGCGGAGCTCCGTTTCGTCCACCGGTTTCAAAAGATAATCGGCGGCAGCGGTCTTGAACGCATCCAAAGCGTACTGGTCGAAGGCCGTCGTGAACACGACCTCGAACTCCAAATCCGTCGGCAGCCGGCGCAACAATTCAAACCCGTTCAGCGCGGGCATCTGGATGTCGAGGAAAACAAGGTCGGGCCGCAGGGCGGGCAGCCTTTCCAGTGCCTCCTGCGGCGAATTGAACGTGGCGACGAGCTCGATTTGCCCGCCGAGCGGTTCGAGTTCCCAAGCGAGAGCCGCCGCGCTGGCCGGCTCGTCGTCAATGATGATGGTGCGTAGCTTCATTGGTTCGTTTTATTTTTCGCGTGTTCGGTTTGACTACTTTTGCCACAACAGTCCAAGCAATCAGCATGATTCAAGCCACTTTCAAAATCTCGGCCCCGGAGTTCACGCCGGAATTTTTTGAGCAAATCCGTCAGTTCCTGCGCGATTCGGATGCCGAAGTCTTCGTGCAAGTCCGCCGCAAAGCCAAGCGTGTGCGGAAAGGCGACGTTGCGCCCCAGTCCCCGGACGACCCTTCAAAGAGCAAACTCAACGGCCAAGCATCCGCCGAATCGGGGACTTTTACCCAAAAATACCCTTCGCAGCCAACACCGGACGAGGGGCTGAAACGCTTGGCTGCATTGACCAATACCGCCCAAAAAGGAGCGGCGCACGATGTCGGGCATCTGCTCCGCCGCTCCAAAAACAGCCCTCCCGACGAGGCGCGTGCACTGCAAATCATAGACGAGATGAACGTCCAAGAGCCGATTGACGAACTATTAGCCCTGCTCACCCCATGATTTTTTTGCTCGACACCAACTCCTTGTCCATTACATCCGCAAATCGGAGGCATTCCAACTTGTCCAATCAAGGTTCGCACCTTTTCGTGCCCCAAACATCCCGGTCATTTCGGTCGTGACCGTCGGTGAAATCCGCTCGTTCGCGGGGAACGCATCTTGGGGCGCCGACAAACTGCTCAAACTCGAAGAACTGCTCGCCGAACTCCAAGTCGTTGATTTACAGCCGGGGCCTATCAGTGACCGCTATGCAGAAATTGACATTTTCAGTCAGGGCAACCTCCCCGGAAACCCGCTCGGCCAAAGTGCCCGGAACATGGGCAAAAACGACCTGTGGATTGCCGCCACTGCCTCGCTCCTCGGCGCAAAACTGCTCACTACGGATGCTGATTTCGACCATTTGAATGGTGTTTTTCTGGATTTGGAGCGTATCCTGACCTGAAAACCACTGTCGCCGGATTCAAGATTCAAGCACAGTCAACCGAACCAAAGTCCCGGCAGCCAAGCCGTCCGCGCTGGTTTTGTCCAAAATCTCCACCCGGATTTCGCGCTGGAACAACTGCCGGATGAGGTCGAGCCGCTCGTGCGTGATGCCGAGGCCGTGCGATTGCCGGAACTCGCCCGACTCGGATTGCAGCGCGGCGGCACGTTGGCGGCCAATGCCGTCGTCGTCAATTTCGATGACAAGGCCCCCACCCTGTTTCGAGATTTCGAGGCGCAAGTGGCCTTTCGAGGGCTTGGTCATGAAGCCGTGCCAAATGGCGTTTTCGATGAACGGCTGCAAAATCATGGGCGGGATTTCGATGGTCTCCGCGTCCACTTCGGGCGATACAATGATTTGGTAATCAAACTTTTGCGCGAAGCGCATCTGTTCCAGTTCGAGGTAAAGATCCAGCGTTTCGAGTTCGAGCGAAAGTTTGACGGCGTGGGTTTTCGAGTTGTTCAAAATCAGGCGCATCAGCCGCGAAAACTTCGTCAGGTAGCGGGCCGCGAGGCGCGGGTCGTTTTGGGCGATGTAGTTTTTGATGCTGTTCAGGCTGTTGAACAGGAAATGCGGGTTCATCTGCGCCCGCAGGGCCGACATCTGCACTTCGGCCAAGCGGCGGTTGAACGCCGTTTCCAGACGGGCGCGTTCGGTCACTTGCCCGATGCGCCAGCGATAAAACCGGAACGCCCCGAACGCTGCGGCCAATGCGCAAAGCAGATAAAACCACCACGTTTGGTAAAACGGCGGGCGGATGATGATTTCCAAACGCTTGCCTTCCGTGTTCCAGACCCCGTCGTTGTTGGCGGCGAGGACGTGGAAAACGTACCGCCCCGGCGGCAGCTGCGAGTACGTCACCGAGCCGGAGGCCGAGGTTTGCCAATCGCTCGAAAGCCCTTCCATGCGGTAGCGAAAGCGGTTTTTTTCGGGGCTGATGAAATTCAGTGCGGCGAAATTGATGGTCAGGTTGTTCTGCAAATAATTGAGTGTCAGCGATTTGAGCCGTGCCGTTGGGAACTGTGTCTCCATGTCTTTCTCTCGGACGACCACCTCGTCAATCGCCACAGGCGGCGGCTCCTCGTTCCGGGGCAGCCGGGCCGGGTCGAACAACGTGAAGTAGCCCATGCCGCCGACCAAGATTCTGCCGTCTTCGAGCCGCGTGAGCGAGCCGTGTTGGCCGTAGTTCAGGTTCAGGCGCAGCAGCCCGTCCTCGGTGCCGAAGTTTCGGATGGTCTTGGTCTCTGGGTCAATCAGCGAAAGCCCCTCCTCCGAGCCGAACCAGATGTTGCCGTTTTTGTCAATGGTCGTCAGGTTGCCGATGTTGGCCGGGAGGCCGTCTTTTTTGTCGAGGTGCTTGACCTCCGGGAAAGTCGTGGCCGCGATGTCGAAATTTCTGCCGTCGAAAAAAGCCAGCCCGCGATGGTCGTGCCCGACCCAAACCCGCCCGGCGTGGTCAATGACGAGGTTGCCGAAAAACCGCGTCCCGTTGTCGCCACCGAAAACCTCGTGGTTGAAAAACCGGGATTTCCCCGCCGTCAAGTCCATGAAAACCACGCCGCCGTCGCCCACGACCCAGATGTTCCCCTGGGCATCGAAGGCAAAATCGCCCATCGGTATTTTTTGCAGGGCCGCCCAGCGCGGGTCGGTGGCATCGAGCATTTCCCAGCCGGAAAGGTCGGCGGACATTTTCAGCAAGCCTTTTTTGCTCCGGCTCAAAGCCCAGCAGTTGCCTGATGCGTCGGCCAAGAATTTGCCAAAGTTGCCCGTCGGCAATGGTTCGGGGCCGATTTTAGGTTTTTCGAGGGCCAGTTTTTTCAAATTGACTTCAAAAAGGCCGTTGGTCGCGGCGGCCAAAACCCGCCCGTTCGCAGCGAGGAATAGGCTTTTGATGTCGGGTCGCTCGCCTTTCGGGGCGTTTGCTTGGCGCAGCAGCTGGCCGTTTTTGTCAAAAACGTACAGCCCGCTTTCGCCGAAAGTCGAGACGAGCAAAGTGCCGTCGGGCAGCGGCAGGGCATCGTAGGCAAACAAATCCTCGCGGCCAGCGGAGAGCGGTTTTCGGAGGAAAAAATGTTGGAGGTAGTTTTTGTTGAGGTCGAGTTTTTCCACGCCCTGCTCCTGTGTGCCGAGCCAGAGGTCGCCCCGTCGGTCGAGGCACATGGCGTACAGGCCGCCGGGGCGGATGCTGGTGCGGATTTCCGGGTCGTGCTCCAAAAACTGCCACGAATGGTCGTCGGTGCGGAAGATGCCGAGGCCCCGGTTGCGGGTCGGCACCCAAAGTTCGTGCGCGGATTTTTGCAGGAGCGAGACCGAGGCGCGGCTCGGCAAGGCTCCGGGGATTTCAAATTTTTGGAACGCGCCCTGCCCGCCATCGCCTGCCGACGGGTCGAATTCGACGAGCCAATTCGGGGCCGTGTAAAAGTAAAAACGCCCGTTGCCGTGCCAAAAAAGCCGCCCCGTCCGCCGGACTTCCGGGAACGGGCAGCGGATTTCGTCCAGCGAATCCAGCGAAATGCGGTAGCGGAATATGCCGGCGGATTGGCTGCCGAGGAAAAGCAAATCGGGTTCGGCGGGCGATTGGGCGATGCTCATCACCGGGCGGCCCATGAAGTTTCGGCGGGTTTGGGCTGCTACCCGGCTGGGCGACACGGCTCGCAGCGCATTTTCAGTGGGCGAAAACCGGAGCAGGCCCTCGTTGTTGGCGACCCAGATTTGGCCGTTTTTGTCCTGCGAAATGCCCCAGACGTATCCAATCAGCGAATCGGGCATCAGGATTGGTGAAAAATGGCCCGTTTCGGGGTCGAACACATCAATCGCGCCGTCGCGGGAGCCGACCCAGATTTTGCCGTCGGCAGCCTGCATCAGGCTGCGGGGGACGGCGGTTCGGATGGCGTTCGGGTTGCGGGCATCGGGCTGGAAAACCTTGATTTGGCTGCCATTGTAGCGGCAAAGCCCGCCTTCGGAAGCAATCCAGATGTAGCCGTCGCGGTCTTGCATCACGTCTTGGATGTGCGCTGAGGGCAAGCCATCGGGTTTGTCCAGATGGCTGAAAACGTACTGCCCGGAAAGCCGGGCGGCAAGGATTGCGAAGGCGAAGAGAAAAACAGCGCGGAGCATGGCCGAAAAGTAGGCCGAAGTACCTGTCCGGCGGCACTGAAATGAGCCGTCGGCACAATGGTCAAGCGATTGGGGTGGGTGCTTTTTTGGGTGGTGGCAGGCGGCGGCCCGGTGCGGGGCGTTTTCAGTGGGAGAGCATCCCGTCGGCAATCGAGCCGTAGCACTGCGTCCAAGCCTCGGCCGTTTCGGGCGTCCAATCGTGTCCCAAGCCCTGTTCGAGCGTCCAAAGCAGGGCCGCGCCGACCATCTGGTAGTGCTTGGGCTTCACGCCGTAGCCTTCGTGCCGGAGGCCCATGGCCACGATTTCGGACTTGAGGCTGCCCAAATCGTCCAGCCGGGCGACCATCGAGGAAAGCATATCCACCAATTTTTGGTACTGCTCGTCCATGTTGCGCGGGAAAAGCCGCCGCAGTTCGGGGTGGTCGAGGAACAATTTTGAGTAAAAAGTATCGGCCACGACCGCAGGTGGGACAGCCCGGAGGAGCCGCCATGTTTTTTTGACGAGTTGAACTTGTGCGGGTGTCATGATGTGGATGCGTGTGGACTAAAAGCGTAAAAAATAGGGCTCCGCTTGGGCGGAAGCCTCGCTGCCGCGCCGCAAGAACGGGCAACAGCGGGGCATTTCATCGGGCATTGTGATTGGGGGCGTGCGTCTTGGGCGAAAAATGATGCCCTAAAAAAAACGGGCGGCTCCGGTTGTTTGATGCCCCAAAGGTGGGCGTGGCAGCAGCAGACGGGCAATTTTTGCTGAGTGAGGCGTGGTGGATTTGAAATGAAGCGTCGGGCGAGCGGGATGAGCCGAAGCACGGAAAAACGCCCACAAACACCCCAGCCGACTTTTGCCACGCCTCATTTGGGATTTGCCACGCTTCGTTGACAAAAAAGGCGGGCGGCACGGCACGAATCCTACTTTTGCCGTATGCGCCAGTTGTCCAGAAATATCCTTTTGTGGCTGATTTTGCTATCGGCGGGGGCTGCTTTTTGTCAAAAAACATGGAACCCATTCGCAAACCAAATCATCGAGGTACAAACCTTCGAGACGGCGCACGGACTCGTCAACCGCAACATTTACGACCTGCTCGTGGACAAAACGGGCTACCTCTGGGTTGCCACTGCCGAGGGTTTGCTGCGCTACGACGGCTACGGGTTTCGGCTGTTTTCGCACGTCGCGGGCGACTCGACGAGCCTTGCCCACAATTCAATTTTAAAAATTTTGGAAGCGAAAAACGGCGACCTCTGGCTCGCGCACGTGCGCGGTGGGGTCAGTCGCTACGACCGCGCGACGGGGCGCTTCCACAATTTCCCGTTCACCAAAAAATTGCAGCCCACCACCGCGCCCGTCCACAACATCTTTTTCGACAGTAAAAACCGGCTCTGGGCGACGGTCAAATTCAACGGCATCTGCGAACTGAACCCGACGACGGGCGAATTCCGGCGTTTCGACATCCTCACGCGCCAAAATTCGCCCAATCTGTCCGAGCATTTGCTGTCTTATTACAATCATGGCTATTATTTTTTTGAAGAAGAATCGGGCAAAATATGGGTCAGCACCGTCTATGACCTGCATCGTTTTGACCCCGAAACAGGCATCGTCGAAGCGCAACGCCAAGACAAAGACCTTAGCCCGCGCGAAAAACGCACTGACCAAGCCTACAAAATCCTGCCCGACGGCGACCTGCTCTGGGTGGGCGGCTGGGAAAGCGGCTTGCGCTGCCTAAACCGAAAGACGGGCGTGTGGCGACAGTGGCTCTACAATCCCGTCTCGAACCCCATGGAAATCAAAAACTTGGTAATAGACATCGCCGAAAAAAGTGCGGACGAACTTTGGATTGCCAGCTCAGACAAAGGGTTGGGCGTTTTTTCAAAAAAAACAGCACAGTTTTTTTGGCTTTCGGACACACCGCCGGGCGAATTCCACGATATTTTGAAGAAAGACGTGGGGCGCATCCTGCCCGACCAACAGGGCAATTTTTGGGTGGTTGCGGGCGGGAAACTCGTTCGGATGCGCCTGAAAAACAAGCAGTTCCGATTTCATCCGGTGGAGTCGAAGGAACTGATGAACATCGGGCATTTCGACATTTCATGCTTTTTGGACGACCACACGGGGCGGTTTTTGTTGCTCGGATCGAACTGGGGCGACGGGTTGTTCGTCCTCGACCGCCGCACGGGGCGCACCTCGACGCACAGTTTTGAAATCCCCAAAAACAGCCAAGAATCGGTGCGGCAGGTGCGCGACCTCGTCCAGGCACGCGACGGCACGATTTGGGTGCTGACCCGGCACACGCTCCTGCGTTTCGACACACAGAAAATGGCCTTGGAAAAGCCCGTCCAGCCCACGATTTTTTACGAAAAAGGCATCTCAAATTATTACACCCGTATGGCTGAAGACGCGGCGGGCAACCTCTGGTTCGGCACCAGCGCGTCCGGCGTGATACGCTTCAATCCGCGCACAGGCGAGACGCGGCAGTTTTTGCCCGACGAAAAAAATCCGTACTCCATCCCGACCGACATCGTGGGCATTATCAATGCCGACGGGCGCGGGCGGATTTGGTTTGGCTGCCGCGACAAAACGGCTTTCGGCTATTTCGACGCGGCGAGCGAGCGTTTTTTTTACCTCGACGGCGAGGGAAAACCCACCTTCGACCGGACGACTTTGCGTATCAACAACTATTTCGTCGCCGATGGCGGCAACTCGATTTGGGCCTGCACCGAAGACGGCATCCTGATTTTCGACTGCCGAGGCGAGCAGCCCGTTTTTTTGAAAAAAATCACAACCCGCGACGGCTTGCCTTCAAATAATGTTATCTCCGGCTCAACCGACGCAGCGGGCAATTTTTGGTGTACGACGACGGCGGGGCTGTGCCGGATGGATATGAAAGCTTCGAGGTGCACCATTTTTGGCAAAAACGAAGGCATGGATTACGGATTGACGGGCTTGCCTTTTTTCAGCAAGACCGAGCAGCGGATGTTACTGCCGACCTTCGATGGCTACGTTTCGTTCGACCCGGCAGCGATGGCTTTGGAAAAAACCATTGCACCGCTGGTGCTAACCTCGTTCAAAATTGATGGCACCGAACACTACTACGGCAGCCTCGCAGTGCCTCCCGCACCCCTCGAAGTGCCTGCCGAGAGCCAATTTTTTTCCCTCGAATTTGCGGCACTCGACCTCGCCCGCGCCGACGAACTTGAGTATGAATATAGGCTCGAAGGTTTTGATAACCAATGGATTAAATCGAGCGAACAGCGCACCGTGAACTACGCGAACATCCCCGCCGGACGCTATTTTTTGAAAATAAAACTCGCAGGCGCGCCCGACTCGGAAGCATTAGCCGTGCCGCTGCGGGTGAAGGTTTTTTTCTACAAGGCTGGCTGGTTCTGGGCCTTAGTGGCGGCTTTGGTGGCGGGCGCGGCATTCCGGTTTTTCCAGATTCGGCAACGGCAAAAACAGCAGGTGCAGGAACTGAAAAACAAGACCCAACTGCTGGAAAAAGAGAAAGCAGTGGTCATGTACGAAAGCCTGAAACAGCAACTCAACCCGCATTTTTTGTTCAACTCGCTCACCTCGCTGGGCAGCCTGATTCAAATCGAGCCTAAAACGGCAGTCAGTTTCCTGGAAAACCTGAGCAAGACTTATCGCTACATCCTGAAAAGCAGCGAGCGCGAAACCGTGCCGTTGGGCGAAGAAATGAAATTTGCGGAGGCGTTCGTCAGGTTGCAGCAGACCCGTTTCGAGGCGGGTTTTGAAGTCCGGTTCGAGGTGCCCGATGAGTTTTTCCACCGGAAAATCGTGCCCGTCACCCTGCAAAACCTCATCGAAAACGCCATCAAGCACAACATCATCGACGAGGAATCGCCGCTCGTGGTGGAGGTTTTCGTCGCCGACGATTGCCTCGTGGTGCGCAACAACCTGCAACGCAAAAAATTCGTCGAGACCAGCAACCGCAAAGGGCTGGCGAACCTGCAATCTTTTTACAAGTACCTGTCCGACCGACCGATTTTGACCTCGGAGGAGGGCGGTTTTTTCACGATTCAAATCCCTTTGATATAACTGGGCAGGATTGGAACACGGGTGGAACGGATTGGGCGGATTTGCACGGATT
>JBKBIC010000149.1:0-4206 GCA_046299435.1 Saprospiraceae bacterium
GACTTGCCAAATTTTTCTCCATTCGATGCTATAAACGTGGCCGTCCCTACGGGACTGAACACTATTTGTCCCAGCAGGCTCCTTTGGAGAAAAATCCGTAAAAACTTCCCCTCAAATTTTAAAACATACTCTAAGACTTTTCAACCCATTCAACTCATTTTCAACCCTTCAACTTTTCCGCTCAATCTGATTGTACGCCCCCGAAAAAACCAGTTCGCGCACACCGTCCGAAGCCAAAAACTCGTGCGGGAAGCCCAGCTCAATCGCGCTCACCTCGTTCAGTTGCTGCATGATGCCGTCGGGGATGAAGAAATCGGCTGCCGCGAGCGAATCTTCCAGTTGCACCGCCGAACGTGCGCCGATGAGCGGGATGACGGTCAGGCCCTCGCGTTGCCTCGTCCAGTTGATGGCCAATTGGCCGGGGCTGACGGCCATTTGGTCGGCCAATTCCACCACTTTTTCCGTGATTTTTTGGGCACGTTCGCTGCGGCGGAGGCTTTTTTCGGGCACTTTGCCTGTTTCGCCGCGCAGGTATTTCCCGGTCAAGGCCCCGCCGCCGATGGCACCCCAAGGGGTCACGGCCATGCCAAATGCTTTTGCCATCGGCATGAGGTCGCGTTCGGGCGTGCGTTGCAGGAGTGAGTATTCGACTTGCAGCCCGACGAACGACGACCATCCGCGCAGCTCGGCCATCGTGTTGGCTTGGCTGACGACCCATGCGGGCGTGTCGGAGATGCCGATGTAATGCACCTTTCCGCTCCGCACAAGGTCGTCGAGGCCGCGCAGCACCTCGTCCACGGGGGTCATGCCGTCCCAAGCGTGTACCCAAAGCAGGTCAATGAAATCCGTGTCCATGCGGCGCAGGCTTTCCTCGACGGAACGCATCATGTTTTTGCGGTGGTTGCCGGCGAAATTCGGGTCGCCCAGCCGGTCGCGGAGGGTGTATTTGGTGGCCACGACGAAGTGGTCGCGGTCGCTTTTCACGAACTCGCCGAGCCAGCGTTCGCTCGTGCCTTCGGTGTATCGGTTGGCGGTGTCGAGGAAATTGCCGCCCCGCGAGGCGTACAAATCGAAGATTTTTTTGCTCTCTTCTTTGTCCGCGCCATAGCCCCATTCGGTGCCGAACGTCATGGTGCCGAGGCATAGTTCGCTGACGCGCAGGCCGGAGCGGCCAAAAAGTCGGTAGTTCATGTGGAATGTTGATTTGGAGATTGGGTGATTCGTTGATTTGATTCTTGCTTGCAAACACCCCGGCATCCCGGATTGTTTTCGGCTGCTTCGATAGTTTTCTTTACCGGCTAAATTAGCCCAAACGCCTACCTTCGCGGCCTCTTTTTTTTGACCAATGGAGAAAGTCCTCATCCTCGACTTCGGCTCGCAAGTCACCCAACTCATCGCCCGCCGCGTCCGCGAAGCCAACGTTTACTGCGAAATCGTCCCGTACAACAAGATGCCCGAACTCACGCCCGACGTGCGCGGCGTGATTTTGTCGGGCAGCCCGTTTTCGGTGAAGCAGCCCGACGCGCTGCGACTCGATTTGGACAAAATCGCGGGTAAGCGGCCTCTGCTTGGCATCTGCTACGGCGCACAATTGCTGGCCGATTTTTACGGCGGCGAAGTGGCCCGCAGCGAAAAACGAGAGTATGGCAAAGCCATTCTGACGCAAAACGGCCTCAAAAATGAACTGTTGGCCGACGTGTCGGAGCAGTCGCAGGTGTGGATGAGTCACGGCGACACTATCCTGAAACTGCCCGATGGCTTCGAGGCATTGGCGCACACGGAGAGCATCTCGGTGGCGGCGTTCCGGGCCATGACGGGTCGTTTCGCGCAGCCTGTTTTCGGCATCCAGTTCCACCCGGAGGTGTACCACACACTCGAAGGGTTCACGATGCTCAAAAATTTCGTGCATGGCGTGTGCGGCTGTTCGGGCGATTGGACGGCGGCGCATTTCATCACCGACACAGTGGAAAATTTGCGCCAAACCATTGGCAATGAGCACGTTATCATGGCCCTTTCGGGCGGCGTGGATTCGACGGTGGCGGCCATGCTGCTGCACCGCGCCGTCGGCAAAAACCTGTTTTGCTTTTTCGTGGACAACGGCCTGCTCCGCAAAAACGAGTTCGCCGAAGTGCTCGATTCCTATCAGCACATGGGCCTGAACATCGAGGGCGTGGACGCGAAAAACGAGTTCTACGCCGCGCTCGCCGGGCTGACCGACCCCGAACAAAAACGCAAAGCCATCGGGCGGCTTTTCATCGAAGTCTTTGAAAAAGAGTCACTTGCGCACCCCGACGCGACGTGGCTGGGGCAGGGCACCATTTACCCCGACGTGATAGAGTCGGTCAGCGTGCATGGCCCCTCCGTGACCATCAAAAGCCACCACAACGTGGGCGGCCTGCCCGAAAAACTGAAACTGAAAATCGTGGAGCCGCTGCGCTCGCTGTTCAAGGACGAGGTGCGCCGCGTGGGCCGCGAACTCGGCATCCCGGAGTCAATTTTGGGTCGCCACCCGTTTCCCGGCCCCGGACTCGGCATCCGCATCTTGGGCGAGGTCACGCCCGAAAAAGTGCAGATTTTGCAGGAAGCCGATGCGATTTACATCCGAAAGCTCCGCGAACATGGCCTGTACGAGCAAGTTTGGCAGGCCGGCACCATCCTGTTGCCGCTCCAAACCGTCGGCGTGATGGGCGACGAGCGCACTTACGAACAGCCCGTCGCGCTCCGTGCCGTGAACTCCACCGACGGCATGACCGCCGAATGGAGCCGTCTCCCGCACGAGTTTCTGGCCGAAGTGAGCAGCGAAATCATCAACCAAGTGCGTGGCGTGAACCGCGTCGTGTTCGATATTTCCACGAAGCCGCCGGCCACGATTGAGTGGGAGTGAATCAAGTTGGGAAATTTGCAGAGCGGCACCGCAACCGCTCAGTTCGCCATCGGTAGCCCCACCCAAAAACGGGTGCCGCCCGACTCGCTCGCTGGCTCGAACCAGATATAGCCATTGTATTTGTCCACAATGTTTTTGACCACCGTGAGGCCAATGCCCGTGCCGCCGTAGGGCTTGTTTTTGTGCAGTTGCTGGAAAAGTTCGAACACTTTTTTGCCGTGTTCGCGCTCGATGCCGATGCCGTTGTCCTCGATTGAAAACAGGACGTGCCCATTTTCGACATGGGCATTGATGGACACATGAGGCTCGGCTTTGTCGTTGAATTTCAACCCGTTGTGGATGATGTTCTGAAAAATATGCCCCAAATGCGACGGCTCCATTTTCACGGGCGGCAGCACATCGGGGTATTCTACGCGGCCCTTGCGCTCGCGGATTTCTTTGTTCAATGTCGAGAGCACGGAGTCCAGCACTTGCTTGGAATCCACCCGTTTGGAGCCGGGGCGTTGCGACGAGATGTGACTGAACGCCAACAGGTCGTTGATGAGGGCGTGCATCCGTTTCACGCCCTGCTGCACGAATTGCATATAGCCCAGCCCGTCGCCCTCAAACTGGCTGCCAAAACGCCGTTCGAGCAGGGCCGTAAAACTCGAAATGCCCCGCAGCGGCTCCTTCAAATCGTGCGCGACGGCGTAGGTGAACTGGGTGAGGTAACGGTTGGACTCTTCCAGCCGGGTGTTTTGGGCGTTGATGGCCTCGTTTCGCTGGCGCAGTTCGGTGTTCGTTTTGTAGCGCATTCGCACGAGATAGGCCAACGCGCCCACCGCCAGCAGCCCGGCCAACAGCACCCAAGCCATAAACACCCGATTTGCCCGGATTTCCATTGCCTCCAAATCGCGGGCGTTTTTCTCCAAGTCGTATCGAAAGGCCAGTTTTCCGCTGCTTTTTTCGCGTAAAACCGCCGAGAGTGAGTCTTGCAAAGCATTGGCGCGTTCGAGCATGGGCAACGCCAATGCCGCCTGCCCGTGCCTCGAATACCAACTTGAAAGGGCGCGGGTGGCCGCGATTTCTTGTTCGGGCAAATGGTTTTCGCGGGCAATGGCGAGGCTTTTTTTGAAAAAAACGCTGCCCTCCGGTGCTTCTTTTGCCAGTTCGCCGAGGTGCAGGTAGGCATCGGCCACAAAGTTGGCGGTCAGGAATTCCGAGCGGAGCAAGCAGGCTTGGTAGTGCGTTCGGGCGGATGCGAGGTCTCCATTTTTTTCGGATATCTGGCCGAGCCGGAGTTGCGCTTCGGCCTCGGTGTCCCAGTCGCGGGCGAGTTGGCT
>JBKBIC010000149.1:4216-12189 GCA_046299435.1 Saprospiraceae bacterium
ACGCCACGCATTTTTCAAACAAGGGCATGGCCTCCGCCGCCCGCCCAAATTGCTCGAAAACATCGGCTTGGATGAAAAAGAGTTGCGCGATTTGCTCTGTGTCACGGGCGGTGAGCGCGAGCGCGAGCCCTTTTTCGGCGTGTTCGAGGGCTTCGCGTTCCTGCCCAGTGGAGGCAAACATCTCGGCGAGGTTGCCGAGCGTGACCATCATGCCGTTTTGGTGGCCGCGTTTTTCGGCGACGCGGTAGGATTGGCGGTAGAATTGGAGTGCCTGTGCGTGGTCGCCGACGATTTCGTACAAAAAACCGAGGCCGTGCCACGAGAACTCGACCAGCTCCTCATCGCCGGATTTCTGGGCGCGGGCGAGCGCGTCGGAGTGGTAATCGCGGGCGGCGCGGTATCGTTCGAGTTTGCGGGAAACGATGGCGAGGTCGTTGAGCGCGGTGCGCGATTCGGGTGCAAGCCCTTGACTTTCAGCGACTTGAAATGCTTTTTGGAAAAGTATGGCCGCGCTGTCGAGGCGGTTTTGGTCTTCCCAAAAAATGCCTTCGTCGCGCAGGACGGCGAATAGGAGTGCGGCATCATTGGCCTGTTTCGCTTTTTCATGGGCGAGGCCGAAGGCAAACATGGCCGCGTCGAGGTCTTCGTTGGCGATGTTGTTGGCAAACACGAGCACCTCGCGTCCGGCGGAAGCCTGAAGCCTTGCGCGAAGGCTATCGGGCGGTTCGTAGTTGGCCCAAAGCCTGCTGCCACCCGGCATTGCGACGGCGAAAAGCAGCACGAGAAATCGCCAAATGTTCATGTGGAAGGGTTTCGGTCAGGCTTGCCCGCCATTTTAAAAACGACCCTCCCGAAAGCGAGACCTTCCGGGAGGGTTGATAATCAGGGATTTGTGGCTGGTTCAGTTTCCCGTTGGGCGTTTCCGTTTGTCGCCGCCACGCGGGCCGTTGCTGCCGTTGCCGCCTTTTACGAGGCGCAATTTTTCGGCAGGCAAGGTGGGCAAGTCGGTCGGGATGGGTTGGTTGTGCGCGTCGTTTTTGTGCATGGTGGTGTGTTTTGATTTTGTGCGATGTTTCCGCTGCAGCGGGTGCCGGAGCGGTATGCGCGATGATGAATGTCGGTTCGGATGGCTTGGGGCAGGTGCTTCGTGGCCGCATGGCGCGAATGCGCAGTGCAGTTTCCGGGTGACAAGGGGCCGGAGGTTTTTCACGAAATCAAGTGTTTGAGCACGAAAGGAATCCGCCCGAAAAAATTGGGAGATGGCGGACTTGACTGGGAAGAGCGGTGTTTGGGGTGGTTTGCCCGCCGAACGGGGCGGAGCGGATTGGAAGTGGACAAAGGTTTCGGAATGTCACGAGCGCATACAATGCCAAGCAGGGCGCGGTTGTGACCGGGGGATTTTAAAAATCAAATCTGTAACAAACTGATTGCCTGTGATTTGAGCGGAAATATTGTGTGCGGGTTTCGGGTTCTAAGTTTCGAGGTTTTGGGGGGGGTGGGGGGGTTTGGGTTTTTGTCTGTTTGTTGTTTGGGTTTTTGTTTCCAAAAAAAAAAACCACACCCCCCACAAACCCCGAAACTCAATGGGCGCGGGCGCGGCTCCCGGTGCTTTCGCGGAGTTCATCAAGTACGCCGGAAAGTTGGTTTTCGATGATGGTCAGCAGGGCGGCGATGCGCTGGAAACTGGCCTGCCCGTTTTTGGTGAGCAGCTCGATTTCTTTGTTGGCCTCAGTCATCACGTCGTTGCCGATGAAGGCCAGCGTGGATTTCAGTTTGTGGCTGACCTCGCGCAGCTCGCCCCAGTTGGAGTCGGTGAGGAGCGGGCGCATTTTGCTGACTTCGGCGGGCAGTTCGTCCATGAGCATACCGAGCATGGTGTCTCTCATTTCACCGTCGCCGTCGGTCATCATGTCAAGGTAATCGAGGTTGATGTGTTGGCAAGTTTTGGTAATCATTTGACTGAAGAAGATTAGTGAAGAAGAATCGTGGAATAGGTGGCAAACAGTTTCACATGGCGAGCGTCATCTGCGGACGTAAGTGGCAATTTTCTCGAAAAGTTGCTCCGGCTCGAAGGGTTTGAGCACATAATCGTCCATGCCGTATTCTTTGAATTGCTCCTCTTTGGCGATGTGCGCGTGGGCGGTCATGGCGAGCACGGGCAGGCTGGCGATGTGGGGCGGCATTTTTTCGCGGATGTGGCGGGTGGCTTCTTGGCCGTCCATGATGGGCATCTGCATATCCATCAACACGATGTCAAATGCCTGACGTTCAAGGGCTTGGATGGCTTCGAGGCCGTTTTCGGCGAGCGTGATGCGGATGTTCGGGAATTGTTTTTCGAGGGTTTTGCGGGCGACGAGCTGGTTCATCTTGTGGTCTTCGACGAGCAAGAGGTCGAACGTCGCGTCGCGGTCGAGCGTGGGGCGGCGTGTTTCGGGCGTGCCGGTTTGCGTGAGCGCGGCTTCGGTGGTGGTCTCGAACGGCAGCGTGAACCAGAAGCACGACCCCGCGCCTTGTTCGCTTTGCACGCCGATTTCGCCTTTTTGCTGCTGCACGAGGCTGCGGGCGATGCTCAAGCCGAGGCCAGTGCCTTCATAAAGACGGTCTTTGTGCCGGACGCGGGTGAAATTTTCGAAAATCGCCTCCAAGTGGTCGGCAGGGATGCCGATGCCTGTGTCCTGCACCGAGAATTTCAGCGTACTGCGCCCGCTGGGGCCGGGCGTGGCTTCGACGGTCAATTTCACGAAGCCCCGGTCGGTGAATTTGATGGCGTTGCCGACGAGGTTGAAGAGGATTTGATTGAGGCGCAGCTTGTCGCCGACCAAAAACTGCGGCACGTTGGGATGGGTATTGAGGATGAATTCGAGGCTTTTTTCGTTGATTTTATAGTGCATGACCTTGACGAGGTTCGCCAAAAGCTCGTGCAAATCGAAAGGTTTGTGCTCGAACTGGATGCTGCCGTTTTTCATCGTGGACACTTCGAGGATGTCGTTGACGATGCCGAGCAGGATTTCGGATGATTGCTTGATGTTGCCGATGTAGTTGCGCTGCTCGTCGGTGAGCGTGGATTGGAGCACGAGGTTGCTCATGCCCAAAATGGCGTTCATCGGAGTCCGCATCTCGTGGCTGACGGAGGCGATGAACTGCTCCTTCATGGCGGCAGCGTGCTGGGTGAGTTCGTGCTGGCGGCGCAGCTCGTCGCTTTGTTTGCGCTCCGTGATGTCCTGCAAAATGCCGTGCAGGATGGCGTTGTCGCGTTCGTAGCGGCATTTTACGCTGATAGCGCGGCGTTGGCCGGTGGCCGAGAAAATGTCCAAATCGCGGGCGGCGCGCCCGTTTTCCATCGTCTCGGTGTGCAAATCGTTGAAAAAGTGGAAGATGTGTTCTGGGTTCTGCACGTCCTGCACCGGGAAGGTGCGCCGCTCGGCCTTGATTTCAAAAATGCGGAACACCTCGTCCGAGACGGTCACGTTGCCCGATTGCAAATCCAACTCCCAATGGCCGATGTGGGCGAGCCGTTGGGTTTCTTCGAGGCGTTCGAGCACGGCCCGGCGTTCGATGGCATAGCGGAGCGTCTTGCCGAGCGCGTCGCCGTCGTAGGAGCCTTTTATCAAAAAATCCTGTGCCCCGGCGCGGACGGCTTGCAAGCCCAAAGTTTTGTCGGAAAGGCCCGTCTGGACGATGACGTTTTGGTCCGGGAAACGTGCCAGCAGGCGTTCGAGCGTCTCGAAGCCCCGGCTATCGGGCAGGGTGAGGTCGCAGAGGATGACATCGAATCGTTCGCCGGTTTCGAGGATTTGGAGGGCCTGCGTGAGCGTGATGGCGTGGGTGATTTTGCAGCGCACGAGGTCGGTGTCCATCAGCAGGATTTCGACCAGCCGCGCATCGGCGGGGTTGTCCTCGATGAGGAGGATTTTTTTGGCAGGCTCGAAAAACGCCGTCTTCTCGGCGGGCGCGTAGGCGGGAGCATGGTCGAACAGAGCTGTCATTTTTTTGATGCGGATTTGTCCGGGCGAAGTTTGGGGGAGGGCCTCACCCGGCGGCGTGTTTGGACAGATATACCCGTGCTCGCCTTTGCGCGAAAGGGCAACGGTCAGCAAAAACAGAGGGACAGTGCGAGGGGAAATTGGCCGTTTGGCCGGGAGGAATCACCGTCGTTTGTCGGAAAAGCCCGCCTAAAAAGGGGATGGCGGAGCGGAAACGGACAGAGGGCGAAGATTAGGAGCGCAATCTTGACAGAAGAAAATTGGCTTGTGTGCGTGTTTCGCGTGGCAAGTTTACGGTTAACACGCAGAAAAAAACAATTTCGAGGCCGCACATTTTTTCTGCTCGAAAATGACCGCCCGCCGACAGCCATTTTTCGGGCCTATGTTTCGCTGGGCAAATGCCAAATTTGCCACCTGAACCAACAATCCACAACCCGTGCGAATGCTTCAAAAATATCCCCGCTGGGCCGTCTGGACGGTGGGTTTCCTGCTCGCAGTGGCCTTGCTGCGCGACGTGGCGGCGAACAGCTGCCCGTTGGCTTGCCGGGTCGGCGGTGAGCTGTTTTTCCCCGCCTTCCGCACGGTCTTCGAGCCGCACGAGCAGGTGCGGTGGCCTGCGCCTTTGGCCGAAATCGCCCGGAACGACCGCTGGCACGAGGGCGGCTACGACTGGGCGGTGTTTCCGCCGATTGCGTTTCGTCCCGGCGTTTCGGGCAACAACCAATTCGGGCAGCCGCCGCTGGCGATGCTCCGGGCTGGCGACCGGGCTTTTCGGCATTGGCTCGGCACGGATGGGTCGGGGCGCGACGTGGCGGCGGGCATGGTGGCGGGTTGCCGGGTGGCCTTGCTCACGGCATCGGTGGCGATGGGCATGGCGGTCGTGGCTGGCGGGTTGCTCGGTGGGCTGGCGGGCTATTTTGGCGACGACCGCTTGCGGCTGCGGCGCGGTCTGCTTTGGGCGAATTTGCTGGCTCTGCCGGTGGCTGTTTTTTTCGCGCTGGTGCCGCGTTGGTTTTTCTTGGTGCACCAACCGGACAGGGGCGAGTGGCTGCTGGCGGCGGCGATTTTCGGGGCTATTTTATTGGTTTTCAATGTGTTGGGCTGGCTGCTGTGCCGCCGGGCATGGTTCGCGGAGCGGGTGGCGGTGCCCGCTGATTTTGTCATCATGCGCTTGGCTGATGTGTTCGACTCGGTGCCGAGGCTGCTTTTAGTGGTGGCTTTGGCGGCGATTTCTGCGTCGGGTGTGCCCCCGGTTTTGCTGGTGGTGGGCATCATCGGCTTGTTCAGTTGGCCGGATGTGGCGAGGCTGTTGCGGGCGGAGCTGCTCCGCGTCCGGGAGCTGGAATTCGTCCAAGCCGCCCGTGCGCTGGGCTATTCGGACGGGCATATTTTGTGGAAACACGCCCTGCCCAATGCCATGCGCCCGGTGCTGGTGGCGGTATCGCTCGGCGCGGCGGGCGCGGTTTTGCTGGAAGCGGGGCTGGCGTTTTTGGGCTTCACGAGCGGCGCGGCGGGCGCGTCGTGGGGCAGCCTCCTGCACGAGGCCCGCAACCACATGGCGGCGTGGTGGACGGCGGTTTTCCCCGGCTTGGCTTTGTGCTGGACTTTGTTGGCACTCCACGCGCTGGGCGATGCGCTAGCCGAACGGGAGTGAGCGGTTTTTGCGGGAGCCAGAATCCGACCTGCTTTCCATTAATTTCATAAATCCTAATTTACCGCCCGAAAACCAATCTTTCCTTGGGCTCGTATATGAGACCGTTATTCCTAACTTTTTACAAAACACTTCATTAATTCAATGAAAATCAACGGATTAAAACACCTGTCCCTCGCGGCCGCACTGGTCGCCCTCTCCTTCGCCGCCTGCAAAAAGGACGACCCGCTTGCCGGGACGTTCAACGGCACGCAGACCAATTTTGGCTCCGGCAAAGCATGGACGTACATCAACAATGACGACGACGGCAACCCTGTCGAAATCGGCCTCATCGTGGACGAGGCGGCCTTCAACTCGCTCGATGAGACGACCAGCGACATTGCCCTCAGCCTTGCCTACCCGAAGGAAGCGACCGAGCGCACGCCGTTCGTACACCAGTTTGTGGGCTGGAACCCGCACGGCCACGAGCCGCTCGGCATCTACGACCTGCCGCACTATGACCTTCACTACTACACCACATCGGAGGCCGACCGCTTGGCCATCACGCCTTGGGACACCGTGAAAGCGGCCATCGCGCCTTCGCCCGACCATTTCCCGGCGGCGTATTTCCCGGTTGGCCTCGTGCCGCAAATGGGCGTTCACTGGATTGACGGTACTTCGCCCGAACTGGCGGGTGCGCCGTTCGAGGAGACGTTCATCTATGGCTCGTTCGACGGGAAAGTCACGTTCTGGGAGCCGATGATTTCAAAGGCTTTCATGCAAGCAAACGCCACTTTCGAGAAAGACATCAAGCAGCCCGCCAAATACGACCAGTCCGGTAAATACTACCCGACCAAGCAAGGCTTCGCGCACGACACCGCCAAAAAAGAATACCGCTTCTACCTCAGCGGCTTCGTAAAGCGTTGAAAATCAGATTGGAAGATTGTTTTTCGCAGCCTGTCCCGATGAGCGGGGCGGGCTGTTTTTTGTGTGTCGTGTTTGGTTTTTTGTGTTTCGAGAAAATTCCCAAACACGACACACGACACACCAAACACTCACCCCACGACCACTTCCCAGAAATCCTTTGGCTGCAAATACCGCTCGGCCAGCAGGCGCAGCTCTTCCGCCGAGATGTTGCGGATGGTCTCCACCAAATGGTCGAACGTCGTCAGCGGGAGGTCTTCGACGACCATGCTTTTGACCAAATCGGAGGCATTGATTGGCCCGTCGAGGCCGTTGAGCAAGGTGCCGAGCAAGTAGTTGCGCACCATTGAAAGTTCGGCTTCGGGCACGGGTGTGTCGCGCAGTTTTTTCAATTCGCGGCGGATTTGCCGGAGCGCGTCGGGCGCGGCATCGGGGTTGACCTCGGTGGCGATGTACAGGCAGCCGTCGTGCCACATCGCGTCGGCGGTGCTGTAAATGTTGTAGGTGTAGCCCTTTTTTTCGCGGATGTTCATCATCAGGCGCGAGCCGAAATAGCCGCCGAGGATGGTGTTCAGCACGAACATCCCGGCGTAATCCGGGTGTTTTTTGTCAAAAAGCCGCCGCCCGATTTTGATGGCTTTTTGCATAGAGCCGGGGTGGGCGAGGGCGATTTTGCGGGGCTTTTCGGTGGTCGGTTGCCAGTTGAAATTGGGCGTGTCGCCCCGGCGCGTGTCCTGCCCGAAGTGTTTGTCCAGCAAATCCAGCACCTCCGCGTCCACGCGCCCGCTGGCGAAAATCATGCAGTTGCCCGGCACGAACCACCGCTCGAAGTGCCGCACAAGGTCGTCGCGGGTCAGGGCTTCGTAATCCGCCGCCACAGAATTGTAGCCATAGGGGTGCGCCTCGCCGAAGATGAGTTCCGTGATTTTCCGATAGGCCAGCACCTCCGGTTTTTCGAGTTCGACCTGCAAATCTTGGATGCTCGTGCGGCGGAAAGTCTCGATTTCTTTTTCCGGGAAACTCGGCTCGTGCAGCACGTCGGCAAACACGGGCAGCAAATCGGCGAAGTATTTTCGGAGCGCGAACAGCGTGAAATTGGCCGTGTCCAAGTTGGTCGGGATGGAAATGGAGCCGCCGAAAAAATCTATGTGCTCCGCGATTTCGGCAGCCGAGCGCGTCCGCGTGCCCTCGCGCATGAGCCGCGCAGTGGCGCGGGCGGCGAGGCGTTTGTGCTCCTCCGGTCGGCCAGCACGGAAGACAACCTCCAATTTCACGATTTCCTGCCCCGGCCAATCGAGCACAAAAACCGGCACGCCGTTCGCCAGCCGCCGTTCCGCCGGGCGCGGCAAAGTGAGGTTCGAGACGGTGCGGATGGGCGGCGGCGATTTTCGGTTGAGCATCAACTTCGAAGTGATGAGTGATAAATGATGAGTGCT
>JBKBIC010000150.1:0-11926 GCA_046299435.1 Saprospiraceae bacterium
ACATGGACTTCCTAAAAAACCGCCCGTTCGATTTTGAGTTGATCACGCCGCCCGTCATCCGCCTCAGCCAAAGCATCCTTGAACATTACAACTCGCTGGATAGCACGGAGTTATGGAGCCTCGGCATCGTGGACAACACGCTCGCGCAGATTGAATACCATGTTCATTCCGGCGGTTTCCGCGACAATTCGGTCGCCCTCGCTTTGTGCGACAAGATGCTCGAATGGGCCGAGCACATGAAAGCGATGGCCATCGAAGGGCGGAAATTCAACCGGGGCGCGAAGCCGCATGAGGCCGGTGCTTCGCTCCAATTGTACCACAACGAAATGGTGCATACGAACAACACGATTTTGGTCGTGTCCGACGTGGCAAAAGCGGTTTACGCGGCTTTCTCGAACCCCAATTTCATCAAAACTACCGACACGAATCTCTGCAATTATGTGGAGGATTGGTTCTCGAACGTGATTGCCAAATCCGCGCCCATCACCCTGACCGCCGAAAAAAGCCGCGATTGGTTTTTCAGGGGGCTGACCAAAAAAATCGAGGCCGTCAAACGGCGGATTCTGGCCCATGTGGACGAGGAATGAAAAAGCCCGCCACCGACTATTCGGGACGGGCTTAAGTTTAAAACACCAAATTACCAACTGTCAATTCAGGAATGAGGAATGGCGCAAATCACTGGTTTTCAATTATTTCATTCATTCGCGCTCATTTGCTCACTCACTCATGCACTCATTGAATCATTCACTCATTGAGTCATCGCATCACGGTGACGTTGCCGGATACCTTGCGTTCGAGTTTGCGCCAATTTTCGATGTAGCTGAACACATACACGAAAACCTCTGCTGCCCGCGCCCGGCCTCCGTGTTTGCCGTCCCAGCTGTCTGCCGGGTTTTCCGATTCAAAAACCATGTTGCCCCAGCGGTCGAACACTTGCATTTTTTGGAAAGTCAGCCCTTCGCCCAAAAACACCTCGAAGCGGTCGTTCAGACCGTCGTCGTCGGGGCTGAATGCGTTGGGGATGAAGAGGTTGAGCCGTTCCGGCTCGGCAAGGGCTACGGTGACGGAAGCCGAGGCGGTACAGCCGCGAGTATCCGTCACGGTCAGGACATAAGTCGTTGGTTGCGAGGGGCTTGCGAAAGGTTTCGGGCAGTTTGAACAACCTAAGCCCGTCGTGGGCGACCATTCGGTTTGGGCAATCAAAGTATCTGCGACGTTGGTCTGGAAAGCGAGCAACGCTTGCTCGCCAATGGCAATCAGCACCGAATCCGAGGGGAACCAAGCTTGCAACAGCACACTTTCGGCCACCTCGACAAAGGCTGTGTCCGAGCAACCGTCCGCGTCGGTGACTGTGAGGCCATAGTTGCCCGGCGGCACATTGAGCAAATCCTTCGTCGCTCCGCCCGTGCTCCATTTGAAAAGATAGGGCTGCGTGCCTCCGAAAATATCCGTCTTGATTTCGCCATTGGCCGCGCCGCAGGCAGTTGGGTTGGCGTTCAGGCTGATGACCGGTGCGCTGCTGGCGTTTAGGATTTCGGTAGTTGCCGAGGCCGTGCAGCCGCTGCCGTTGGCCTCGCTGACGGTCACGGTGTAAGTGCCAGCTGCCACATTTTCAATGAGTTGTGCGCGTGTACCGTTGCTCCACTCGAACTCAAAGTTGCCTGTGCCGTTCACGTTCGCAGCTGCCGAGCCGTTCGTCTGGCCGCAGTCGGCAGGTACGGGCGCGATGCTGACCGAAAAATTTTGAGGCTCGGCCAGCGAGAGGGTTTGGGCGCGTTCGCAGCTATTTCCGTCGCGGATTCGGAGGGAATAATCGCCCGGCGGAAGGTTTTGGAAGGAACCGGAGGGCTGGAACGCGCCACTATTCAGGCTGAATTCTATCGGTGGGGTGCTGCCTGCCGCCGTTGCGTCCAGCGCGCCCGGCGACAGGCAGGTGGGTTGCGTCACCGTTGCGGCGACGAACGCGAGGTCTGAAATGACGACCCGCACTTCTGCCGCCGGGCTGGGCGTGCTGCAAAACTGGGTCGTCTGCGTGACGTAAAAAGTGGTCGTCTGCTGGATGTTTCTGGTTATGCTGTTGCCCGTGCCGATTGGGTTTTTGAGGTCGGGGTCGGCGAACCACTGCACGTTTTGGCCCTCGACGGTGAGTGTGTGCTGGCCGCCTTCGCAAAAAGTGAGCGGGCCGAGTATTTGCAAACGATAGACTTCAAGGTATGCTTCCTCGCAGGGCCAGCCGCTTTCGGTCACGCCGAAAAGTGTGCCTTCGAGGCTTTCTGTCGCGGGGGCGTAAGTCAGGTTCCCGTAGCTGAGGCACCACTCGAAACCGGGTGCGTCGTTTTTGTCGGTGATTTTGGTCTCTGTGTAATTGACCGCGTTGCCGTTGACCGAGCCGGTGGCGGTCATTTCAGCGAAATATGGCGTACCATCAATATAGGTGTAGGAGGTGCCGGAGAGGCTGTTGCCGTTTTGTACCAGATAAATCGTCACCGGGTAGCAGTCGGTGGAACCGCCGGTCGGCTGGTAGCTCACGCCCTGCCAGTAGCCCGTCAAGTTTTGGGCAAAACCCAGCACTGACACCGAACACCAAAGCAACAGGGCACTCGAAATCCGCGTGAAAAAATTGACAAAACGGCGGGCGACCGGGCGGGCGGCTTTCGGGAAAGCGCGATTGGTAAATGTCCGTTTTCTCATGTGAAGCAGCTGTTTTGATGAAAGCGCACAAAAAACGCGCCCCTTTCGCCGACCGATACGCGCCCCATCTTAACAAGATGGTAAGCCTTGTTAACGAAAAATAGCCCGGCGGGGGCAGCTGCTCATGGGAATGTTTTCGTGGATTGATGAGTGGCAATTGATGAGTGATAATTTTTTGCAACACTCGTCACCCCAAGAAAATGCCTGCTCCCACCCTCCGGCAGGAGCAGACTGCAACTATGAAAAAATTACCGCCTTTTTTCAGGGATGAGGGATGAGAATTGAGGAATGATTTGCCCAAAGTTTCATTCCTCATTCCTGAAAAAAACGCGAGCGGGCAACTTGCGCCACCCGCCCGCTGCGTGTCGAGTGGTCTTTCTGCCGTCGGTTGCAACGCCGGCAAAATTGGTTTTTGATTAAAAAAGCGATTAAAAGTCTGGCCTTCGCTGACGATTAAAATGAAGCGCAGGGAAATGGCCGCGTGCTTGATTGCCGTACCGAGTGGCGCGGCGGGGATTTTTTTGCAAAACCGAAGCGGGCGGACGTGAGGTGCTGCCGTGAAAAAATGGGGCAGCAAAAGAGGCGAGTGAGCGGCGGAGCAGGAGCATCGGCCACCTGAAACATAGGATGAAACTTGACCGCATGGGATGCGAGCGTAAGTTTTGGAATCGCCTGCGTTTGTTTGGGCAACGCCCGGCGACAATCGGTTTTGAAAAAGAATCGTGAGAAATACGGATTAAAAACGGGCGAATCACCGTCCGAAAAGAAGTGCCACAAAAATAGACAAGGCTTTTTTGTGGCCGAAACTTTAACACAGTTCGTCAGGCAAGCGTCAAACCGACGGCTGGCAGTGGGCGGCTGCCCACTGCCACCCGTCGGTCAGTTCAACCGGATTTCGTCGTCGTTGCCGTCGAAGAAGCGGTAGTCCGTCAGTTGGTAATCTCCTTGCGGGATGAGTTTGACCCACTTGTTGAATTTCATGAACCAACGCATCCGGCGCGAAGGCCAGCCCAAACGCAGGTATGCATCGAGGTATGGGTGGACGCGCAAAATCAAAGTTCCCTTCGGACGCGACTGCATGATGAAGTCAAGGTCGCGCTCGATGTCGTCGGTCAGCAGGATGGTGGCGTTCACTTTGCCGGAGCCGCCACAGGTCGGGCAAACTTCCGCTGTGTCCACGTTGACTTCGGGGCGGGCGCGTTCGCGGGTGATTTGCATGAGGCCGAATTTCGAGAGCGGCAGGATGGTGTGCTGCGCCCGGTCTTTCCGCATGAAATCCTCCATTGCCTTCACGATTTGTTTCTTGTGTTCGGGGTTCTTCATATCAATGAAGTCAATGGTAATCAGACCCCCGATGTCGCGCAGGCGGATTTGCCGCGAGATTTCCTCGGCGGCTTCCAAGTTGACGGAGAAAATGGCTTGGTCGGTGTCGCCGGTGGTCACTTTGTGGCCGCTGTTCACGTCAATGACGTGCATCGCCTCTGTTTTTTCGATGACGATGTACGCACCGCTGGGCATGGTGGCGGTCTTGCCGAACGAGGCTTTTATCTGGCGGTTGATGCCGTAGGCATCGAAGATGTGCTTGTTGCCGGAGTGCGGCGTGACCAATCTGGCGTGTTCGGGGCTGGAGTTTTGGAGGTAGCTCTTGATGTTGGCAGCCAATTCTTTGTCGTTCACGACGATGCGGCTGAACGAATCGGTCAGCAAATCGCGCAGCACACTGGCGGGCTTGTCCAGTTCGCTGAGCAGTTTAGCGGGCGGGCTGGACGATTTGAGTTGTTTGTAAATCTCTTCCCATTTGCCCATCAGTTCTACGAGCTCCTCGTGCAGTTCGGCCACTTTTTTGCCCTCGGCGGCGGTGCGGATGATGAGGCCGAAGTTTTTGGGCCGGATGCTTTCGGCCAATGTGTGCAGGCGTTTGCGTTCGTCCGCGCTGCCGATTTTCTTCGAGACAGAGATGATTTCAGAGAAAGGCGACAGCACCATGTACCGGCCCGGCAGTGTCAGTTCGCAGCTCAGGCGCGGCCCTTTGGTGGAGATGGGTTCCTTCAAAATCTGGACGAGCACCGGGAACCGTTTGTTGAGCACTTGGTCAACCTTGCCGGTTTTGATGATTTCCTCCTCGAACTTGAAGTTGTCGAGCTTGTGCGTGTTGATTTGGCCGTTGACCACGCCGTTCGTCCACTTGACCAGCGAGCGCAGTTTCGGGCCGAGGTCGGTGTAATGCAAAAACGAGTCTTTGCGATGGCCGATGTCCACGAAAGCGGCATTCAGGCCCGGCATGAGTTTTCGGATTTTGCCGACGAAAATGTCTCCGACGGAGAAGTTGTTGTTGGTTTTTTGATGGTGCAGTTCGACGAGTTTTCCGCCTTCCAACAGCGCGATTTCGACCCCAGTCGGGGTTGAATTGATGATGAGTTCTTTTTCCACTTCAAAAAATGTGGGTTTGGCGGCAGCGGTGGGAACAGCAAAGTTTGCTCGTCCGAATACCGGGGCGGTACGGGCGGCATGGATATCCGTCGAAAACGAGGAGAATTGCGTGTTGGCAGGCGGCATCAGGGCAAAACCGCGAGCGGTCAATCTGGCAAGGAGAAAGGGTTGTTCCGTTTTTGTTCTGAAAAGGGGCGTTGGGGCGGCGCGACTTTTGGGCTCATGGTCAGGGACAGAAAGTGGCTTTCGGGTAACAAATACACTTGCCAGATTTCACGAAAATACTGCCCGGAAATGGACGATTGATTGGGTTGAGCGTGCGAAAGCAGGATTGCCAGCATGGGCAAGCGTCCGCAAAAAAGGGAGCGGACAGACAATTTTCCACGCACTTGCCTCAACCAAAAAAGACTTTCCGAAAGCGTGACACTCTCGGAAAGTCTGGATTTCGACGGTTGCGCTCGGTATCGAACCCGGCAGACGGCGGCTTGCAGACGACCGTTGCCTATGGTTCAAGCACTAGCGTTTTTTCTTATGGCGATTTTTGCGCAAACGCTTTTTGCGTTTGTGGGTGGCAATCTTGTGGCGTTTACGTTTTTTTCCGCAAGGCATACTCTACGAGAATGTTATAAGTGATGAGTTATGAGTGTCGATGTTGCTTGACAAACGCGGGAATCTGGGGAGCCACACGGTTGGCAAACTTGACTATTTGCAAATTTTAGCGAACTCGGCTGCCTTTGCAGCGTTGCCTGCACCTTCGTAGGCTTTTGCCAAAAGGCAGGGCGTGTTCGGGTTGTTTTTGTCCAATGACCACGAGTGCTCCAATCGTTCGACGGCTCGTTGCCATTGTCCTGTTTTTATGGCCAAACGCCCCAGTGCGTTAAATGGGGCGGGGTTATTTGGGTGTTTTTCGGCCAATTCGCGCAGCATCAGGGCTGCGGTCATGGGCTTGTCGGGTGGCGGATTTTCGGCATATACGAGGGCCAAGTTGACCCTATGCTGAACGTTTCCGGGATTTAGTGAGGCTGCGCTCTCGAATGCTTTGACCGCATGGTTGGCGCAGTAGTCCCGCATTTCTGGCGATTCGGCTTTTAGCAGAGCCTCGAAAAAAGTAGCTCCGGCAACCGACCAAGCACTGTCTGCATTTTCAATCTCTGCCACTTGTTCCGCAAAACCACCGGACACTGGCAAATTTCCGAGTGCGTACCATTGTCCCGAAAGGCTTTTTAGAAGGTTTATTTTTTCGGAATCCGCTCCGGTATTTTCCAGCTTTTGCATCGCAGCAGCCATTTTTTCGGCTTCGGCGGGCGCAAGGTGAGATTGGGCATCCTCCAAAAGGGTTGAAAAACTTGTGCTTTCGCCTTGTATTTCCCGCGAACGCTCGATGGCTTTGCGTTCTTTGGGTTTTGTTTCGAAGCCGAAATAGAGGCCTGCGAACAAAACGAAAGCGGAAAGCAAAACCGCTATTTGCTGTTTGGTCATGGCTGCAATGCGAAAAGCAAAAGATTGGAAAACGAGGTTTTTTATTTAGGTTTTTGTTCAAAAAACCAATGAACAAGCCTCATGTCGCCAAACTTTTGCCTTTGTTCCTTCAATCTTCGCTTTCGTCCTCCGGCATCGAAGTGACGTTTTTCTTCACTTGTTCGGTGAAGACCTTCGCCGGCTTGAAGGACGGAATGAAATGTTCGGGTATTTCGATGGACTTGCCTTTCTTGATGTGGCGGCCCACTTTTTTCGCGCGTTTCTTGATGACGAAACTGCCGAAACCCCGGATGTACACGTTTTCGCTGTTTTGAAGTGTGCTTTTGATTTCTTTGAACAGTGCTTCGAGGGACACCAGAACGTCCACCTTAGCGATGCCGGTCTTGTCGGCAATTGCGTTCACAAGGTCAGCTTTTCTCATGTTACTTCCTTGATTTTGAACAAGTTATGAATGAAAATGGAGGTTCTTCCCCAAACGAGTGGCAAAAGTCAACAGATTTTTCCACCGCGCAAAACTTTTCCCGAAAAAATCCGGGCGGCTGTGCGAACGATGAAAGTGGCGGTGAGTTTGCGCCCCTCACTTGGGAAAATAGCGGTTCGGAGGTGGCTCAAAACTCGCTCGTTTTCAGAATTTTACAAATAATGTGCCTAAAAAAGTTTTTGAGTATCAAGCAGTTGCACCTCATCTGCTAATATTATCAATGCTTCAGGGGGCTTCAACTGACCAGATGACGGCAGTCCGGTCGTCGCTGCAAGAGACCAACGCATCTGGTAGCCAAAGCAAGCGATTGGCCGAGTTGACGTGGCCTCCGACTCGCATGGAATCAATCACTTTCAGCAGTTCAAAAGTGGCGGCGTCCCAAATTTTCACCGTTTTGTCGCGGCTCGCAGTCGCCAGCAGCCGACCATCGGGCGACCAAGCTATATTGTTGATGGTGAACAGGTGCGCAGGTAACGCCTTGCCAAGCGCGAAATCGTCCGATGCATCCCAGATTTTCAACATTGCATCTCGCCCTCCGCTGACAAGTCTGCGACTATCGGGCGACCACGAAACGGCAAAAACCGAGTTGCTGTGCGCCTCACAAATCACCTTTTTAATTTTAAAGGACTGAACATCAAGTACATAAATGGAATGGTCGCTGGCCCCGACTGCCAATTCGCTGCGTTGCTCGGAGTACGACAGGGAGCGGAGTGCCAGCCCGGAGAGTTGCAGGCTTTCCAATGTCCGGCCTGTTGCAGCCTCCCATCGGGTCAGCAGGCCGTCGCCGCCTGCTGTGAACACCCATTGGCCGACGGCCAAGACATCGAACACACCTTTATTAATATGGTGTTGCACGTTGAGGGTTTGGGTAGGGGCATCAAGGTCAATCCAATGCACGCCACCGGTCATGTTCCCGGCCACGAGGCGATTTTGGCCGGGAAGCCGACAAAGAGAAAACACACGATCCTCAATCAAAGCGACGAGCTTCCCATTTTCAGGGTTGTCCATGTTCCATTCGACAATCCACCCATCGCCGCCACCGGTCAGGAAATGGCGTTCGTCGCGGCCCGGCGCAAGGGCGTAAATGGCAGCGCGGTGGCCACCGCAAGTGGCTATTTTTTTGATGTGGATTGCCACGTCTATCTCGTTGGTTTTCAGGTCAATAGGCAATCGTTACGTTCTTAGGTTCGGTGAAAAAACGCATGGCATCCCAGCCTCCTTCGCGCCCTACCCCACTGTTTTTCACGCCGCCGAATGGTGTCCGCAAGTCGCGCAGGAGCCAACAATTGACCCAAACGATGCCCGCCCGGAGGCCAGCCGCCAGCCGATGGGTGCGCGGCAAGTTGCTCGTCCAAATAGTGCTGCTCAGGCCGTACCCGGTGCTGTTTGCCAGCGCAAGTGCCTCGTTTTCAGTCTCGAACGGCTGAATCGTGACCACTGGGCCGAAGATTTCCTCTTGGTTGGTGCGGCATTTTTCGTCCAGACCTTCGATGACCGTCGGGGCGATGTACCAGCCGCCCGCCAATTTGCCGGGCAAACTGACCGCATGGCCACCGCACAAAACTTGGCCGCCTTCCTGCCGCGCCAGTTCGATGCAGCCCATGACTTTTTCAAAATGCGCCCGGCTGACGACCGCCCCGGATTTGCTCGCCGGGTCGAACGGGTCGCCGACTTGCATTTTCTGGACGCGCTCCACAAACTCGGCCTTGAATTTTCCGTACACCGATTTCTCCACATAAATCCTTGAACCACAGAGACATATCTGCCCTTGGTTGGCAAATGAGGAGCGGATGGTGGTCGCCATCATTTTGTCCCAGTCGCAGTCGGCAAAAATGAGGTTGGGGTTTTTGCCGCCCAGTTCGAGTGAGAGTTTTTTGAACATCGGCGCGGCAATGCGGGCGATTTCCGCACCCGCCCGTGTGCTGCCTGTGAACGAAATGGCCTTCACGCCGGGGTGCCGCACGATGGCTTCTCCCACGCCGGGGCCTGTGCCGTGCAAAATATTGAGCACGCCCGGTGGCAACCCGGCTTTCGTGCAAATGTCGCCGAGCAGGAACGCCGTCGCAGGCGTGACTTCCGAGGGTTTGCCGATGACGCAGTTGCCGGCGGCCAGTGCGGGCGCGATTTTCCATGTGAAGAGGTAGAGCGGCAGGTTCCAAGGGGAAATGCAGCCGACCACGCCGATGGGCTGTCGCAGCGTGAAACTCACGGCCTCGCCCGGCATTTCGGTGCTTTCGGATGAAAAATGCAGCAACGCTGTGGCAAAAAACTTGAAATTCAGGGCGGCGCGCGGGATGTCCACCGTGCGCGAGGTCGTGATGGTTTTGCCGGAATCGGCGGTCTCGGCCTCGGCCAGCGCGTCCAAATTTTGGGTGATGCCGTCGCTGATAGCCCGCAGGATGTCGTGCCGTTGTTCCAAAGGCATGGCCGCCCAAGCAGGCGCGGCGGCTTCGGCAGCGGCCACTGCCGCGTCCACGTCGGCGGCATCGGAGTCCGGGATGCGTCCCCATGCCTCGCCCGTGGCGGGCATGAAGTTTTCCATAAATTTGCCACCCAGCGGGGCGGTGTATTTGCCGTTGACGTAATTCAGAATTTGCATAATGCTTTGATTAAGTGAGAGTTAGCAAGTTGACTGTTGCCTCTCGGATTCTTCCGCACAAACCTACCACATTCGATGAAATCCAGTTTCCAAGAACTCATCCAATCCGACACGCCCGTGCTCATTGACTTTTGGGCGACTTGGTGCGGCCCCTGCAAAACCATGCACCCCGTGCTCGACGAACTGAAAAGCGACATGGGCGAGCGCATCCGCATCGTCAAAATTGACGTGGACAAAAACCTCGACCTCGCCGTGCAGATGAAGGTCATGGGCGTGCCCACGTTCGCGCTTTTTCGCAACGGCCAAGAGCTCTGGCGCGACGCAGGCGTTTTCAGCAAAGAGCAATTGAAAAACACGATAACCCGTGTAATTGGCTGATTTTCATTTTTCAAAACTCAAAACCCAGCATGAACGGTAAAAAAACTATGCTGCTCGCGGCAATTGCCGGGATGTTCTTGACAGTCGGTTGCCAATCCGATGCGCCACAAATCGCGCCGACAAAACTGGCCGCTGCGAGTGTCGAGGAGCCGACAAAGCCCGCCCAACCGGTGGCCGACCTCGCCCATTTGATGGGCAAATTCGACCCGGCGACCGACCCAGATTTTGTGAAAATCGGGAAGCCATACACCGATAAACCGGGAATGTTCCTGCGAAAACAGGCCGCCGAGGCATTCCAAAAAATGGCCGACGCGGCGCGGGCCGACGGCGTGACGCTGAAAATTATCTCGTCCACGCGCCCGTTCGAGCATCAAAAAAACATCTGGGAAGGCAAGTGGAAAAAACTCGCCGCCAGCCACCCCAACCCGACCGAACGTGCCCTGAAAATCCTCGAATTTTCGTCCATGCCCGGCACCTCACGGCACCATTGGGGCACGGATGTGGACTTGAACGACCTGAACAACGCGACTTTCGAGGCGGGCGGCAAGGGCGAAAAAATTTACAAATGGCTTACGGCCCACGCCCACGAGTTTGGGTTTTGCCAGCCGTATTCACCCAAAAACGAGGCTCGCCCGCACGGCTACAACGAGGAGAAATGGCATTGGTCGTTCATGCCCATCTCGCAAAAATTGCTGGCCGATTACCAAAAAACCGTCCGAAACGACATGATTTCCGGTTTTGCGGGCGCGGAACAGGCCGTCAAAATTGATGCGGTGGGCAAATACGCAGGCGGCATTAGCCAAGCGTGCGCGGGCGGTTCGGGGCAATGAAGCCCGGTTTTTACTCGCTTTCGCGGCGTTCGCGCTCCCAGTCCGTGCGGGAAAGGACGACCAAAATGATGCCTCCCATTACCATCACGAGTTTGGATAAGAAAGCAAAAAGGTGGCCGATGGATTCCAGAAAGCGAAGGAAGGCCCACTGCACGCCCACCAACTGCATGGCCAAGCTGGTGAAACCGAAGATGAACAAACACAGGCCGAGCACCAGCCAAGTCGTTTTATTTTTCATGTTGAATTGATTGAAAAATTGGGTGCGTAATTTTTTTGTGGCAAGAACCGCAAGTCCGGCAGTTGGTTTTGTTCGGCGCAGTCAACCTACATTTGTCCGCCAAACTCGCCCAACCAAACAGATGCCTGCCTCCACCACCACACCTGCCGTCAAACTGATTGAATGCCCGCGCGACGCGATGCAAGGGCTGCACGATTTCATCGAAACCGACACGAAAGCGGCCTACATCAACCAATTGCTGCGCGTGGGTTTCGATACGATTGATTTTGGGTCGTTCGTCAGCCCGAAAGCCATCCCGCAGATGCGCGACACGGCGGAAGTGCTGGCAAAATTAGACCTTTCACAAACGGCCACAAAACTGCTGGCCATCGTCGCCAACCAACGCGGCGCAGAAGATGCCTGCCAACATTCGCAAATCCGGTACCTCGGCTACCCGTTCAGCATCAGCGAAACCTTCCAGTTGCGGAACACGAACGCGACCATCGCCGAGAGCGTCGAACGCACCCAAGCCATTCAGGAACTGTGCGTTAAACATGGGAAAGAATTGGTGCTGTACATTTCTATGGGCTTCGGCAACCCATACGGCGACGCTTGGAACGTGGACATCGTGCAGCATTGGGTCACGGAATTGGCCGCGTTTGGCATCCGCATTTTTTCGCTCTCCGACACCATTGGCTGCTCCAACCCGCAGAACATTGCCTACCTCTTCGGAAACCTGATACCAACTTATCCTAATGTAGAATTCGGTGCGCACCTACACACCCAGCCACATAACTGGCGAGAAAAAATCGAAGCGGCAT
>JBKBIC010000151.1:0-11881 GCA_046299435.1 Saprospiraceae bacterium
CGTGATCCCATTCGGCTTATGTTGAATACGCCGTTGACACCCACCCGGTTGCGTTTATTTTTGCCGCAAAATTGCGGGGAAAATCACCGCAACCGGTTGTGGCCGAGTAAGTCCCCGCTTTTCCGGTAAAAAAGCGGCGAGCACCCCGGAAAACTGCGGCACCGCCGGGCACGCGGCCCCCCTTTCGGTTCTTGCCCGCAAACAGGGCGTGAACGCCCGGAAAATTGCGGTGAAAATCTCGCAAGCGGTGGCTTTCGTCCGCAAACGAGCCGGGCAAAACCGAATAGTTGCGGTGCAACCACTTTTTTGCGGCGGAAATCCTGCCGGCATACCGGAAAATTCCGAATCGCCGATACTCCACTCTTTCCAGTTTTTGCCCGTGAGCAAGGCGAAGAAACCCGAAAAATTGCGGCACAAATGAGATGAATTACAGACCGCCTTTTTTGCGGCGAAACTCCCGCAAACAGGCCGGAAATTTCCGAGAAGTCGGCCCCGCTTTCCCGACCGGATTTTTTCGTCCGCAAACGAGCCGGGAAAAACCGAATGGTTGCGGTGCAAACGCGCCGCATGGCCGACCGCTTTTTTGCGGCGAAAATCTCGCCAGCGCGCCGGGAAATCCCGAACCGCCGATGCTCCCCTCTCTTGCCAGTTTTTTGTCCGCGAGCAAGGCGAAGGAACCCGAAAAATTGCGGCACAAATGAGATGAATTACAGACCGCCTTGTTTGCGGCGAAACTCCCGCAAACAGGCCGGAAATTTCCGAGAAGTTGGCTCCGCTTTCCCGACCGGGTTTTTTCGTCCGCAAACGCGCCGCATGGCCGATCGCTTTTTTCCGGCGGAAATCCCGCAAACAGGCCGGAAATTTCCGAGAAGTCGGCTCCGCTTTTCTGACCGGGTTTTTTCGTCCGCAAACGGAGCCGGGAAAAACCGAATGGTTGCGGTGCAAACGCGCCGCATGGGCCGACCGCCTTTTTTCCGGCGAAAATCCCATCAGCGCACCGGAAAATTCCGAACCGCCGATACTCCCCTTTCGCCAGTTTTTGCCAGCGGGCAAAGCGAAGAAAATCCGAAAAATTGCGGCACAAATGTAGCCCACAGCCTCCCTCAACCCCGTTACTCACACCGCGCTCGGCGGCACACCGAACCGCTCCCGGAACACGGTCGAGAAATGTTTGGCATTGGAAAAACCCGTGCGGGCAGCGACTTCTTTTACGCTACCCTCGTGCCGGAGCAACATTTCGCGGGCGCGGTCGAGGCGGTGGTTTTTGACGAAATCGCCGAGCGTCTGGCCGGTCAGGGCCGTCAATTTCCGGTACAGTTGTGCCCGCGACATGAAGACAGCCCGTGCGAAAGCCTCCGCGTCCATGTCGCTATTGTCCAAGTTTTCCTCCACCACGTCCAGCAGTTGCCGCAGGAAATCGCCCTCCGAGGCATCGAACACCACAGCCGCGCTTTCCCGGACGGGCTGCTGCGCCGCTTTTTTTGAAAAAGCGGCTTGGAGCCGGAGCCGCGCAGCCACCAAGTTCTCGATGTGCGCCACGAGCTCGTCCGAGCGGAAAGGCTTGGTCAGGTAGGCATCCGCGCCGCGCTGCAAACCCTGGATCTTGGACTCGACCGCCGATTTTGCGGTGAGCAAAATGACGGGGACGTGGCTCGTGCGCGGGTCGTTTTTCAGCGTCTCTGCCACCTCGAAGCCGCTTTTTTCGGGCATCATCAGGTCGCTGACCACCAAATCGGGCACCAAGTCGAGGGCCATACGGATGCCTTCGGCCCCGTCGGCAGCCTCGGCGATGCGGTACACCGAGGGCAGCGAGGCGCGGATAAACTGCCGCAAGGCAGGGTCGTCTTCGATGAGCAGGATTTGAAGGCCGGACGATTGGCGGGCGGGTTCGGTGTATGGGGCCAGTGGCTTTTCTGCCTTCGCGGCGGCTGTTTCCGCCCGTGCAGATGCCCGGAGCGGCCGGCTTTCGGTGGCCAATGGCAGTTGCACGGCGAACGTGGTGCCCGCGCCGGGTTGGCTTTGCACCGAAACCGTGCCGCCCATGCGCTCGACGAGTTCTTTGGTCAATGCCAGCCCGATGCCCGTGCCGCCCTGCGTGTGCTCAGTCTGGAAAAAACGCTCGAACACACGCGGCAAATCCGAGGGGGCGATGCCCATGCCCGTGTCTGAAACCAAGATTTGGGCCTCGTGGCCCTGCGCCGACGGGCGCAGTTCGAGCCGGACTTTGCCGCCTTCGTGCGTGAATTTCAGGGCATTGGACAGGAGGTTGGACACGACCTGCTCCAGCTTTTCCCAGTCCAGCGTGACGGGCACGGGCGCGGCGGGCAGTTGCGTTTCCAGCGAAACCCCGCGCTGCGCGGCCATTGGCCGGAAACTCTCGGCCCAATCGGAAAGGGCGGCGGAGAGTTCGCCGGGGCGCGGGTCGAGCGGCATTTGCCCGGCTTCGAGCTTGCTCAAATCGAGCAGTTGGTTGACGAACCGGAGCAGCCGTTGGCCGCTTTTTTCCACCAGTTCGAGGCGGTAGCGTTGCGCGGGTTCTTTGATTTCGGTCAAGAGCTGCCGTACGGGTTCGATTTGGAGGGTGAGCGGTGTGCGAAACTCGTGGGTGACGCTGCTGAAAAAATTGGTCTTCAATCTGTCCAGCTCGGCCAATCGTTGGGCTTCGCGGTGCTCGAAGTCGCGCTCGTTTTGGAGCCTGATTTTGTTGATTTGAAAGCGGTAAAAAGTCCACGCCGCCCATGCGAACGCCAAAAAATAGAGCAAATAAGCCAGCTGGCTTTTCCACCAAGGGGGCAAAACGAGGATTTCGAGGCGGGCGGGCGGGCCGTTCCAAACGCCCCGGCTGCCGCCCGTGACCACTTCAAACGTGTATTTGCCCGGCGCGAGGTTGGCGTAAGTGGCTGAATTCAAGGTAGTTGGCTCCACCCAGTTGTCGTCGGCGCCGATGAGCCGGTAGCGGAACTGGTTTTTATGCGGCGCGGAGAAGTCCATCGCCGCAAACTCGAAGGTCAGCTGGTTTTGGAAGTGTTTGAGCGTGACGGTTCCCGCAAATTCCGGGCTTTTTTCTAAGATGCCGTCGCCGGGCCGCGCCGGGCGGTTCTGGATTTTCAGCCCGGTGATGAACACGGGCGGGGTCTCGCCCGGCGGGACGAGGTCTTCGGGACGGAAGGCCGTGAGGCCGCTCACGCCGCCGAAAAACAAGCGTCCGTCGGGCGCGCGTGCGTAGCTGATCGAGTTGAACTCGTCGTTTTGCAGGCCGTCGGCGGCACTGAAATTCTGGAAGTAGGCTTTTTGCGGGTCGAACTTGGAAAGCCCGCTGTTGGTGCTGAGCCAGAGCGATCCGCTGGCATCGGACAAAATCCCGTAGATCACATTGTTGGGCAGGCCGTCGGCGGTGGTGTAGCGTCGGATGACTTGGCCCGTGTTTTTGTCGAGCAGGTGCAGGCCGCCGCCTTTGGTGCCGGCCCACAGGCGTTCGTTGGGCTGGGTGGGGTCGTCGAGCGTGGAAAGCACGAAGTTGTTGGCCAACGTGCTGCGGTCGGTCGGGTTGTTTTTGAAAACGGAAAACGACATGGCCTCGCCGTTGCCGCTCAAAACACCCCGGACGAGGCCGTGCGGTGTGCCGAGCCAGAGCCGCCCGGCGGCATCCTCGGAAAGGGACGAAGTGACCTCCCGATGGCCGGTGGCCGCTGCCAAATCGAACGACTTTATTTGGCTGCTCGCGGGGTCGAAGCGAAGCAAGACCCCGTTGATGCCTATTATCCAAAAATGCCCGTCGCGGCCTTCGATGATGTGGCCAAACAGGTTCGCTTCGATGGGCAGCTTGATTTGGGTCAGGGCGCGACGGGTGCGCGGGTCCACTTTTGTCAAGCGGCTGTCGTAGCCGAAGCTGCCCCGCTTATCGCCCAAAACCCATGTGGTGCCGTCGCGGGCGAACAGACAATTCAGGCTGGTGAATTCCTCGGAATCCCAAAGCAGCCCGCCGAGTGCATTTTTCGATTCGTCGAGCCTGTTGAAATAGCCGCCGCCGCGCCACACCCAAGCCGCCCCAGCGTGGTCAAACCTGATCCAACGGGTGCTGATGCTGGGCATGAAATGCTGGAAAGGGCTGTGCGCGAGGTTGATTTTTCGGATGCCGTAGCCGTTGGTGCCCAGCCAAAGCAGGCCAGTGCGGTCAAATTTGATGGTGGTGCCGCTGATGAAATCTATGTCTGGCAATTGGAATATGGGCTTGAAAGCCGAAAGCGGGATGTGTTCGCCGTCCATTGCATCGGCTTGCGCCCAATAAATGACCTTCTGGGTACAAATGACAAAGTTGCCTTTTGCGTCGAAGAGGGGTTGGGTGCCCATTTTGCCAGACAACACGGGCAAATCAATCACCAACGGCGCACCGCTACCCCGAAACCGCAGCAAATGCTGGTGCATTCCGAACCAAACGGCCCCATCGGGGCCGAGGCAGAACCGCCCGTTGCCGTCGGTTTCGCCGCAGATGGCGGGCGTGGCGCGGGTCACAATGCCCCCGGTTTTGGGGTCAAACTGCCCAAGCTGCCGGGGTGTGGCGACCCAAAACGTGCCATCAGGCGCGGCGAGCATATCGCAAATGAGGTTGGGCGAAACCGGGTTGCCGTCGTTCGGGTCGTCCCAGAAAAAAGTTTCCACGCGGGCCAAGCTCAGCAGCTCGGGCGTGTCGTCGGGCAGTTTTTCGGGCAGCCACACCCGGTTGGCCCCGTTGGTCGTGCCCACCCAAACCGCGCCGTCGGGCGTTTTTTCGAGCGATACGACATTGGGATTTGTGATGCCGCCCGCGCCCGCCCGGAGGTGGTAAAACCGTCGCGTGGCGGGGTCGAACACATTGATGCCGTTGTTCTCGGTGCCGACCCAGATGCGCCCGTGTGCGTCCTCGGCCAGTGCTTGCGGGATGTTGTCGGAGATGGAAAACGGCTCGAACGGGTCGTTCTGGAACACCTCGAAATGGTAGCCGTCGTAGCGGTTCAGCCCGTCGTGCGTGGCGAACCAGAGGAACCCGCGCCGGTCTTGCAGAATGTCGTAAATCATGCCCTGCGAAAGGCCGTTGGCCGCGTTGAGCACCTCGATTTGGCGGACTTGGCCGAGCAGGTTCGGGACTTGGCAAAGCAGGGCCAGTATGAAAGACAGTCGCTGATTGAATTTTGACTTCGGCACGCCGACAAGCGTTTGGCGGGTTGGTTTGCCCGGCGAAAATAGGGCTTCGGGCGGATTTTGAGACGCTGGCGAACCCATTTGAGACCCAGCCAAACCCTGTTTTCGCGGGCGCACGGGACTTTTAGGGCAGTCAAATTGGGCAAAAACCGCTCGTGTATCGCAGGCAGTCTTTGCCGGAAAAATCGCCGAAAGTCATGTCGAAACTTCTGCTCCCAACCGCTCTTTTCGGGCTTTGCCCGATTGCCCGCCCGCTTGGTAGGGCACAAAAAAATACCCTTCCTGCATCGAATTTGACTTTCGGCAATGGGGCAACCCTGGCCGCAACGGTCGGGAGTTGTCCCGCCGTTGACGCTTGTTTTTCACGGCTTCAAACTTCCCTTTCACGCCTTTCTGCTACTTTTCGGGCAAGAAAACAATCAACTTATCAAATGAAAATCGGTGCGAATTCCCGCTGCCGCCTCGCGGTAATCTTCTCCCTTTCTTTGCTTTTTGCAGATTTTAAAATGGCTGCCCAGTGCATGACTTACCCGGTGCCACTGAACCAGCGCGTCGAGAAATCGGACTACATCTGCACCGGGCGCGTCACCGCGCAAACGCCGTACATCGCCCCGAACGGCAACGTGCAAACGCTGAACACCGTCGAAATCTCGGCGTGGCTGAAAGGTCATTTGCAAAAAACCGAAATCGGGGTCATCACCCTCGGCGGCGTTTTGGGCGACCGCGCCACCCTCGTCGAGCCTTCCCTGCAAGTGGATTTGGGCGGCGAGTACCTTTTCTTTTTGCAAAAAGAAAACCCGAAAGCCTCCCAGCAATCCATAAAAAAGGCGCAGGCAGATTTGCTCCAATTGTTGCCCTACGCCGAAAATCAGGGGGTTTTGACCTACCAATTTGGCTTTTACAACGACCTGCATTATCCGGGGAAACAAAACGAGGCAGCGGTTTTTGCCCAAATTTCGGGCATGACACGGCAGCCAGTCTTGAAACCCGACGGCAGCCCCGCCGAGCCGCGCCAGCCCGACGGCGAGCAGCGGTTATTGCCCATCACCGGGTTTTCGCCCAGCACGACGAACGCGGGCACCATCGTCCCCGGAGATTTCATCACCATCACGGGCAGCGGTTTCGGCGCGTCTCCCGGGACGGTTTTTTTCACGAATGCCGACGACGGCGGGGCGACGTTCACGGCAAGCGGCGTTGCGACTGACAATGTTTCGTGGTCGGACAATTCTATCACCGTCAAAGTCGCCCGCCGGGCCGGCACCGGGCCAATCAACGTGAACGGCGCGATGACCTCCGCCTCCAATTTGACGGTCAATTACGCCCACCTCGACATCAACAGCAGTTTCAGCGGCTGGGGCGCGGCCACCCGCCAGCGGTATTACCACCGCAACCTGAACGGCTCCGGGGGGTACTCTTTCAAATACAACAACTCTTTGCCCACCGCAGGCACGAGCATGGATGCCAATGCCGCCGCAAAAGCCGCTTTCGAGCGGGCGGTGACCTCGTGGGCGTGCTCGACGGGCATCAATTGGAAAACCGACGGCGCCACCGCCACAGGTGTAAGCGGCGTGGACGGCGTGAACGTCGTGCTGTTCGATAACACGCTGGCAGCCGGGATTTTGGGGCAGGCGGTCTCCAATTTTTCGGGTTCGGCCTCGGCTGGGTGCAACTTGGCGAACACGGTTTGGTGGGTGACTGATATTGATTTGAGATTCAGGCCAGACCCGCCAGTGGCAGGCTTTCCTTGGGAATACGGCCCGGCTGCGCCTTCGTCTTCGGAGTACGATTTTGAATCGGTGGCAGTCCACGAGCTCGGCCACGCGCACGGCTTGGGCCACCGCATCGCCTCCGGGGAAGTCATGAATTTTGCCATTGCCAACGGGCAATCGGTACGCACGCCCTCGGCCACCGAAATCGCGGGCGGCACGGCGCGGGTGACGTACAGCCAAGCGGCGACGTGTTACAACCCGACGGGTTCGGGCACGCCAATGCTGCCGCTGGGCGCACTGGCCATCACTTGCCCGGCCAACGTGACGGTGACGGAGCCGTATTCCTTGGCCAGTTTCACTGGTTCGGCAACCACATCGGGCGGCTGTGGCATGGTGACTGTGACCCAAAGCCCTGTCGCCGGGACGAGCATTCCCGTTGGAAATCAAATCGTTACGCTCACGGCGACGGACGGCGACGGCGCGACGGCGACCTGCACTTTTACTGTTACTGTAAATGCAAACTGCCCCGCCACTGGCACAGTTTGGTATGTAAATCCTTCGGCGGCGAGCGGCGGCAACGGCGCGTCGTGGGCTTGCGGATTTCAAAATTTGCAGGACGCGATTGACGCAGCCAGCAGCGGCCACGAAATCTGGGTAAAAACAGGCACTTACCTTCCGACAAAAGACCCCTTCGGAAATGCCTCGCCCACCGACCCCCGTGACAAAACTTTTTACCTGAAAGATGGCGTGGCACTTTACGGTGGTTTCGATGGCTCGGAAACCATGCTCTCCGAACGCGATTGGGTGGCGAACCCCACCATTTTGAGCGGCGACATCGGCACGCTGAACGACTCGACGGACAACTGCTACCACGTCGTCCTCTCCGTCAGCGACGCGAACACGACCGTTCTGGACGGTTTTACCGTGACGAGAGGCAACGCTGGCGCATTCGGTGGCACAATTACGGTGGAGACAAAAACTATTGCCAGAAATCATGGTGGCGGCTTGCACATGAACAGCAGTGCGCTCACGGTATCGAACTGCGCGTTTGTCAGCAACAGAGCCCGCAATGGTGGCGGTGCGTACAACGAAGGCGGCTCGCCCAATTTTTCCAATTGCAACTTCACGCTCAACCATGCAAAAGACTCTGGGGGGACAAGTACCAACGGCGGCGGCATCTACAGTCAGGCTGCAACCCTAACGCTGACGAACTGTGTCTTTTCTAGCAACACGTCGGGTTATGGTGGAGGAATTTTTAACAATGGCACCTGTACCATGACGCTCACTGGCTGCAGTTTCTTGAACAACTATACGGGAACCGGGGGCGGCATTTTTAACAACCCCGGAACCTCAAATACCGTCAACCAGATCATGGACCGCTGCATTTTTTCCGGCAACACCGCTTGGTTCTACGGCGGAGGCGGGGTCTATAACGATGCCGGCACCTGCACCGGAACAGCCACGAACTGCCTGTTTTCGGGCAACAAGGCAAATAGTTTCGGAGGAGTTCGCCACAACTCAGGGACCTATGCGTACACGAACTGCGTGTTTTCGGGCAATTGGAACAACGGAGCGGACAGCAACCCTACTATCTGGGGGCCCTCCTCCGTCACGTTCAAAAATTCCGTGTTTTGGAACAACCGCAGCGGCTCGGTCACTGGTTCTGTTGCCTCCTCGATTGGCTCGTCCGCAGCCACGTTCAGCTACTGTTTGGCGCAAGCCGCAATGCCCTCCGGCACGGGCAACCTCAACGGCATCCCGAACGCCGCCGCCTCGAACTACCCCAGTTTTGTCACCCCGCTCGACCCGGCCACCGCGCCCTCGACGGCAGGCGATTTTCACATAAATTCTTGTTCGCCAGTTTTAAATCTCGGCGACAACACGGGCGCACCGGCGACCGATCTTTTTGGAAATGCGCGGCCCTTCGGCACGACGGTGGATTTGGGGGTGCATGAATTGCAAAGTGCCTCTGCCGTGCCCACCACTGCCAACGCTGGCCCCAATCAAAACGTCAGCGTCAACTCAGCCACCATGGCTGCCAACACGCCCGTCATCGGCACAGGGGCGTGGTCGTTGGTGAGCGGTTCGGGTACGATCACCAACGCTGCCAGCCCCAGCACCACGATTACCAATCTCGGCACGGGCGCAAATGTTTTTCGTTGGACCATCTCCAACGCGCCATGTTCACCCAGCGCGAGCGACGTGACCGTGACTTACTCGACTCCTCCGGTCATCCTCATCTGCCCAACGCCGACCACCGTCGCCGCCTGCCAAACGCAAGCCGCCGTGGACAATGCTTTTTCAACTTGGTTGGCGACGGCATCCGCCAGCGGTGGCTGTGACGGAATGTTGTCGAACAACAACACGGGTGCACCCCCGGCTTGTGGCGGCAGCACAACCGTGACTTTCACCTACACCAGCAGCTGCCCCCCGCTGATGACCACTTGCCAAGCCACTTTCACCGTGCCGGCACCGGCATCCCCTGCGCCGACTTTTTCCAACTGCTCGAACAACACCGTCAGCCTCGGCTGCAACCCAGCCAATTTGCCCTCTTGTACGGCCATCGCCAGCGGCGGGTTTGGCGGTGCGGTCACAGCCTCCAACTCCTGCGGTTCTGTGCCAGTGACCTGCACCGCAGGCGGAATCACCATCAGCGGCTGCACCCGTACCCAAATTTTTACCTTCGAGGCGACGGCCTGCGGGCAGACCGTGACCTGCACCCGGACTTTCACATGGAACGTCACAACGCCGCCCTCGTTCAATGGCACCTGTGGAAATGGTGTCGTCAACCTCGGCTGCAACCCCGTGAGTTTGCCCGCCTGCGACCCGAATGTTACAGCTTCGAACCAGTGCGGCCCCCTTACCGTTACCTGCAACGTGGGCACCATCACAGTGAACGGCTGCAACCGTCAACAGTCATTTCTCTATGTAGCCAATGCCCCTGGTTGCGGCAATTTCAGTACCTGTCAACGAATCTTCAACTGGCAGGAGACCACGGCACCAGTATTCGGCAACTGCGACAACACCATTGACCTCGGCTACAACCCCGCCACGCTGCCCACCTGTGCCAATGTCCAAACCACTCCATTCGGCGGAGCCGTCACCGCCACCAACGAATGCGGCAATGTCTCGGGCATCACCTGCTCGGCTGGCTCCGTTTCAGTCAATGGCTGCGACCGCTCCCAGGTTTTCACCTTCACCATCACAGGCTGCGGCTTCACCACCACTTGCACGCGCACGTTCACTTGGCAGCAAGGCACAGCACCTTCGTTGACTTGCCCGCCGACGCAAACCGTCACAGCCAATTCAAACTGCCAGTCAATTTTGGCAGATTACACCGCGTCGGTGACGAGTTCAGGCGGCTGCGGAGGCCTGACATTTTCCCAATCGCCAACCGTCGGCACGATTCTTTCTCTTGGAAATCAAACAGTTACAATCACCGCCACCGACGACAACGGCAGCACAGGCAACTGCACCCTGACCGTGACGGTCGCCGACCAGACGGCCCCGACAATCACCTGCCCGGCCAACACGACCGTTGCGGCGAACGCCTCGTGCCAAGCCGTTTTGACAAGCTACACCGGCGCGGCCAATGCCTCGGACAACTGCGGAACGCCCACCAAAACACAATCGCCCGCGAGCGGAACCACGTTATCGCTTGGCAACCAGACAGTTACAATCACAGCCACCGACGGCGCGGGCAACACGGCCAACTGCACCCTGACCGTGACTGTCGCCGACCAAACCGCGCCGACAATTTCTTGCCCGGCCAACACGACCGTCACCGCCGACAACAGCGGCAATTACACGCTTGCCAATTTCACAAGTTCGGCCAACGCCTCGGACAACTGCGGCACGCCGACCAAAACACAGTCGCCCGCCGCCGGCACGGTGCTCGGCATCGGCAGCCAGACGGTCACCATCACCGCGACCGACGCGGCAGGCAACTCTGCCAACTGCACGTTCTCCGTCACCGTGCAAGCGGGCTGCGCCCCGCCGACGGTCAACTGCCCAGCCAACACGACCGTCGCGGCGAACGCCAACTGCCAAGCAACGCTGGCAAACTACACGGGTTCGGCCACCGTCTTCGGCGGCTGCGGCACGGTGGATTTGACCCAGTCGCCCGCCACAGGCACGACCTTATCACTTGGCAACCAGACGGTTACAATCACCGCCACCGACGACAACGGCAGCACGGCAACGTGCGCGTTCACCGTTTCGGTGCTTGACACGTTGGCACCGAGCATCACTTGCCCTGCTGATGCGACGGTTGCTGCCGATGCCAACTGCCAAGCAATTTTGGCAGATTACACAGGCTCTACTTCTGCTAACGACAACTGCACGGCCTCGCCAAGTCTGAGCCAATCGCCCACCGTCGGCACGGCATTGGGCCTCGGAAACCAAATGGTCACGATGATAGCGACTGACGAAGTAGGTAATTTTTCACTCTGCCAGTTTGAGTTGACGGTCGCCGACCAAACGCCCCCGACCGTCACCTGCCCGGCAGACGCAACCGTGACCGCCGACAACAGCGGCAACTACACATTGGCCGATTTCACGGGCGCGGCCAACGCCTCCGACAACTGCACCGTTTCTCCCACACTTGCCCAATTTCCTGCCCTCGGAACGGTGTTAGGGCTTGGCAATCAGACAATTACAATCACAGCAACCGACGATGCGGGCCTGACGGCAAACTGTCAATTTGATTTGACCGTGCAAGCGGGCTGCGCCCCGCCGACGGTGGACTGCCCGGCAAACGTGACCGTTGCAGCAAACACTAACTGCCAAGCAGCTTTGGCGGATTATACCCCCGATGCGACGGTTTTCGGTGGCTGCGGCACGGTGGATTTGACCCAGTCGCCCGCCACCGGCACGACCTTATCGCTTGGAAACCAGACGGTTACAATCACCGCCACCGACGACAACGGCAGCACGGCCAACTGCACCCTGACCGTGACGGTCGCCGACCAGACGGCCCCGACAATCACCTGCCC
>JBKBIC010000152.1:0-11713 GCA_046299435.1 Saprospiraceae bacterium
AAGGTATAGAAACCGCACACCGACGGATTTGCTGGGTTAGGCCAAAGAGTTCGTCTTTGGGGAAATTTTTGGTCGTCTCGTAGATGTCTTTCACCAAAAGCATCGCGTCCTGCCAGACTTTGAGTTTTTTGAAATCATGTTTTCTCATAAAATTGATTTTCAATGATTTAGTCTGGCATCTGAAATCTGGTGTCTGGCATCTAAAATCTGGCATCTCAAAAATCCCCCAAACTCGTCTCGCCCAATTGCTTCAGCGCGCTCTCCGTTTGCTCCGCGTTCGGCGCTTTGCCGTGCCATTTGTGTGTGCCTTGCATGAAATCAATGCCGTAGCCCATTTCGGTTTTCAGCAGAACCACGACGGGCTTGCCTTTGCCCGATTTGCGTTTGGCTTTTTTCAGATGGGCGATGACCGCCTCCATGTCGTTGCCTTGCTCGCAAATGAGCACATCCCAGCCAAAGGCTTTCCACTTGGCGGGCAGGTTGCCGAGCGTCATGACGTGGTCGGTGGAGCCGTCAATTTGCTGGCCGTTCCAGTCCACCGTCACGATGAGGTTGTCCACTTTGTGGTGTGCGGCGAACATGATGGCCTCCCAGTTCTGGCCCTCGTCCAGTTCGCCGTCGCCGGTCAGGCAGAAAATCCAGCGTTTGTCGCCGTCAAGTTTTTTGGCGAGTGCCGCGCCGATGGCGGCCGAAATGCCCTGCCCCAGCGAACCGGAAGCGATGCGGATGCCCGGCAAGCCCTCGTGCGTGGCCGGGTGGCCCTGCAAGCGCGAGTTGATTTTGCGGAAAGTGGCTAGCTCCGGCACCGGGAAATAGCCGCTCCGCGCCAGCACCGAATACCAAACGGGCGAGATGTGGCCGTTCGAGAGGAAAAACATATCCTGCCCCTTGCCGTCCATTTTGAACGGTTTGGGCTTGTGCTTCATCAATTCAAAATAGAGCGCAACGAAATACTCGGTGCAGCCGAGCGAGCCGCCGGGGTGCCCGCTCTGGCAGTTGAAGACCATGCGGACGATGTCGCGGCGCACCTGCACCGCGGTTTCTTTCAATTTTTGGATTTCAGCCATGTGTGAGGCAGTGAGAATGTGAGACGGTGAGGTAGTGAGGCGGCGAGGGGCGGGCGACCGTGTTTTTTCAAAAAAGCCGCGCAAAAGTAGCCAAACATCCCAGAAAAAACGGCCTGCGGATTTTTATGCCATCATTTCGGCCAGTTGCTCGCCCACGACGCGGTGTCCTTCGTCGAGCAAAAAAAGCCGCACGTTGGGCAGGCCGTCGGTCATTTTTTTGAGGGTTTTGAAGCGAATCATCTCGTCTTTTTCGCCGAAGAAAACGTCCGTCGGCAGGCCGCTCTCGCGCAAAATCGCCCGGATACGCCGCCGCCGCAGGTAAAACGAATCGAGCGAGAGCCAGCAGCCGAACGTCCGCCGAAAGCGGTCGGGGCGCGTCAGATTGCTCGACAAAAAATGGACAATCAGCCCCGGCACAAGGTGCATCCGCGCGCCCGTTCGCACCAACCGGATGAACCAATCGGGCTTCCGCAAGGCCCGCCGCGTCAGCCGCCGCGCCCACATCGGCACCCGCACGGCGGTGGACATGCCTTTGGTTTTGATGCCGTCGGGCGAGAGCAAGTAGAGTTTGTCCAAGCGGTCAATCAGGTCGGGTAGCATGGCTTGTGCCAGCCGCGCCCCGAAACTAAAGGCCATGAGGCAGAAGCACGATTTGCCCTCTTTTTCGAGAACTTGGCCGATGATGGTCAGCAAATCAGCCTTCGAAAAAGTATCGGACTGCCATTCAGTTTGGCCGTGAAACGGCAAATCCAGCGCGACGACCGTGTATTTTTTTGCCAAAGCAGGCTCCAAGACGGCAAACATCCGGGCGCGGTCGCCGAAGCCGTGCAGCGCGACGAGCAGCTGCTCGCCCGTGCCGAAGCGCAGGTAATGCACCGAATTGGACTGGTATGACAGGTGGCCCGATTGCATGGATAGGCAAAGCAAAAGCGAGAAACAGCGGCCTTATGGCGTGGTTGTTTCCCTGAAAATGGCCGCAAATATGGCAAATCGCCCATGCTTTTGCCCGTCGCGGCCAATTGCCGTTAACAATTTGAAAAAGGAAAACCCACCTTCGCGTTTCAGGAGGGGCTGGCTATTTTTGCCCGCCCAATTTTTGGACACCTTTTTTGCCGCTTTTTCACTGAAAAAAACACCAAAACACATCCAAATCCACGAATTATGTTCAAACAACTGCTTGCCGCCGCGCTGCTCGTCTTCGGTGCCTCTTGCATGGCCTTTGCCCAAGACAGCGACCCGGTGCTCTTCACGGTGCAAAACACGCCCGTGCGCGTGTCGGAGTTCCGCTACATCTACTCGAAAACCAATCAGGACAAGGCCGATTTCTCGAAAGCCTCGCTCGACGAATACCTCGACCTGTACGTCAAGTTCAAACTCAAAGTCCAAAAAGCCCGCGAAATGCGCCTCGACACGGTGGAGGCACTCCGCACCGAACTCGAAGGCTACCGCCGCCAACTCGCCAATTCGTACCTCATTGACCGCGAAGTGACCGACAAACTCATCCGCGAAACCCACGAGCGGATGCTCCAAGACGTGGACATCAGCCACATCTTCGTCGCCGCCGACCGCAACGCCAAAGCCGCCGACACGCTCGCGGCCTACAACCGGGCCGTGGACATCCTGAAAATGGTGCAGGCTCCGGGCGCGGATTTCTCGAAAATCGCCGCCGAAAAATCGGAGGACAAGAGCGCGAAGGAAAACTCCGGCAACCTCGGCTTCGTCACGGCCATGTTCCCCGACGGTTTTTACCTCATGGAAAAAGCCGTGTATGCCGCCAAGCCCGGTGCCATCCTCGGCCCGGTGCGCTCCAATTCTGGCTACCACATTGTGAAAGTCAACGGCTTCCGCCCGGCACGCGGCGAGGTGGAAGTCGCCCAAATCCTGCTCCGCAAGGGCGACAGCGAAGAGAAAAACGTGCTGCTCAAACGCCGCGCCGATTCCATCTACAACGCCCTGCAAGGCGGCGGCGTGTGGGACGAGCTCTGCGCCAAATATTCCGACGACAAAACCACCTCCACGAAAGGCGGCTACATCGGCTTTTTCGGCATCAACCGCTACCAGCGCAATTTCGAGGACGCAGCTTTTGGCCTCGCCAAAGACGGCGAATTCACCAGCCCCGTCGAGACCAGCATCGGCTGGCACATCATCAAGCGCATCAGCCTGCGGCCCGTCCAGACGTTTGACCAAATGAAACGCGCCCTCACCGAGCGCGTCAAACGCGACAGCCGCAGCGAAGTGGCCAAGCAAAGCATGATTGCGAAAATCAAGCGCGAGGGCAAATTCCAAGATTTCCCCGCCGTGTACAGTGCGTGGCTGGCCCGGCAAGTGGACACGGTTTTCCTCACCTTCAAGTGGAAGCCCGCCGAGCCGAAACCGACCGAGGCCCTGCTGAAATTCGGCAACGACAAGACCTACTCGGTCGCCGATTTCGAGGAATACTGCGCCCGTGCCTCCCGCGAACGGATGCGCGGCGCAGGCACACCCATCGCCGAAGTAGCCGCCAAACTCTACAAAAACTGGTCGGACGACGTGGCCATGCAATTCGAGGAAAGCCAACTCGACAAGAAATACCCCGATTTCAAAGCACTCATGCGCGAGTACGAAGAAGGTATCCTGCTGTTCGATGCCACCAAACAACTCGTCTGGGACAAGGCCAACACCGACACACTGGGCCTCGAAAAATTCTTCAACTCGAACCTGAAAGAAAAATACAAGTGGGACGAGCGCGCCTCGGTGAGCCTTTACACCGTCAAAACCGACGACCCCAAAGTGGTGCAAAAAGTGCGCGACCTCGCTGCCAAAAAAGAGGCCGCCGAAGTCCTGAAAAAGATGAACAAAAAAGAGGAAACCGTCTCCGTCCTCGAACGCCAGTACGAAAAAGGCAAAAACAAAGACCTCGCCGACATCTGGAAAGAAGGCGGCATGACTGCCCCTAAAACTGACGCTGGCACCAAGACCGCCACGTTCATGAAAATCGAGAAAATCGCGCCGCCCACACCCAAGACGCTCAACGAAGCGCGGGGCTACGCGGTGGCCGATTACCAAGATTGGCTCGAAAAACAGTGGATTGAAGACCTCCGCAAGGCCTATCCGGTCAAAGTGGACAACGCCGTGCTCAACAGCTTGGTGAAAAAATAAGCCCAACCCGCCGGGTTCGGGAAAATTAGCCGCGCCGCCTCGGACTCGTTCCGGGGCGGCGCGGTGTTTTTCCGGGTGAAATTGGGGGCCTCGTTTCTGGCTCGTCGTCGGTACTTTTGTCAAAAAATCAGCCAATGACAAACCCATTTCCAAACATCGTGTCCGACCCCGAAATACTCGGCGGAAAACCATGCGTGGCAGGTACCCGCATTAGCGTAGAGCTCATCATGGAATGGCTTGGCACAGGCGGAACCCCAGACACGATTGCCCGCAAACATCCACTGCTTTCCCCTGAATTGGTCATGGAGGCTATTCGATATGCAGCACGTTTTGCTCGCAATGAAATCGTCATTGAAGTCCGCAATCGCGCCCGCGCATGAGCCTCCAAGATTTCCAGTTTTTGACCGACGAAAACATTGACGCTGAACTCGTTGAGTTTTTGCGGCAGCAGGGTTTTGATGTGCTGGACATCAAAGAAATGCGGATGTTCAGGCTTCCCGACAAGGATGTTCTGGGCATGGCTTACGCTCAAAACCGGGTGGTCATTTCCCAAGACAGCGACTTTGGCACATTGATTTTTCGGGACAAGGCACCATTTATCGGGGTCATTTACTTGCGTCCGGGGCACCAAAGCCCACAAATACACATCGAAAGTTTCCAAGCGATTTTGGACGGCCAACTTGAATTGGCGGTGCCGTTTGTCCTTGTGGCCGAAAACACCGGGGAAATGGTGAAAATCAGGTTGCGGACGCTCTAAGCATCCGCTATCCCCCTCAAACCAACCGCCGCACCGCCGCGTCCGCGCCGATTTTCCAGTCCGCGCCGATATTTTCCAGCAGCAAAATGCCCGGCGTTTTGCCCACTTCGAGGCTGCCGAGCGTGTCCTCGAAACCGAGTGCCTCGGCCCCGTTCAGCGTCGCCCAACGGAGCATGGCCTCGAACGGCACATAACTTTGGTAGCGGGCGATTGTCCGCATTTCCTCCAAAATCGAGAGTTGCCAATTGGAAGTCAGGCTGTCCGTGCCGATGGTCAGGCGGGCTTGCGTGTCGAGGAACGCCGAATAATCGGGCAGACGGTTTTCGATGTACAAATTGGCGTTCGGGCAAGTGGCCCAAAACACGCGCTCGCCCCACGCATGGGCGGCGGCGATGTCGGCGCGGGTCGTCAGTGTGTTGTGGACAAAAAGAGTGCGGTTGGCGGGGTTCATGTGTTCGAGCGCGTATTGGATGGACGGCTGCCCGGTCGCCTCGAATTTTTCCAGCGAAATGCCGAACCCGCCGTAGAAATCCAAAAATCCACCCGTTTTGTGCAAAAATAGCTCGTTTTCGGGCGGTGTTTCCTGATTGTGGATGCTGACCGTGACGTGCGCGGCCTCCGGTGTGCGGGTGTTCAATTCTTGGAAAAGCCGTTTCGAGACCGAGTACGGCGCGTGCGGCACGAGTGTTTTTTGGTGGCCGGGCGGCAGTTCGAGCGCATCAAAAACGGGCAGCCAATCGGCCAAAGCCTTGTCCGTGCCAGCGTCCTGCAAAAAGTCGAACATCTCCACAAAAGTGTGGTAGCGGAGTCGGCCCCGGCTCTTGGCCGAGAAGGTGTCGGTCGTGTTCGAGATGTCGCCGACAGCCACAATGCCGCCCGCAAGCATCTCATTTTCAGCGCGTTCGATGGCCTCGGCGATGATTTCGGCGGCAGCGTTGCGTTGCGTCACAACCCCCGTGATGAATTTTATCAGCCCCGTGCCCGTGTCCACTTTGCCTTTCATGTGCGACAGTTCGAGGTGGCAATGCGTGTTGACGAAGCCCGGCACGAGCAGCCCGCGATGCCGTTCGAGGCTGGCCGGGTCATGGCGGTCGGCGGGTTCGAGGGCGAGGATTTTGCCCGCGCCATCGGTGATGACGACGGTGTTTTCGAGGGGCGCGGACGATATCGGGAAAACCCAATCGGCGGTGATTTTTCGCATGACAGGTGGGTGTGTTTGGCGGGGCAAAAGAAGAAGATGTTGGGCTGTTTTTGATGCCAAAAATTCTCCCCTCCCGCAAGTCAGGGTTCCTCCGTCGGTTCGGTGTCTTTGCTTTGCCCGGCGTTTCGACGAAAAAACGCCCGTGTCGGCACTTTCCCGGCAACGATTGGCGCGGGCGGGCAATCTTTGTCGCGTCCACCATTTTTCATAAAACAATCCTGTCCCGGCCATGAAAAGATTTTTCTTGCCTGTTTTTGCCCTGTTTTTGCTCGCCATCGGCGGACAGGCGCAGACGATTGCTTCCGTCGAGGAGGTCTATAACATTTTCCAGAACCGCTGCGTCAGCTGCCACGACCATGCCTCGCCCGAAGCTGGCCTCGACCTCGAAGGGCAAGGCGCGAACAACAACCTGAAAGCCATTTTTGTGGCCGGCAAATTGGTCAACAAAAACCCCACGAATGCCACCGCGCTCGGCAAAGGCGACCGCCTCGTGTTCCCCGGCCACCCGCACCGCAGCTTTTTGTTCCGCAAAATCAACGAAGGCTTCGAGCCGACCATCGCCGCGCTGCACGCGGGCGAGGGCGACGATATGCCCGGCCCGGCCTACCCCGGCGAAATGACGGCAAAGGAGAAAGAAATCATCCGCCAGTGGATTTTGTACGGCGCGAAAACAGCGGGCGTGCAGTTCAACAAAGCCCTCGTAGAGCAATGGTACGACAACAACGGCCTCAAATCCTTCCCCGACGGGCCGCCGCCCGCGCCCGCGCCGGGCGAGGGTTTTCAACTAAAAATGGGACCGTTTTACTTGCCGCCCGACGGCGAGGTGGAGTATTACCTGAAAAACGAGCTGCGCCTGCCCGCCGACGTGGAGGTGAACCGCGTGGACATCAAGTTCTCGCCGTATTCGCACCATTTCATCATCTACAGTTTCACGGGCGCGGCGGGCGCGAACGCCAACCCACAGGGCCTGCGGACGCAGGCCAACCACTTCGACATCAACCTGACCGCCGCCGTGCAGGAACAAACCGACCTCCGACTGCCCGCAACGACGGCTTTCCACTGGAAAAAAGACCTCGTCCTCGACCTCAACTCGCACTACATCAACTACTCCGCCGACCGACCGTACCAGTGCGAGGCATATATAAATGTGTACACACAGCCCGTCGGCACGGCAGCGCAGGAGATGTTCGCCACGCTCATCGCCAACCCCAACATCCCCATCCCAAACAACGGCAACAACATCTCGCACACACAAAACGTCTTCACGCCCGGCGCAGATTCCATCTACATCTGGGGACTCATGGGCCACACGCACAAGTACGGCACCGGCTACAAAGTCTGGAAACGCCTGCCCAACGGCCAAAAAGGTGAGCCGCTCTACGACGCGGCCTGCCCTTTCGCCGAACCGGGCTGCCCCTCGCCGTACTTCGATTACCGCCACATCCCCATGCGCTACTGGCTGCCGCTGCTGCCCATCAAATGGAGCAACGGCCTCATCCACGAGGCCACCTATGTCAACGACGGCCCCGCGCCCGTGCAGTTCGGCCCGACGAGCAACGACGAAATGATGGTGCTCGTGGCCTTTTATACCGAAAAACCAATCGTGCTGGACGCACAAGAGCCTGACAATCAGTTGAAAACACCCACCGTGCAAGTACAGCCCAACCCCGCCAGCGACCGCCTGACTTTCACGTTGACCGGCGAGCGCGACGCGCACGCGCTCCGGCTGTTCGATGCCACCGGGCGCGAAGTGCTGCGCCGCACGGACTTGGGCGGGCGCACGTTTTCGGTCGAAGTGGCCGATTGGCCGCCGGGCATTTACTTGTTCAACCTCGATGGGCACACCGGGAAAGTGGTCATCCAGTGAATCCGGACGACGGAGCACGCCCATTTTCAATGCAAAGCTTGCGGCTGCGCCCAGTTTGGGCGCAGCCGATTTTTTTTCACAAGTCGTTGATTATCAATAAAAAAAGGAGGCGTTTTTGGGCAGGCAATTTTATCAACTAAAAAATACGTTATTAAGCGTAAAAAAAAGTTGTGTAGCCAAAACACTCGGCATACTTTCGTGGCAGCAAAAAATTGAAACCAAAAATCGTCATGCAAAAACTGACCAAAGCAGAGGAAGACGTGATGCGGCTCGTGTGGGAGGCCGGGCGGTGCACCGTGAGCGAGTTGCTCGAAAAAATGGGCGAGCCGAAGCCGCCGCACAGCACCATTTCGTCGGTCGTCCGCATCTTGGAGCGCAAGGGCTTCGTCGGCCACAAAGCCTACGGCAAGACGCACGAATACTTCCCGCTCATCACAAAAGAAGACTACGGCAAACGCTCGCTCGGCGACCTGCTGCGGCACTATTTCGATGGCTCGGCGGCGCGGCTCGTGTCGCACTTGGCAGCCGAGGAGCAAATCAGCAAAAGCGATTTGGAGGACATGATGCGGCGGCTGGAAGGCTTCGACGAAAAATAATTTTCATCTGAAAATCAACGACTTATGCTCGTTTTTCTGCTCAAACTGACGCTGGCTTGGGGCGCGTTCGCGGGGTTGTACGCCCTGCTTTTCAGGCACGAAACCTTTTTCCAAGCCAACCGCGCCTACCTCTGGCTGACTGCGCTCGCTGGGCTTTGCTTGCCATTTGCCGGGGCATTTTTTCAGGTCGAAAACAGTACGGCCCTGCCCGCCATCGCACTGCCGGAGGTGGTCGTCGGGCTGCAAAAAGATTGGGAGGCCGCGCCGCAGTCCAATTTTTGGCTGACCGCCCTGACTTGGATTTACTTGGCGGGCGCGGGCGTGGCGACGCTCCGGTTCGGGGCGGGTTTGTGGCGGATTCTCGGCCTTGCCTTCGGCAGCCGCCGCGAAATTTTGCCCGACGGAACGTGCGTTTTCCGCACGGAACTGGCGGCAACGGGGCCGTTCTCGTTCTTCGGCTGGATTTTCGTCGGCCCCGATTTTGGCTCCGAAAAATCCGATGCCCAGATGCTCGCCCACGAACGGGCGCACGCGCAGGGCTGGCACAGCGCGGATGTGTTGTTTTTCGAGGTATTGGGCATCGTGTTTTGGTTTCATCCGCTGGCACATTGGTACCGCCGCGCCGTGCGCGTGGTGCATGAATATCTGGCCGACGCAGCCTCGGCCAGCACTTCCGACCGCAAACAATATGGCCTATTGTTGATACGGCAGGCGCAGACCGGACCCGCGCTCGCCATTGCAAACCATTTTTTCACACCACAACTAAAAAAACGAATCGTCATGCTCACGAAAAAAACTTCGTCGCCCGCCCGTGCGGGCTGGAAATACGCCCTCGCCCTGCCGCTTGTGCCGTTTTTCGCCCTGCTGTTCCAGCAGAACACCCTGCTCGGCCAAAGCGCCGCCGACCCGACCCGCGCCGCTTGGGTGCGCCAACTGGAAGCCAACGACTGGGTACAAGTGGACACGGTCGTCACTTATGACCCCGCCACTTCCAAAGAGGACGTGAAAATCGTCCGCAACGACCTCAAACCATTCACCAACGGCGACGGCGAGCTGGTGTACCAAAAAACCGAGACCGCCCCGGAATTCCCCGGCGGCGAAATGGGCCTTATGAAATTCATGATGGAAAACGTGAAATACCCCGAAGAGGCCCGCAAGGCAAAGGCCGAGGGCAAAATCGTGGTCAAGTTCATCATTGACGCGACGGGCCGCGTGAACGAGGCCGCCCAGTTCAACGCCGATGCCAACCTGAACCCGCTGCTCGTGCAAGAGGCCATCCGCGTCATCCTTTCCATGCCGCGCTGGAAGCCCGCCACGCACAACGGCAAGCCGGTGAACTGCACGATGATGTTGCCCGTCAATTTCCGATTGAATTGAATCGAAGGGATTGAAAAGAGGAAAAGAGGAAGCGTTGAAGTTCAACTTTTCAACGCTTCTTCTTTTCAACTCTTTGCTCAATCACAGCTGGCGGATTTTGATGTTCTTGTACCACACTTTGTTGCCATGGTCTTGGAGGCAGAGGCGGCCTTTGGCCGAAAGGCCGAAATCCGGCGCGGGCAGGCCGGGAAACTTGCTGCCCTTGATGAGGTCGAGCCATTGCTGCGTGGGTTTGCCGCCTTCAAACATCTGAATATCAACGACTTTGGTGCCGTTCAGCCAGTGCTCCACATGGCCGTTGTGCGAGATGAGGCGCACCGAGTTCCACTCCAAAGCGGGCTTCACGGTCACGCTCGAACACTCCACGAGGTCGTACAAATCCCCGGCGCGGTGTTTCTGGATTTTGCTGTCGGGGTGGCAAGCATTGTCGAGCACCTGCATTTCGGGGCCGGTCATCCAGGGGTAGGCATACTTGGCGGTGTCCTCCACCGCGTGGTAGATGATGCCGGAGTTGCCGCAGGTGTCAATTTTCCAGTCCAAGCGCAGCTCGAAATTCTCGAAGGCATCGTTGGTCAGGATGTCGCCGCCGTCTTTGGCCTGCCAATGGTCTTTTTCGAGCACGGCGTTCAGGTGAATGGCCCCGTCCGCGATTGCCCACATTTTACCGACGGGCGCGCCGCCGTATTTGTGCCAACCGTCGAGGGTTTTGCCGTCGAAAAGCAGCCGCCAGCCTTCGGTTTTTTCTTGTTCGGTCAGGGTGTTGTCGGCGGGCGGCGGCGCGGTTTTGGCCGGTTCGTTTTTGCAAGCGACCGCGCAAGCGAGGCCGACGATGGTGAGGGCAGGGAGCAAAAGAGTGCGGGTGTTGAATGCCATTTGTGCGAATGTGCTGGTGTGAAAAATTGGATAACCCCGACGAATCGGGACAATTAGTGGTAGTTTTCAAAGCTTTGGGCAAGTCGGGTGGCGCGGGTTTGGGGCTGGGCGTGCCAAGTTTTCCCTTGCCTGAAAACGCCGGACAAGGTAAGCGGGGCTATTTCAAAATCCGCCGGAAAATTGAGCCGAGACCGCCCGTTCAAGTAGGCTCCCGACCAAATTCGGCGCGTTCATCTGCCGAATCTGTTTTTTCATCAAATAATGCCCTCCAAGCGCGGCCTTCGCGCTAACCTTGCTGCCGAATTGAACGGCTGACGGCAAAAACACCCAATATTAAGCATGAAAAGGACAGTATTGACGCTCATGGCGGCGTGGCTCATCAGCCTCGCCGCACAGGCACAGGACGCGGCGGCTTGGTCGCTCGAACGCTGCGTGCGCCACGCCCAAGAGGTGAGCCTCGCCATCCAGCAAGCCAACCAGACGGTGAAAGGCGCATTGCTCACCGAAAAACAAGCCCGTGCCAACCGCTTGCCCAACCTCAGCGCGGGCACCGACATCGGCGAGCAGTTTGGCCGCACGATTGACCCGACCTCCAACTCGTTTATCACGACGGGCATCGGCTACAACCAGTGGCGCGTGTCCGCTGGGGTCACGCTTTTCAATGGCGGCCAGCTGCACCACAGCGTCAAACAAGCCCAATGGGACGCACTCGCGGCCCGCGCCGACGCGGAGCAAATGGCCAACAACCTGGCCCTGCAAGTGGCTTAGGCTTACCTGAACATCCTGCTTTCGGAGGAACAGCTCGCCATTGCGCGCCGTCGCGTGGAGCAAAGCCAG
>JBKBIC010000153.1:0-11584 GCA_046299435.1 Saprospiraceae bacterium
AACATGATGAACGACAGCACGAAAAAACCGATAGGGTTGTGCAGGCCGGGGATATAGTCGAAGTTCATGCCGTACATCCCGGTGATGAACGAGAGGGGGATGAAGATGGTGGAAATGACCGTCAGCAGGCGCATGACGTTGTTCATCCGGTTGCCGAGTTCGGCTTGGTAAAGTTCTTGGATGCCGGAGACTTGGTCGCGGAGGTTGTCCACCGAATCGAGCATTTGCAGGACGTGGTCGCTCACATCGCGGAAAAACACGCGGTTCGATTCGTCCACCACCGGGCTATCAGTCCGGTAAAACCGCAAAGCTGCGTCGCGCAGTGGCACGAGGTGCCGCCTGAACTGGCCGATGACCCGTTTCAATCCGAAGATGCGGAGCTTGGTTTCCGGCGCGACGTTCTGGGCATGAATCACCTGTTCGAGTGCTAAAATGCCCGCTTCCAGTTCATCCAAAATCGTGTAATAATTGTCCACAATCGCGTCCACGAGAGAGTAGGCGAGGTAGTCCGCCCCCTTTTTTCGGATGCGGCCGCGTGCCTCGCGGAGGCGTGTGCAAACGGGCAGCAGCGTGTCGTCGGCATCTTCTTGAAAGGACACGACGAAATCCGCGCCACAGAAAATGGAGATTTGCTCGGTGTGCAAATCAAGTTCCCCCGCGTCCAAGCGCAAGTTGCTCACAATGAAAAACAGGCCGTTGTCGTACTCCTCCAGCTTGGCGTGGTGCGAGGTGTCGAGTACGTCTTCGAGTGCGAGCGGGTGGATTTGGAAAGCCGTGCCGATGCGCTCGATGAGCGGTACATCTGTGAGGCCGAGCACATCCACCCAGACAATTCCGTTTTTGTTGCGGGCGAACTCCGGCGCAAACCCATCTTGCTCTTCCACTTTTTCCGCCGAGAAACGCACTGACTTGACGATTGCCTGCCCTTGCGGGCGGCTGCCGGTATAGACCAAAGTGCCGGGCGGGAGTCCTTTTTTTCGGATTTGGCGGTGTCTTTTCTTGCCCATGTCTGAAAGAAAAACGATTGTTGAGGCTTACCAAAAAACAGGTATGGTTTTTGCCCATTGGCTGCGTAAAAATTGCAAAAGAGCCGATAACGCCCGCACAGGATTTTGACGACAAGGCAAAGGACGGTTGCGAGGCCACACCTTTTAGACTGAAAGACAACGGTTTATGAAAAACCGCGCAATGTTGCTACCTAAATTTTTTTGCCTCCAAAGGCAAATTCGCCGTAACCTTGCGTGCTTTTTTAGCCAATCTTTAATCCATCTTACGCACTCCGGTACGCTCGTGCCCACGGTTTCCTCTCCTATTTGCTGCCGAGCCACCGGATGTAGAACAACTTTTTTCATCTCAAACCGATTTTTATTGATGAAGGATTTACACCCTTTCCTCAGCGGTCTGTCCTTTACTCCCATCCATCTTTCCAAAAATTTTCTTACCATGAACATCTCTTCGACGCTGCTGCGCCGGGTCATTGGCTTGGCGTTGTTCACCCTCGTTTGTGTGTTGTCGGCGGGTAGGCTCTCGGCGCAACAATGCCAGATCAACCACCCGTACAACCCGCCCGCAGCCCCTTTCACGACGACCATCGAGTTGGGCGTGACGGGTCAGGCTTCGGTTGCGCTGGCCGACCTCTATGTGCAGGGGTTGAGTTTCCAGAGCAACTGTTGCACCGGCAACTGCTCCAACCTGCAAGCCCGTTTCTATTTTTACCCAACGGGCAACGCTTCGCCGAGCAACCCAAGCCAAATCACCTTCAACTGCGACAGTATCGGCGACCGGGTGTACTACCTTGCCATCCGCAACGCCAACCTCGACCCATCCACCGAGAGCACACGCATCCCGCTGCTGTTCCGTGTGCGCGACCAGTTCAAACCGCTCATCACGCCGCCGGCGAACGTCACCGTCCTCTCCGAGCTCAACGGACAAGGCTGCGACCGCGACACCATCCAAGGGCTGAACATCACCCGCGAGAACGTCTTTGCCAACCTCGGCTTCGGCGAATACTTTGAAAACTGCTCCGTCGCCAGCGTCACCTACGCACTCTCCGGTGCGACGACGCTCGCCACGACCAACCTCCCGAACGGCGGCATCCCGCTCACGCGCAAATTCAACGTCGGGGTCACGACCATTCTTTTCACCGTGACCGACGGCAGCGGCAACACCGCCACCGCCACCACGACCGTCACCGTCCGCGACGTGACCCTGCCAACAGTGACTTGTCCGAACCTTGACAACGACGGCAACCCGTTCTTGGACACCGTTAGCACAGATGTCAACAACTGCTTCCGCACACTCAGCGTCTTGCAAAATGCCTCTGCCACCGATGCTTGCCCGACCGGCCTGACCATCGTCAACAGCTTCAACAACACGGCCTCGCTCGCAGGCGCACAACTGAACACCGGCACCCACACCATCACTTGGACGGCCACCGACGTATCGGGCAACACCCGCAGCTGCTCCATCCGCCTGACGGTGCGCGACGAAATCGAGCCGGTGCTCGCACCCCGTGCCAACATCGTCTTGGCCGACACTTTGAACGACTGTGTACAGTTCGTCACCGTCCGCCTCGACACGACTGCCAACTCTGTGCAAGTCTCCGACAACTGCACTTCCCGCGCCAACATGGCCTACTCGTGGCGCAAACGCCTCCTGCCCGACGGCCCGGTCATCAACGGCACAGGCGCGAACGCCTCCGGTATTTTTGAAACAGGCCGCACCCGCGTGACCTTTTTCGCCACCGATGCCGCAGGCAATCGCGGCCAAACGACATTCGACGTGATTGTAGAGGAAAAACGCACACCCTCACTGACCCCACCGACGACCCAAGCATTTGCCGCTGACTGCGCTGATGTGCCTGTCCCGGATTTGACTACAGCAACGGTGATTGGAAACACCTGCTTCGACCGCGACCTCTATAATATCACACAAACCCCCGCAGCGGGCAGCATCTACAACATCCCTTCTTTCCCGACGACTCCGTTCTTGCCAATCCCAGTGACGATTACCATCACGGCGAAAACAGGCAACACGAACACCAACCTGCCACTTTCAGTCAATACCACCATCCCGATTGTGTTTGGCAATGGTCAGCTGAAACCCGTCCCGACCGTCAACGTGCTGCCCACGATTGTGGACGCTTGCGGCGACGCAATCCCGGCCCCGACGGCATACGATATGTCGGATTGCCCTCCGGGCACGCCCCTGACGACGATTTATGCCGTGACCAACACCAGCGCACAGAACGGCCCGATTTTCCAACCCGGCCCGCCGCCGAGCTACAAATTCCCGGTCGGTTTGCACAACGTCGTCTGGCAATATTCCGACCTCAACGGCGGCCTGACCGTCCAACAACAGACTATCCAAATCCTGCCCGACAACGTGCCGCCCATCGCCCGTTGCCGCAACGTATCCAAAGACTTGAGCGCGGGCGGCACCGTCGCTGTGTCCATCAACGAGATTGACAATGGCAGCGAAGACCCGCAGGACTGCCCCGGCGGCATCGCCCTCGCGCTTTCCAAGACCACGTTCAACTGCTCGAACTTGGGCATGAACACCATCACGCTGACCGTGACCGACGTGAACAACAACACGGCCACTTGCTCGGCCCGCGTGACCATTTCCGACAAAACTGCCCCGACCATCAACAACGTCCCAGCAGACGTGACCGTCGAATGCACGGCTCCTGCCGCGCCGACCAACGTGACCGCTACCGACGTTTGCAGCGGCAACATCACGCCCGTCCGCACGGACTCGACGACTCAAAAAACGTTCGGCTCCGGCAAGTACAACTACCAGATTTTCCGCCGCTGGACGGCCACCGACGCATCCAACAACCGCACGACTTCCACGCAAGTCATCACCGTGCGCGACACGCAAGCCCCGGTCTGGACAGTGCCGACGACCGCTTTTGAAATTTGCACCGACCCGAACCGCGCCACCTGCAACGACACGGTGACTTTCGACCTCAGAACTTTTGTGGCCGACTGCGCCCCAGATGCGGAACTGACTTTCCACTGGGATTCGGCAGGCACATTGAAGCCTGTGCCCAACGGCCTGTTCTCGAAAATTTTCCCGGTCGGCGCACACGACATCGTGTTCACAGCCCGCGACTCTTTCTCGCTCGCTACGCCTTCGTCGGGCACTTTGAAAGTCAACATCAAAGACTGCACGGCCCCGGTCGCCACGTGCATTGCCACAGGTTTGGCGGTCACGCTCAATGCCGCCGGCACGGCCACGATTTTGCCACAACAAGTGAACGTCGGCAGCTACGACAACTGCGACGGCACCATCCCGAACTCGCGCCTTTCGCTCAACCGTTCGACTTTCAACTGCTCGGACGTAGGCGCACCAGTCGCCGTCACGCTCACGGTCGTTGACCTTGCGGGCAACTCGGCCTACTGCAATGCCAACGTCACAGTGCAGGAAAATGCCCCGCCAGTCATCACGGCTTGTCCGGCTGACGTGACGATTGACTGCACTCAATCCACGCAACCGCCTGCCACCGGGCAGCTCACGCCCGCAAACGTCATCGAACTGTGCGGCCTGAATGCCATCACGTTCACCGACAACACGAACATCCCCACCGGCCCGCACTGCGACCGCATCCGCCGCACTTGGCGCGCCACCGACAACGCTGGCAACACGGCCACTTGCAACCAGTTGATTTCGATCAACGACACGGCAGTGCCCGTGCTCAACACCGCCGCGCACCCGAACAAGACGCTCGCTTGCTATGTGTTTGCCGCTGCCGATACCGTGATGACAGCGACTGACAACTGCGGCACCCCGACGGTACGTTGGCTTGGCGACACCCAATCCGGCGTGGCACAAGGTGCTTGCGGCAGCTACCGCTACACACTTACCCGCCGTTGGGAGGCCAAAGACGACTGCGGCAACACGGCCCGCTACACCCAGACCATCACGGTGAAAGACACGCTCGCGCCGGTGTTTGCCGGGCAAGATTTGCCTGCCAACCCGTATGTCGTGACCTCCAACGGCTCCATGACGCAAGGTTGCGACGTGCAAATCACGGGCCTCGACCTCACGGACAACATCAGCGACTGCGCTCCATTGGCACAACTCACTGGCCTCGGCGCGGTGGTGCGCCAAGGGAACCAAGTGGTACGCACGTTCAGCGGCTTGAACGCCAATGGTTTCTACGCACCGGGCACGTACACGATTACCTACTCGGCCAGCGACCCATGCGGCAACACGGCTTCTTATGTCGTCAACCTGAACGTCGTGGACAACACCGTGCCGACGGCGGTTTGCATCAACAGCGTCACCGTCGTGCTCGGCTCGAACGGCACAGCCACCGTGAACGCCAACGACGTGGGCCTCGGCAGCACCGACAACTGCGGCATTGCCAGCTACGCGCTTACCCCGAATACGTTCGATTGCTCCAATTTGGGCCAATCCACCGCAGTCCTCACCGTGACCGACTTTGCCGGCAACATCAACAACTGCTCCGTGACGGTAACGGTTGACCCCGGCGCAGTCAACTCGTTCACGGCCAGTGCCCAAGCCAGCGCGCCCTCGTTTTTCGGCGCAAGCGATGGCACGGCCAGCGTCAGCCCGACGGGCGGTTCCGGCAACTTCACTTACCTGTGGAGCACAGGCGCAACGACAGCCTCCATCTCCAACCTCACGGCTGGGACATACGCTTACACCGTGACTGACCAAACCAGCAACTGCCGTCGCTTGGGCTCGGTCGTGGTGCCGGAAGGCGAAAAAATCAAGTTCACGGTCGGCAACGTCACCGGCCAAAGCGGTGGCATGGCCCTGATCCCGGTGACTGTGGAGCGTTTCACGAACATCCAATCCTTCCAGTTCAGCCTGCACGTCGTCAACCCGGCGGTCGCAACGGTCGTGACCATCCAAGACGCTGGCGCGATTGACGACCCGCAAGTCAACGACTTCTTCTTCGACATCACGGGCAACGACATCAATATCCTGTGGGGAGCAGCCCCGAACCAAACCTTGACGCTGCCGAACAACGCCCTGCTTTTCAACATCAAAGTCAACCTTGTTGGCCCGTTGAGCAGCAGCAGCGCGATCACGCTTGACGGCACCCCGGCTACTTTCGAGGTCAACCAAGTGTTCGGCCAGACCATCACGGTCGTCCCGGCGGACGCTGTAAACGGCTCCGTCCAGATTTCGCAAGCGGCAAACACGGTGGATGTCGGCGGCCACGTCCGCACTTGGGCGCACCCGATGGTGCCGACCAACCTCGTCGAGCGCGACGTGCCGAACGTGCGCGTTTCGTTGAGCGGCACGGCGACCGCCACCGCGACCACGCCTGCCGACGGTTCGTACAATTTTGCGGTCAACAACGGCTCGAACACCGAAGTCAGCTGCTTCAAGGAATACTTTGCCATCCCGCAGCAGCAGCCTGTCGGCATCAACTCCGGCGACTTGCTCCGCCTGCGTAGCCACATTTTCGGTGATATTTTCCCGTCGCCGTACCAGTGGGTCGCTGCCGACGTGAACAACAGCAAATCCATCACCATCGGCGACTACCAAGTGTTGCAACGTTTCACGCTCGCCATTGACACGCAGCTGACCGTCAACAACAATGTGCGCCCCGACTGGGTGTTCATCCCAAAAAGCTATGCGTTCCCGGCCTATGTGCCCGGCCCCGGTGGCAGCACGCCGTTGGACAGCACATACCCGACCACGATTTCGCACACACCCGCGCTCCAAGATTTCACGGCTGACGATTTCGTGGCTGTGCGTCTGGGCGACGTCACGGGCAATGCACCGGCCAACCTGAAAGGCGGCGATGTGGCAGATGACCGCAACGGCACGATGCTCATCGGCATCGAAGACAAGGCTTTCCAAAAAGGCGACCTCGTGACGGTTCCGCTCCGCGCAACCCGCGATTTCGTGAACCGCCAAGCCTTCCAAATGACCGTCGAATTCGACCCGACGGCACTCGAATTTGAGGATGTCCAAATGGGCAAATTGCCGGAACTCGGCACCGACAACTTCGGCACTACCTTCGTCAAAGACGGCGCGCTGACCATGAACTGGGTAAATACCGAGGCCACCACGCTGACCGAAGGCGAGGCCATGTTCGCGCTGCGCTTCCGCGCCCGCTCGAACGGCACCGCGCTCTCGAAAGTGCTGTACCCCAGCTCCCGCATCATCGAAGCCGCCACCTACGACTTGCAAGGCCAGTCGCAAAAGGTTGATTTCGAGTTCTTTACGCCGGGCCACATTGGCCAAGCGGCGGGCGAGTTCGCACTTTACCAAAACCAGCCCAACCCGTTCAATGGCATGACGACCGTCGGTTTCCGCCTGCCGGAAAGTAGCCAAGCCACCTTGCGCGTGTTCAACTCTGCTGGCCAATTAGTCAAAACTCTGGATGGCAATTTTGAGAAAGGCTACAACGAATTGCGGTTCCGTGCCGCCGAACTGGGCGCACCGGGCGTGTACTGGTACGAACTGGAAACCCCGGCAGGCAGCGACCGCAAGAAAATGGTCTCTTTTTAAGTGATGAACGATGAACGGTGGGTGATGAGTGATGGGCGACCGCTTCCGATTGTGTGCGGCGTTCATCATTCATCACTCATCATTTATCACTCAACACTTAAAAAATCCTCCTAATTGATTGATTTCCAATCCAATGAGAAATATCATTTTACTCTTAATCCTCTGCGCCGCGTCGTTCTTGCCGAACCGCGCCCGCGCACAGGTCATCCTTTCCATTGACACGGTTTCAGTGGCCTGCAACTCGACCGGCCAAGTCGTGGTGCCCATGCGGGTCAAAAATTTTTCGGGTGTCGGCTCTTTCCAGCTGACGCTCCAATGGGACATGACGAAGCTGCAATTCGTGCAGACCTCCGGCTTGAACCCGGCTTTCCTGCCCAACCAGAACGCCTTTGCCTCGGCTGACTCGACAACCTTCATCGGTCAAGGCAAAATCGTACTGACTTGGGGCTACGCCAACCAAAACGGCCTGATGTTGCCCGACGGCACGGTCGTTTTTTCCACGACATTCAACTACCTCGGCGGCGGGTTCGGCAGCGCGATTTTTGCGACCGGCCCGGTGCCTGTGTTCTTTTCGGACCCGCAAGGGGGCGATTTGCCGCACCTTGCGGTCAATGGCGGCGTTTCGTCCGACGACACGGAAGACCCGACCATCACTTGCCCGGCCAATGTGGTGGATACGTCCAGCGTGCCGCTCGTCATCAACGGCATCGCCCCGCTCTCGGTGGCCGACAACTGCGGCGCGCCCAACGTGGGCTGGGCCGCGACCGGCAGCACAAACGACGGCGACCAAAACGACCCCGATGCAAGCGGCACGACTTTCAACCCCGGCTTGACGACGCTGACTTACACGGCTTCCGACGCTGGCGGGAACGAGGCCACTTGCGCGTTTACCATTGATATTCAAACGATTGTGCCGCCCGGCCCCGATACACTGACCATCATCGCGCAAAAACTCACGCAGAACTGCGGCCCTACTTCGGCGGCCATCAACATCACGGCGCAGCATTTCGACAATGTGGGCGCGTTGCAATTCTCGGTTTCGTGGGACAAACAAGTGCTCGATTTTGAGTCGGTCAGCACGTTCAACGCCACGATGGGCCTCGCGCTCAGCGACTTCAATTTGGTTCAGGCCGACACGGGTGGCCGATTGGCAATGGTCTGGGCTTCGCCCGTGCAGGGCGGCGTGTCGGTGCCCGACGGCGAGACGCTTTTCAGGATAAATTTCACGCCTGTGGCCACCGTTGGGGCGACCTCGACGGTGATGTTTGGCGATAGCCCTGTGTCGCGTCAGGCGTTCGACGCGCTTGGCAACGACCTGCCTTCAAAGTATTCAAACGGCTCGTACACCCGCCGGGACAACACACCGCCCGTGCTGACTTGCCCAGCCAACGTCACCGTGACTGCCCCGACCGGCCAGACCAGCGCGGCGGTCAATAGCCTCGCTGCGACGGTTTCGGACAACTGCGGCGGCACGCCCACGACTGCTTTTGCGCGGACGGGCGCGACGACGGGCAGCGGCAGCGGCTCGGCCAATGGCACCTATAATATTGGTGTAACTGACGTGCGCTACACGGCTACCGACGCATCGGGCAACACCAGCACTTGTACTTTCCAAGTGACGGTGGAGCCGGATTTGACGGACGCGCTGGTGCTTTCGATGGACACGGTTTTGGTGGACTGCCAGACGGTGGCCGGCCAAGAAATCATCGTGCCGGTGCGCGTGTCGAATTTCCAAAATATCTCCGGTCTGGTGTTCAACGTCCAATGGGATCCGGCGGCACTTTCGCTCACCGATGTCGTCAACCTGAACCCCGCGCTGAACTTGCAACTGTTCCCGCAGCTGTTCCAAGACACGGCTTCCGGGGTGTTCCACTTTTTCGGCGCACCGAGCAGCGTGTGGCCGACTTTGCCGGACGGCAGCGTGTTTTTCGCGCTGAAATTCGTGGCACAGACGGCCTCGCTCACTGCCGACCTTGATTTCATTTCCGTGCCGCCCAGCTTGTCAATCGAGGCTTTGGACGGTTCGGGCAACGCTATTCCGGTGCAAATCATCAGCGGTTACGTCAGCATCAGCACCGATTCCGCGCCGCCTGTGTTTGTGATATGCCCATCGGACACGACAGTGGATGCCGACCCGACCACTTGCGACGCAGTGGTTTCGCTGGCCGACCCAGTCGTTACCGATGATTGCAGTGGCGTAGCTTCTGTAGAGTCTGATTTTCAGGGGGCTACGTTCCCCATCGGTGATACTTTCGTCACCTACACAGCCGCCGATAGCACAGGGAAAACCTCCAAATGCTCGCTCACGGTGACGGTGGCGGAGACCGCGCCGCCTGTGTTCTTGTTCTGTCCGCCGGGCGTGACGGTAGGCGCGGACACAATCAATTGCGATGCCGTTGTGGACATTGACGACCCGATTGCATTCGATTGCAGCGGCATTCAGTCCATTTCCTCGAACCATCAAAGTGCGGTTTTTCCGGCAGGCATCACGCTGGTGACGTTCACGGCGATTGACAACACGGGCCGCACCGCCGCCTGCGAAGTGGAGGTCACGGTGGACGAAAACACCCCGCCGCGCCTGACTTCCTGCCCAAGCGGTACCATCGTCATCAACGCCCCGCCTTCGGAATGCAGCGCGAACGTGAATTTCCCGAACCCGGATGCGTTCGATTGCAGCGGCATCCAATCGCTCACAGTGGTGCCTGCGCGCAACCCCGGTGGCGATTTCACATTCACGGGCACGACGACGGTGACGTTCACGGCTACCGACAACACGGGCCAAACCTCGGCCTGCTCGTTCATCGTGCAAGTCCGCGACAACCAGCCGCCCATTTTCAGCCCGAACGCGCCATGCCCAAGCAGCGGTAGCTTCGACGCGCCGCTTGGTGCCTGCGAGCGCATCGTCACTTGGCCCGAACCCGCCGGTTTTGACCCCTGCGACCCGACGGGCGTGACCGTCACTTCGACGCATCCCTCCGGGTTCTCGTTCCAAGTCGGCAACACGCTCGTGACCTACACGGCGACCGACGCGGGCGGCCTGACGGCAACCTGTTCCTTTATCGTGACAATCGTGGACAAAACACCGCCGAGCATCGCTTGCCCATCTGATTTGACCATCGAACCCGACACCGCCACTTGCTTGGCCGTCGCGGCTTGGGATTTGCCCAACGCGGCGGACGCTTGCGACAACTCGGTGGCGATTTCCGGGAATATCAATCCGGGCGAAAACCTCCCGCTCGGCACAACGACGGTCAATTACCTCGCCACCGACGACGACGGTAACACCGCCGCCTGCTCGTTCACGGTGACGGTGCCCGATTCCAAGCCCGTGCAATTCTTCACCTGCCCAGACAACGCAGTGGTGCCGGTGACGGATTTCAGCCTCACGTTCGGCTGCGGCACTGACAATTATTTTTGGGACCCACCCCAATACGGCGGTTCCTGCGACCAAGCGGGCCTGACCGTCACAAACAATTTCTCCCCCGGAGGCTACCTGCCATTGGGCATGACCGAGGTGGTTTATGTGGTCAAAAGCCCGTTCGGCTCGACGGACACCTGTCGCTTCACGGTGACGGTGGAAGACCGCACGGCCCCGATTTTCATCACATTCCCGGCAAACATCACGGTCAATCTGCCTGCCAACCAATGCACGGCCCCCGTGCAATGGATTCACCCGGTGTTTTCCGATTTGTGCCAAACGATTGCCGACACCAACGCTACGCATCAGCCGGGCGACGTGTTCGGCATCGGTACCGAGACCGTGACGTACACCATCACCGACGCGGCGGGCAACACGGCCTCTCGTTCGTTCACCGTCACGGTGCGCGACGTGACCGCCCCGACGCTGACCAACTGCCCGCCCGACATGACGGTGGACGCAGCGGGTGCCTGCGAAAAAGAGGTGACTTGGCCGACCGTGACCGCCACCGATTTTTGCGACAGCGGTGTGGAAGTATTGCCCACGAGCCTCCTCACGGGCGGCACGTTCCAAGCTGGCTTGAACGAATTTATCTTCGAGGCCATTGACGATGCCGGCAACCGCGATACCTGTTTCGTGCGCATCATGGTCAATGCCGTGCTCAAT
>JBKBIC010000154.1:0-11561 GCA_046299435.1 Saprospiraceae bacterium
GCAAAACTTGGAGCTCATCAACCGCGTCCAAAAAGAGGCGGGCGTGTCGGTCATTTTGGCCTTCAAAGGCTTTGCCATGTGGTCGGCTTTTCCGCTCGTGCGGCAATATTTGCCCGGCGCAACGGCCAGCTCACTGAACGAAGCGCGGCTGTGTTTCGAGGAGATGAAGGTCAAATCCCACACCTACGCGGTGGCCTACGCGCCGCGAGAATTCGGGCAAATCCTCAAATATTCGAGCCACATCACGTTCAACTCGCTGGCGCAATACCGTCGTTTCCAGAAAAAAGTGGCCGCCAGCCCGGAGCCCGTTTCCTGCGGCATCCGCGTCAACCCGGAGTGGTCGCCCGTCGGCACGGCCCTGTACAATCCGGCCTCGCCGGGGTCAAGATTGGGCGAGGTCGTGGAAAATTTCAAAGGCAAACTGCCTGACGGCATTGAGGGCCTGCACTTCCATGTGCTCTGTGAATCAACGAGTTATGATTTGGAACGGGTGCTCGAAAACTTTGAATCAAAGTTCGGCCAGTTTCTTCCCAAGTTGAGATGGGTCAATTTTGGCGGCGGCCATCTGATGACCCGCGAAGGTTATGATGTGCCGCACCTGATTTCCGTTTTGCAAAAATTCCGCGCCCGGCACCCCCACCTCGAAGTCATTTTGGAACCCGGCTCGGCCATTGCTTGGGACACGGGCATTTTGGTCAGCACGGTGCTCGACATCGTGGAAAACAAAGGCATCAAAACAGCCATTTTGGATTGCTCGTTCACGGCCCACATGCCCGATACGTTGGAAATGCCGTACCGACCGCGCATCCGCGATGCGCACGAAAACGCCGCCGACGGGAAGTTCAAATATCGCCTCGGTGGGGTGTCGTGTTTGAGCGGCGATTTCATGGAGGAGTATGGCTTTGACCGGAAATTGAAGGTCGGCGACCGCCTTGTTTTCGAGGATATGATTCACTACACGATGGTCAAAACCACGACTTTCAACGGCGTGACGCACCCCAGCATCGCCATTTGGCGCGAAGGCGGGCGGCTGGAAGTGGTGCGGAAATTCGGCTATCGCGACTACCGGAACCGGCTTTCGTGAACGTGAATTATTGAAACAAAAAAGCGCAAGTCATTGATGTCCAATGGCTTGCGCTTTTTTGTTGAGGAAACTCAAACCAGCTCCACCACCGTCACGCCGTCGCCGCCGTCCTGCTGTTCGGGGTGATATGAGCGGGCCACGTTGCCGCCGTACTCGCGGAGTTTTTGGCGGACGACCTGCCGCAGGATGCCCGTGCCTTTGCCATGCAAAATCCGCAGCGTGGTGGCGTTGGAAAGCAAGGCGTTGTCCACGAATTTTTCCAGCACGTTCAGGGCCTCGTCTTTCATCATGCCCCGGATGTCAAGTTTGGCATCGAACGCGGCGGCCCGGTCGAGGTCGGTGGAGGTCAGGCTGGCGGTCTGTTTGATGGGTTCGGCGGCGGGCAGCAGGTCGCGGATGAGTGCGGTGACTTTCAGACCGCCCATTTCGACGGTCGCTTTTTTGTTGCTGATTTCGGTCACGCGCCCCGTCGCGCCGCCCGCCCGAAGGCGGACAAACGACCCGACTTCGATGCGCGACACGGCTGCCGCTGAGGGGATGTTCTCCTCGATTTTCACGATGTCGGCGTGGATTTCGTCCACTTTTTGCACGATTTGGCTGCGCTCTGCGCGGATTTTATCGGCGACCTCGCGGGCTTTTTCCGCGCTGCCTTCTTGTTTCAACTGCTTTATCAGCTTCTCGACCTCGCGCTGTGCGTTCGCGCTTTGCCGCAACTCGAACTCTTTTTGGTCGAGTTTGAGCTGTTTCCGCTTCAAATTCAGGTCGCCGTGCATCGCGTCGTAGGTCTTGATGAGGCGTTCGAGGCTTTGTTCTTTGCTGGCGACGGCGGCGAGTTTTTCCTCCAATTCCTGTTTTTCGCGTTGGAGTTCTATCAAAATATCGTCCACAGCCGTCTCGCTGCCGGTGCGTTGGCGGGCGTAGTCAATGAGCGGTTTGGGCAGGTTGTTTTTGGCCGCGATTTCGAAGGCGTAGCTGCTGCCGGGGCGGCCCACTTTGAGCTCGTAGGTCGGCGAAAGCGTGTCCTTGTCGAAGTGCATATTGCCGTTCAGGATGCCCGGGTTGCGGAACGCAAAGACTTTCAAATTGGAATAGTGCGTCGTGATGACGGCGTACACGCCCTTTCGGTGCAATTGGCGGAGGATGGCTTCGGCGATGGCTCCGCCGGGTTTGGGGTCGGTGCCGCTGCCCATTTCGTCAATCAATACCAGTGTTTTGGGCGTGGCTTTTTCGAGGAAAACGCGGGCGTTTTGCAGACGGCTGGAGTACGTCGAAAGGTCGTCGTCGAGGCTTTGCTGGTCGCCGATGTCGGCAAAAACTTGATGGAAAATGCCCATTTCGCTCAACTCATTGACCGGTACGAGCAGCCCGCTTTGTACCATGAGCTGCATGAGTCCGACCGATTTCATGGCCACCGATTTGCCGCCGGCGTTCGGGCCTGACAAAATCAGGATATGGTTTTCGGGGTGCAGGCGCAGGTCGAACGGGATTGTCTTGCGGCCTAACTGCTTGTTTTTCAGGTACAAAAGCGGGTGGTACGCTTTTTTCAGGCCGATGATGCACGACTCTTTCAGGATGGGCATCCCGGCTTTCATCGGCAGGGCGAGGCGGGCTTTGGCGGAAATCACGTCGAAGCGCACGAGCATTTCCAAGTAGCCGCGCAGCGCGCCGGAGTACGGTCGGATGCGGTCGGAGAGGTCTTTGAGGATTTTGAAAATCTCGCGCCGCTCCTCCATTTCGAGGTCGAACAGGTCGTTATTGATTTCCACGACCGCGTCGGGTTCGATGAAAACGGTGCGGCCCGTGTCGCTTTCGTCGTGGATGATGCCCCGGATTTTGCGCTTGTGCTCGGCAGGCACGGAGAGGACGCGGCGGTTGTTTCGGAACGATTCGGGGTTGTCGGAGAGCCAGCCTTTCGAGCGGTAATCCTGCACGACTTGTCGGAAACGGGTGTCCAATTCGCGCAATTTGTGGCTGACCTCGCGGCGAATCCGCACCAGTTCGGGCGAGGCATCGGGGCGGATGTCGCCTTTTTCGTCGAACACAGCGTAGATGGCTTTTATCAAACCCTCGTCGAAGGAGTGCGGGCGCACGATGTCGTAGAGTTTCGGGTAAATCTCCTTTTTCTGGCCGCCGAAATACTTGAACACGTCGCGCACGACGAGCAAGATGATGACGATGTTTCGGAACGACTCGGCCTGCAAGGTGTAGCCGTCAATGTCGAGCAATTTCAGTTCAGGACGGATGTCGGCAAAAGCGGCGAGCGGGAATCGGTCGTTTTTTTCGAGGGTAAGCTTGAACTCGCGCACTTCGCGGAGGCGGAGGTCAACCCATTGAAAATCAGTGCTTGGCGAGAGGTTTTTGAGTTCCTCGGCAGCCATCGGGGTCAGGCATTCGCGCTGCAAGAGGTCGAGGATTTTGTCAAATTCGAGTTTTCGGAAAACGTCTTTCGGTTCAAATGTCATGTTACGGTGGACGGCTGACGGTGGACGGTGGACGGCTGCCGCAGGCCGGACACGGGCGCAAAATTACCGGCTGGAAACAAAAACTGGGTCGGGAAGTTCCGGGCGGGGCGTTTTCTTAGTCTTTCAACCAGAGGAAAGGTTGTTTATTTGCACAAACGAAATTGACATGGATACTGCCGCAGCCACTTCGATATATCAGGAATTTGCCGAGTTTTTGGCAATGCTGGCACCCGAACGAGTGCTTGCATTCCGGCCCTCAGAGCGACAGCAAAACAGGCTTTCTCATCTGCTCGAAGCCAAGAAAACAGGTGCGCTAAGCCCCAGCCAAGAATCAGAACTGGAACATTTTTTCACGCTCGAACGCATCATGCGGCTCGCAAAAGCGAAAGCCCTCACCCTCATCGTCAATGAGCCGGCATATTCCTGATTCGTTGCGCGAGTTTGTGTTTGCGCGAGCAGCCTATCGCTGCGAATATTGCTTGCTACCGATGCAAGTAGCAGGGTTCGTTTTCGAGGTTGACCATGTCATTGCGCTCAAACACCGGGGCACGACCCATCCAGACAACCTCGCCAGTTCTTGCCCTATTTGCAATGGCCGTAAAGGCAGCGATGTCGGGACGCTCATCCAAACCGGGAGACAAACTCGTTTTGTCCGTTTTTTCAATCCGAGGAAAGACAAATGGGCGACCCATTTTAAAATCGAAGACGGACAAATTCTGCCAAAAACAAGCGTCGGGCTTGCAACCTCGCTCGTATTTGACTTCAACCGCCCAGAAGACGTGGAATGCAGGAAAATGCTGCAATCAATCGGGCTTTACCCCAAATAAGGCCGCAAAACCTCGAACCGCCCTACCTTTCCGCGCAAAAGCACCCACCTTCGATGCTCGACTTTTTCCGCAACCCGGAACGCATTTTCCTCGCCGCCTACCTTTTGGTCATGGCTTTCATGGCCTTCTATTTCAACGGCACCGCCGACGACGGCGACAGCGTCCACCACTACCTGTTCGCCCGCCACGCCTTCGAGCACCCGGAGAATTTTTTCAACCACTGGGCCAAGCCGCTTTTCGTGATGTTCATGGCCCCAGCGGCGCAGCTGGGCTTTGTGGGCGTGAAACTTGCCAACATCGCGCTCATGGGCCTGACGCTTTGGCTCACCTGCCGCCTCGCCGAGCGCATCGGGATGCGCCCGCCGCAGCTGCCGATGCTCTTCTTTTTCGGTGCGCCCATAATGGTCATCCTGACGCTTTCGGGGCTGACGGAACCGATGTTCGCCTGTTGGCTGGCGGTCGGCGTGTTTTGGGGCTTTGCCGGGCGGTTGGCCGGGGCGACGGTTTGGCTGTCGTTTTTGCCGTTCGTGCGCTCGGAAGGGCTGGTGATTTTGTGCGTGTGGCTGGTGTATTTGCTCGTCAAAAAGGCGTGGCGTTTGCTGCCGCTTATGCTCATGGGCCATCTGGTTTTGGGCGTGTTCGGCTGGCCGATCCATCGAGACGTGCTGTGGGTTTTCAACAAAATCCCATATCAAAATCTGGATGGCAGCAGCGGCTACGGGCGTGGCACTTGGGAACATTTCGCGGTGCATTTCCCGGATGTGTTTGGGCCGTTCATCACGGTGTTTGTGGCCGCTGGGCTGCTGCTTGCGCTGGTGCGTTTGCTGCGGTTTTGGGCGGGCAAAGGCACTTTTGGCAAAGACGAACTGTGGTTGGTTTATGGGATTTTCGTGGCGTATTTCGTGGCGCACTCTATGTTTTGGGCACTCGGCATCTTCAATTCTTATGGCCTGATGCGCGTGATGCTGGGCGTGCTCCCGATGGTCGCGCTCATCGGCGGACGGGCGGCAGAGGCTTTGCTCGACTTGGCCCGGCAGCGGAAAAATTTCGACAAAATCGCCCTCGCCCTGCTCGTCGTCGGGGCCATTTGGGGCCTGAACCACAAGCGCGTCTGGCGCAACGATTTGATGCTGAACAACGACCAACTGGCCTACCAAAAACTGGCCGAAAAACACCGGGCCGCGCTCGCCGGGCGCACCATTTATGTGGATGCCATTTACCCGGCGGTCACGCTTGATTTCGACCTTTTCGACCCGCAACAACGCCGCCACACGCCCCGGCTTTTCACCGGCGAACCTGTGCCGGGCAAATCGGCGGTGATTTGGGACTACCGTTATTCGGTCGTGGACGCGCACGTTCCGCTCGAAAAAATCCAGCAAGACCCGCGCTTCCTGCAAATTGATGTGTTCGAGGACGGTGGCCGTGCGCTGGCTTATTTGTTCGTTGCCACCGATTCGTTCGAGCAAAACGCCCATGTGCTGCGGAGCCTCGATTTTGAAAAAAACGACCTGCCGGGCATTGACTCCACTTTTGGCAAGGACAGCCGCTGTTCGTTCCGGGCCGACAAAGCCAACGAATACGCACCGGGCGTGGTCGGCGAAGTCAAAAACTTTCCGGTAGGCAGTGCCATCCGCATGAGTTGCGATGTGTTCGTGCCCGAACTCGAAGGCTTGGAGCCTCGCGTAGTGGTCTCTTACGAAACCGCCGTTGGCAAAGTGCTGGATTGGCAAGCGTTCCCGGTGCTGACGGGCGATTTCGAGGCGGGCAAATGGCGCAGGTTCATCTTCGACCGGGCGGTGGACAAAGACAAATTCCCGGACGCGAAACTGAAAATCTACGTCTGGAACCAATCCGTCAAGCCCATTTTTATAGACAACCTGCGGTTCGAGTTGAGGTGATGCCGAAAGTCAAAAAAACTGATTCGTTTTGACGAGCCGAACACAAAAAATATTCTGCCAAAACTTGGCCGTAAAATCAATCGTCGTACATTTTCCAAGTTTTTCGCACGGATATTTTCCGTTTCTAACATAATCAAAACGATAATTTTTTTGACATGAGAATTCCACCGTGGCTGCCCGTGCTGCTTTTTGCGGGCTACTCGGCTTGGGCGGTCAATTATTGGCATTGCTACAAGTGCCAATGTTGCGACGGCACTCCGCCCCAGCCGCCGGTCTCGTCCGGCACTCCGCTGTTCGCTTGGAACGCCTCCTCGCCCGTCGCCGACTCCAATTTCGTGGCATGGAAAAAAGTCTTTCTCGCCAAAAGCGGACAGGGCGATACCTTGCTCATCACCGGGCTGTACCGTGCTGGCGAGACGACCGACGGCAAATTGCCCAACCTCGGCTTGGCACGAGCGCAGTTTTTGGCCGCCAAAATGCAACCCGAACTGCCCGCCAACCGTATCAAAACCGCCGCGAAGCAAGTCAGCGACGACCTGAAATCTGATGGGCCACCGCTCGAATCCGCTGAATTCACTTGGCTGAAAATGGTGCTGAAAAAAGACGAAGGTGCCATCATCGAGTCCGACAACGCCGTGACTTTCCTGTTCCCGTTCAATTCCACCGAAAAAGACCACGACCCACAGGTGGACGCTTACCTCCAAAAGTTGGTGGACAAACACAAGGCCACGACCGCCACATTCGTCATCGTCGGGCACACCGACGATGTGGGCACGCCGGAGGAAAACATCGCGCTTGGGCTTAGGCGCGCCAATGCCATCCGGCAATTTTTGACCAGCAAGGGCATCGCCGCCGGGCGCATCCAGACCTCCTCGAAAGGCGAGGCCGAACCTGTCGCCGACAACAGCACCGAAGACGGGCGGCACCAAAACCGCCGGGTCGTGCTGAGCACAAACCGTTGATTTTCAATCAAAAACCAAATCAACGAATCCACAAATCAACGAATCCACAAACATCTGACACCATGCTTTTTTCAACCATATTGCTCGCATCCACGCTCCAACAAGATTTGCCCGTCGGGCTGGCACTGTGCGTCGTGCCGTTCGTGCTGGGCTGGGCTTTTGCCTATTTTTTCCATAAAGTGTCCGACCTGCAACTGCAAGTACGCCAGCTCACGGAGGACAAGACGGCCCTGACCAAAAAGGTCAACGAACAAGCCGAGGAAATCACTGACCAGCGCGTGCGGCTGACGCAGTCCGAAGCCGAAATCCACGACCAACGCTCCACCATCTCGCACCTGCGGAGCAACCTGCTCGTGGCCGAACACGAACTGAAAGCCTTGAAAGAGGCCGCAGAGGAAGCGGCGAAAAGCAAAACCTGAAATCAATCATCAGGGCAAGAAACAAATGTGAAAAGCCCGGCTCGCAACTGGCGATGCCGGGCTTTTCATTGGCGGAAACCACCGGTTCAGAACCTGTAATCCACGCCCACAGAGCAGAGGTACGGCGAGCCGATGTTCAGTTCAAAACCTGCGCCGAGGTTCTCGGTGAAGTGCGCCCGCAAGCCGAAAGCCGTGATGGCAAATTGCGGCAGCACACCCGCCACGCGGGCTTTGTCGAGGTAATCGGCTGCTTCGTCCAGCTGTTCGTCGGTCAGGTTCGTGGTGGCGCGGGCCGTCCAGAGCGAAAAACCGAGCCGGAAACCGGAGTACAAATCGAGTTTTCCGTTGTTGGCGTAGTGGAACAAGGGCCTGATATTGAAGGAGTTGCGGGCGATTCGGAGTTTCACGTCGCCGATTTCCTCCACCTCTTCGCCGTCTTTGTAAGTCAGGTCGTTGAATTTCGCGCCGAACGAATTGTAGCCGTAAGCCGCGCCGATGCTGAACCACTTGGTGATGGCACGGTCATACGCGATTTGGAAAGTCGGAGTGCCAAAGCCGTTCGCACTCGAAAAACCAACGGTGTCGTTCGGGGTGAAGTCCGCGCTTTTCGCCAACATGAAAATGTTGGGGCCGACGTGCAGGTTGAGGTTGTTTTTGTAAACGTCGTTTTGAGCGGAGGCGACGGTCGCGGAAACGAGCGCGACGAACAGGAAAGCGGGAATCAAATGGTTGTTACGCATGCTTAGAATGTGTTTTTGTTAAAGCCTGCGCCAAAGGTTGTACCCTCGCCCCAAACCGTGCAAGCGGATTAAATGCCGCTTAACTCATTGAATAAAAGCGTGTTAAAAGCCGCTCGCCACCCCAACGCCATCGGTTTACCTCACTCCTCGTCGTCAAAATACACCTTGTAATACTTTTTGCCTTTGTCGTCATCAAAGCCGCGTTCTATCAAATCCCGGCGGCCATGCACATAGATGTGGAAGTTCTTGTCGAGTTTGATGACGCTTTTTAACACTTTGATTTCCTTCCGCACGGCCTGCCCGCTGATGTCGAACTTGTCCTCCAACGGCACGGCATACGCCTTTGAATACTCGTCGCGGAAATCCTTGAAAGCCTCTTGCTGCTCCGCCTCCGGGAACAAATGCCCGGCGAAATCCGAGACCTCGAACGCCTCATTTTCCTTGAAATACTCCGCCGAGCGGTTCAGCAAATCCACTTGGTCGGTGCGGTCGAGGCCGAATTTGCGCGGGGCCTGCTGCGTGATGAACTCGCTTGCGAGGCTGATGTAATGCCGCGTGTTGAAATAGTTGTCCTCAATCGGGCGCACCCGCAAAAAATCATCTTTCCAAAACGACAGCTCGCCCTTTTTCGAGACCGAATCTACCGCGCAAAGCCGATAACCTTCGGCCTCGTCAAGATTAAAAATGAGCGCGGCGGTCTCCAATTTCCCGGTCGGGATGCCCTCCAACACATTGAGCGTGAACGCTTCCGCCGAGCGTTCGACTTTCAGGTAGTTGTCTTTCGATTGGATTTTGAAAATACCAATCGCCGCCGTCGGCTCGCCGTTCAATTGCAATTCATCGAAATAAGCCACGAACAATTCGCCGCCATTGGCCTTCGGCGCAAGCATGGATTCGTACAAATTTTGGGTCAACTTGGCCGCCTCGGTGGGCAGGTTGTCGGGGTCGGCAAAGATGTTCATGCAACATTGGTAGGCTTGGTTGTTGCTCACATCCTCCTCGTGGTGGAAGTAGAAAAACTCCTCCGACTTCTCGAAAGGCTTCAAAAAACTGGCAATCAGCACCTCGTGCGCAAAATCATGCACAGGCACGAGCGTCGTTTTTGGCACGGACACGCCTTCGTAGCGGCCTTTGTTGCCCACGAACGTGATGCCGAGGCGTTGGATATTGGTGGCGGAAAAATCTAACACTTTTTGAGTGATGAGTTAAGATTGTTGAATGATGAGTCCTTTCGGATAATTCGACGGCAAAAGTAACCTTTGCCTCTCCGAAAACAGGAGCCAAAAAACTCATCATTCATCACTCTTAACTCATCACTTCGCAATTGAAAATTGCGATAAACACTCGTTTCCTCCTGCCCAACAAACTCGAAGGTTTGGGCTGGTACACCCACGAAATCGTGCAGCGGTTGGTGCGGCTGCGCCCCGGTGACGAGTTTTTTTTCTTGTTCGACCGCCCGTTCGACCCGCGATTCGTCTATGCCCCAAACGTCCGGCCCCTCGTGCTGTTCCCGCCCGCGCGGCACCCAGTTTTGTGGCACGCTTGGTTCGAGTGGGCCGTGCCGCGAGCCTTGCGGCGCATCGGCGCTGATGTGTTTTTTTCGCCCGATTCGTTCCTCAGCCTCTCAGCGAAAACCCGCACCGTGATGACTTTGCACGACATCGTGCCGCTACATTCGCCCGAACAAGTGCCGCTCGCGCCGCGCATTTTTTACCAAAAATTCATGCCGCGCTATGCCCGCCGCGCCGACCAAATCGTTGCCATTTCGGAGTTTGTAAAACAAGACATCGCGCAGACAATCGGCATCCAACCCGCTAAAATTCAAGTAGTTGCGAACGGCTGCCGCGAAGGGTTCGCCCCGATTTCGGAGGCCGAAAAACAGGCCGTGCGCCGCGAGTTTGCCGACGGCCAAGCCTACTTTTTTTACGCCGGCACGGTGCATCCGCGCAAGAACCTCCACCGCCTCATCCGGGCTTTCGACCAGTTCAAAAACCGCACGGGCGCACCCGTCAAACTGCTCATCGGCGGGCGGTTTCTGTTCCAAACAGGCGAGATTTTGGAAGCTTGGCAGACGGCCCGGCACCGCGACGACGTGCGTTTTTTGGGCTACCTGCCCGACGCAGCCTTGCAAAAACTGACCGCCGCCGCGCTCGCGCTGGCCTATGTTTCGCTGGCCGAAGGCTTCGGGTTGCCGCTTTTGGAGGCCATGCACAGCGAGGTGCCAATCGTCACGTCCAATGTTTCCGCGTTGCCCGAAGTCGCGGGCGATGCGGCCATTTTGGTCAACCCACTTTCCGAAAACGAGATTTCCGCCGCGCTCGAACGGCTGTTTTTGGACGAAAAACTGCGGCAAAACTTGGTCGGGCGCGGCCGTGCCCAGCGCGAAAAATTCAGCTGGGATACCGCCGCAGCCAGCATCGCGCAAATGCTAACTTCCTGAAAACCAATGCGAATCCTCGTCGTCGCCCCGTCTTTTTGGCCGCTCGAAAGCCCGCGCGCCCACCGCTGGACGGCCATTGCCGAGCATTGGGCGAGCATCGGCCACGAGGTTCAGGTGGTCACTTTGCGGCAGCCGGACAGCCCTCGGTTCGAGGCGAAAAACGGTGTTCAAATCCATCGCACCGGGCGCGACTGGGCGGCCTTTTTCCGAAAAAAAAGGCAACTGCACTCCCCTGCCCCGACCCGGCCAATCGGCTGGCAGGCACAGCTGTTCGGCCTCCTGCACCGTAGCCTGTGGAAAAACCTCGCCTTCCCCGACGGCGACTGCTTGGCCTACTTTCCCCTTCGCCAAAAAGTGTTTCAACTGCTTGAAAACCAATCGTTTGACGCGCTCGTGAGCGTGTCGTGGCCGTTCACGGCGCACCTCGTCGGGCTGGCCGCGAAGCGCAAGTTCCCCGAAATCATCTGGCTGGCCGACTCCGGCGACCCATTTTCCGGGATGCCGGAAAACCGTTTTCGGCAGTTTTTTTGGGGCAAAACCGCCAGCCGATTGGAGCAAAAAGTTTTTGAAACTGCCGATGCCGCCACTGTGACGACTGCCGCGACCGCACGGTTTTTCGAGCAAAAAATGGGCACAGCGGTAGCGAAAAAATTGGTGGTCGTGCCGCCGTTGCTGCATCCCTCGCCCCCCCGGCCCCCTGAAGGGCGTGAACCTTCCGACACACCGACT
>JBKBIC010000155.1:0-11496 GCA_046299435.1 Saprospiraceae bacterium
AACACACCCAATTTTCAACCATGCAAAACTTGCTTGCTTTGCCTGCCTTCGACGAAACCGGCCACCTGCGGGCGGTCGTCGAGATACCCGCCGGGACGAACCGGAAATTTGAATACCACAAGCAACTGCTTGAATTTCAGCAAGATATGCGCGACGGCCAGCCGCGTGTGATTGATTTTTTGCCTTATCCGGTCAACTATGGATTCGTCGCGGGCACCAAGATGGACAAGCCGCGCGGCGGCGACGGCGACCCACTCGATGTGTTGGTGCTGGCCGAAAGTCTGCCGACCGGGACGGTGCTGCCCGTGCTGCCCATCGGTTTGCTGAAATTGCAGGACGGCGGCGAGTGGGACAATAAAGTGTTGGCAGTGCCCGCCGATGCGTCGAAGCGAATCGTCCGAGCGTCGAATTTTCGGGAGTTCCAGATGGAGTACAGCGCGGCGCGGCATATTTTGGAACTGTTTTTCATGTATTACGACGGCCTCGGCGTGATGAAGGTCATGGGTTGGGGCGATGAAAACGAGGCTATCGCAGAGGTAAGGAAGTGGCAGATTGTTTGACTAACCGCCTCGAAAGCCGACCGCGCCATTCGCCTCTCGCACAGCCCAAGCAACACCCATTCAATGCCAGCCAACCAAAACAACACAGCCATGTTCCTACATTTGCCCTCCAACGGCACATCAAAAGATTGCATGCAAACAACTTCGACCCTCTTGCACGAACCGCCCGCTCCGTCCAAAGCTACCGTTTTTCGATACGCCTTTTTCCGTTCGATAGCCGCCGCTGGCCAAGACTGGGATGCTGCGGCCCCCACCAGCGACCTTTTTCTTCGCCGGGACTACCTGCAAATCCTCGAAAAAACGCCCCCCCAAGGAATGCGTTTCGGCTACTTGGTTTTTTACCGCAACGACCGACCGGTCGGGGTGGCCTACTGCCAAATCAAGTTTTTCAAGGGCGACGACAACATCCAAGAACTCTCCGACACGAACGAGCGCGAACCGTGTTTCTTCACCGGGCTTGCCAAGTGGTTCAAACGCTGGGTGGCTGGCAAAGTGGCGGGCGATATCCTGATTCTCGGCAATATGCTCCTGACTGGCGAACACGGCTATCACTTTGATTATCAACAAATTCCGCAGGAAAAAGCCCTCGCCCTGCTCGAAGACGGCTTGTTCTCCGTCATCCGCGAGATGGAGCGCGAAAACGTGAAAATGCCCGTCATTTTGGTGAAGGACGTGGCCCCGGAGCGGGTGCTGCACCGCCAGCTGGCCGTCGAAAACGGGTTCACGGAATTTGAGATCCAGCCTAACATGGTGCTCGACTTGCCTTGGCCGGACTTCAACGGTTATCTCGCGGCCATGTCCACGAAGTACCGCACCCGCGCCAAACGAGCGTTCAAAAAACTTGATGGCATTCAAAAAATAGAGCTTTCACTGGCCGATATCCAGCGTGAACTGCCCCGTATGTACGCCCTCTACCGCGAAGTGGCGAAAAACGCTGGCTTCAACATGGTGGACTTGAACGAGTTTTACCTGCTGGCACTCAAACGGGATTTGCCGGAGCATTTCCGGGCGTTTGGGTATTACTTGGACGGGCAGTTGGTGGCGTTTTACACACTCATCCAAAACGGCGATGAATTGGAAGCGCACTTCCTCGGCTACGACAAAGCACTGAACCACGATATGCAACTATACCTCAACATCCTGTACGACATCGTGCGTTTTGGCATCGAAGGCCGCAGCCACCGCATCGTATTTGCCCGCACCGCACTGGAAATAAAAAGTTCGGTCGGCGCGGTGCCGACCGAACTTTACTGCTACCTCCGCCACCAAAATAATCTTGCCAACCGCTTCACGGGCAAAATGCTCGACTACTTGAAGCCCGTCGAAGTGTGGCAGCAGCGACACCCGTTCAAGCACGAGGAGTGAGCCGCCTCACCGTACCACGACAAACGGGGACACGCGCACCACGCCGTCCACTTTGGTTTGCAGGTAATAGATGCCGGGTTCGAGATGGGCGAGCGAGATGCGGCTCCCGGTGCTGGTCTCGACGGCGGTGAAGCTTGCGGATTTGCCAGTGGCATCGGTGATGGCCACGCCGCTTTCCGGCGAATCGTCTGCTAAGTTGATGGAGGTCTCAAAAATCCCATTGTTCGGATTGGGGAACACAAGCACTTGGCTGAGGTCGGGATTGGTCGTGGGGCCCTGCGCGTCCACGCGGACGACGACTTCGTTTGTGCTGATGATTTGCGCCCCGTCGAAGTAGATAAACGCTTGATTGCGAATGACTTGTCCGGGATAAAGATTGTCTTTCGGTTTGACCCGGAACATGATGTAGCCCTTCGAGGAGACGGGGTTTTCGGTGCTGTCGGGCAATGCGATGTCGTTGAAATACCAGCGCACCACTTCGCCGCCCCGGATGAGCGTATGGGTATGGCTCGCGTCCACCATCTCAAAAGTCGTCGCATCCAGCCGGGGGTCGAGGGTGTCGCGGATGCTGATGTTTTGGGCGGTATCGCCGCCAAAGTTTTGAAAACGAATGAGATAGGTAATCTTTGCGCCTTGCGCGATTTGGTACGGCGTGATGATTTGCGGCCCCAATACCAACTTGTCATTTTGCCCCCTGAGCATGGAGGCCATTGCCGCGCAAACCAGAAACAAAAGCGGACGACGGCGTTTCATAATTACAGTCAGTTAAATTTGGCGAGGATTGCTGTCGGGGCCGATTTTACAGGAGCCGAAGGTAGAGCAATTATCTTTGCCAAAAACAGCTATTAACATCTTTTCCCTTTCGGCGGGCTGCCTAAAATGCCGCCATATCATCCGCACTTCCTGAGCAATGCCTACTGCTGACCCGCAACTGCCCGCCGCCAACCGCCCGAACTCGAACGTCCGCTGGCGCATCGCGCAGTTTTTCGAGTTGCGCTGGTGGAAACGCTACCTTGCCAACAAAGACAAACAGGCTTACCTCGACTGGAAACGTGCCTATTGGCAGCGTTTTTTGGAGATGAGCGGCATCGAAATCGCGCCCGGTGCGCGGGTGTTGGATGCCGGATGCGGCCCGGCGGGTATTTTCACGATTTTGCAGGCTCGTGAAGTCCACGCGCTCGATCCCTTGCTCGACCACTATGAGGCAGAACTGCCGCATTTCCGCCGGGCGGATTACCCGCAAGTTCGGTTTTTCAACCAGCCGCTGGAAAGTTTCGCGCCTGCGGACGAGGGCTACGATGTGGTGTTTTGCCTGAATGCCATCAACCATGTCGCGGATTTGGAGGCGGCATTCGACCGACTGCTCGCGCTGACCCGCCCCGGCGGGACGCTTGCCGTGTCGGTGGATGCCCACAACTATTGGCTGCTGAAACGGATTTTCCGGCTTGTGCCGGGCGATATTTTGCATCCGCACCAGTATGATTTGGTGGAATACGAGTCCATGCTCACGCGGCGTGGCCTGCGTGTGGAGTGCACGGTCTTGGTCAAAAAAGAGCTGATTTTCAATTACTTCTTGCTGGTGGCGATACGGGACAAATGACGACCTGCACCCAAACAAAACGGTCAGGGCTGCTCATCCAGCCCTGACCGTTTTGTTTGGGTGTCTGAAGGTTTTACTCCATACCAATCGGCAGTTTGATAGCCTCATGCCGCTCGGAAGTTTTGATTTCGAGTATGTAAATGCCCGGCGTGAGTTGGGGCCGGGTGGAGGTCACAGTGCCATCGCCGTTGTCCGACAGGTTGAACCGGTGCATGGTGCGGCCGTTCAGGTCGTACAGCGTAGCGCGACCATCTCCCTCGTTTTCAAGGATTTGCACGATGAGCACATCGCCCGATTGCCAAGTTTGGGCCGGTGCGGCGGTGCCGGAGGTGACAAAGTGCGAGGCTTGCCGGTCGTTGCCTTCGTTGCGTGCGCCGCCGAACTGATATTCGTGTGCTCCTATGTCGTAGGCGATACCGGACGGGCGCGGCAGGTCGTCGAGGCAATCCACCACGCCGAGCGCGGAAGCATCCATGCCGGCGTTCACGAGCGGAGAGTTGAGCCTCGGGCGGCATTCAATCAAGTCGTCGAACCGCGCAGCACTGATGTTTTGAGTCAGGAAGTTGTTGGACTGCGTGGCCGTCGCGCCCTGTTGGAACACGATGAAGTTGCCGCTCTTGGTTTTCACGAGGGCGTTGTTGGCAATGATGTTCGTGTTGTTTTGGTTGTAAAGCCGGATGGCATCGCGCCCGGCGTTGAAAATCGTGTTGTTGGCAATGTAGAAATAGGTGTTGGGCAGCGACCCCTCGAAGTCGTTGACGAAAATGCCGTCGCCTTTCGTGTTGCTAATCAGGTTGTTGTAAAAGCGGTTGTTGCCCAAATGCCCCAACACGATGATGCCCATGCCCGATGTCTTGCGGATGATGTTGTGGTGACAATCGCCCCCGACGCCGCCGCCGACTTGGATGCCGTTGGTCTGGTAACTATCGAAAGGGTCAATGCCGCAGCGGTTCATCACGTTGTGGTGTACGTCCGCGTCGGGGGCGCAGGCGTATTGGAGGCAGTCGGCAAAGGCATCCTCGATGATGTTGTGGTGGATTTGCAGGCCGTGAATCTCGTGCGGGTACAAAACCACTTGTTGTCCGTTGCAGGTGCGCGGCCAGCCGTTCCAGTAGGAGTGGCCGATGTAAAAACCCTCGCCCCGCGACATGATGATGCGGTTGTGGTGGACGTTGACGTTGTACATCGCAAAATTGGCGCGCCAAGTAGCCGGGTTGTCGCAGGCCGGGTCGGTTTTTATCATCATCCCGGCGAAGCCCGCCTTGGCGATTTCGACGTGGTCAATCTCCAAATCCGAGCTCAAAAAACTGACCGTCAAGGCCGACGAGGTGCCGCTGCTGTCAATCCGAAAACCGTATTCGTGTGCGCCGCTGCCCGTGCCTGTCAAATGGAAATAGTGGCAATTCTCGAAACCTATGGCGGCATAGTATGAGTTGTGGCCGACTTTGACCTGCCCGCCGCAGTTTTTAATGGTGATAGGTGCACCTGCGGAGCCGTTGATGTCCTTGAACCGCAGATACTGGTAGCTGCCCGCCTGCACACAAATCGTCTGGCCGGGCTGCACGTTCAGGAAAAATTGCCCGCTTCCCTGCGTGGCCGGGCGGTAAATCCCCGATTTGGTGATAGTGTGGTCGCAGCCGCAAGACTGGGCGAATAGGCCGGAAAACTGGATGCCGCACAGTACCAGTAGGACAATACGAAGAATCATAAATACAAGAGATGGAAGTGTTTGTCTTGGCACAAAAGTACCCAAGCACACCAAGCACCCGCTTGCCGCTTTCCCGTTTTCCATGATTCTGTTACGGCCACATTTGCGGGTTTCGCGGACTTTTGGCGTGTGTCATTTGCGGGTTTCGCGCTGGATTTTCCCTGCGCGAAACCCGCAAAAACAATTTCCAGTGGCAAAAACAACTTTTCGAGGCGCTTTGACCGACTGGTTCGCTGCTCAAAATGGCCGTTTTACCTTTGCGAGATGCACGGGAATTTCGCTGAATTCGTCCAATCTGTGTCGCCAAAAAGTCGGCTGCGGCTCGCACCCACGCCGTCGGGCTACCTGCATGCGGGCAACGCCATCAACTTCTTGCTCAACCACGAAGCTGCCCGTTCGCAGCCCGGCGCACGCCTTTTGCTCCGCATTGACGACCTCGATACCGACCGCAAACGCCCGGAATTTGTGCAAGATGTGTTCGACACGCTCGCTTGGCTGGGCATCGGCTGGGACGAGGGGCCGCGCTCGGCGGGCAATTTCGAGCAAAACTGGTCGCAGCACTTGCGACTCGGCCTGTACCATGATTTGTTGCAGAAACTTGAAAAACAGGGACTTGTGTTTGCCTGCCAAAAATCGCGGAAGGATTTGGCCCCGTTTGGCGGCGCGTACCCGCCCGAATTCCGCGCACAAAATCTGCCGCTGGATGCGCCCGACGTGGCTTGGCGCGTGGCGACTCCGCCGGGCTTCCCGATGCCCGATTTCGTGGTGCGCCGCCGCGACGGACTGCCCGCCTACCAAATCGCTTCGCTGGCCGACGACGTGCATTTCGGCATCACGCACATCGTGCGCGGCGAGGATTTGCGGGCCAGCACGGCGGCGCAGCTGTTTTTGGCCGAAAAACTTGGGCTGACGGATTTCCTGAAAATCCGATTTTGGCACCACCCGCTGCTGACGAATGCCGACGGCGAAAAACTCTCCAAGTCAGCGGGCGCGGATTCCCTGCGGGCCATGCGCGAACGCGGCGAGCGATTGCAGGTGGATTGGCGGCGGTTCACATGAGTTTTGGCACCGAGATTTCGAGGCCGGGCAGCACGGTGGAGGCGATGCTCGCGCCCGTCTCGTCCGCGAAAGCATGGAGCTGGAATTGGTTTTGGGCGAGCTTGAAAATCTCGATGCTGCGGTTTTGTGGGTCAACGAGCCAAAACTCGCGCACCGCGAAGCGTTCGTACAGTTCCTTTTTTTGGTAGCGGTCGCGCTGCACCGAGCTGGGCGAGATGATTTCCACAATCAAATCCGGCGTTCCGATGACCACGCCTTCCCGCTCGTCGAGGATGAAATCGCGCTCTTTTGACACGAAAAAAACATCGGGTTGCGGGGCCGTGCGGTCTTCGAGCACCACATCGAGCGGCGCGGAAAAGACTTCACCGATGGGGTTCTGGGTGAGGTAAAGGCGAATTTGGAAGTAGATATTCCCTGAAATTCGCTGGTGTTGGAGGGAAGGAGAGGATTTTTGCACGATTTCGCCGTCTAAAAGTTCATAGTTGGAGAGGTCATTGTCCGGGAATTCCAGCGAGCGGAACTCGGCATAAGTGTATTTTTTGACGAGGACATCAGTCATGGGCCACGAAATTTTGCTGCAAAATAAAGCGAAAGGCCGGAAGTGCGCCCTGCACCTCCGGCCTTTCGGATTTTTCGTGGGCCTTCGGCCCGGCCTCAAATGGCCTTCACGAAGGCATCGGCGAATTTTTTGCGTACCTCCAATTTGAACTCGTCGGCAGCCAATCGGTCGCCGAAACGCCCGACCACCACGCGATAGAGTTGGTCGCCCGATGCGGTGGGCGGCACGACGGCCACTTGTGTGTTGAACAAACGCAGGCATTGGTCTTTCATCTCCGCCGCGCTCAACTCGGAGTGTGTCGCCAGCACTTGCACCGAAAAGCCTTGCGGCTGCGCGGCGGGCGGCGGTGCAGTCCAAGCGATTTGTCCGGTTGCTTGTCCGGTTGCCGTCGTGACCGAGCGGGCCGTCATCGCGGTTTTGCCGGGCGCGGCGGCACTTTGAGGCGGCAGGGAAACGGGCACCGGATTGGTGTAGTAAGAAGTCGGCGGCGGCGAAAGCACCTCGTAACGCCCCGTTAGGGCAACGGGTTCTGTGCCGTCGGTGCGCCAAGGCGATGTGGCGTATTCCGTTGGTTTTGAAGGCATTACCGGCCTATCGGCACGCAGCACAGGCTGCGAAATGATGCTTTTTTCAGTGCTACTGTACAGGTTGGGAGCTTCATAAGCGTAGTCTTTTTGCGAGGCATCGGCGACGAAAATCGGCTCGGTGGAGTAGAGCGAGGCGGGCAACGCGACCGAACGCCCATCGCCGCACATCCGGTTTTCGGGGCGATTGAAACCGCTGACCCATTGGATGAGCCGCGCCGGGGCGACGACATTTTCATAACGTGCCAGCTCGTTGCCGCAAGCGTCGAGCACCAGCGTGGTGGGCAGTTTGCCTACTTCAAAAAAATCGCGGTAGAGGACACCCTCCATCGCATCAAAATCAATGCGGACGGCCACGCAGTTTTGGGCCACGAACCGCTCCACCGAGGGGTCGGCCCAAGTGGTCTTTTCCATTTGTTGGCAAGGTTTGCACCAGTCGGCGTAGAAATTGACGAGCATTAATTTGCCTTCGTGTTGTGCCCGCGAGCGCGCGGTGCTGAGGTCGTTGGGGATGAACGCGGTGCCAGCCGCAGCCAGCCGGGTGGCCAGCAGGAGTGTAAGTATGGTTAGTCTCATGTTGGATGATTAAAGGCGGGGCGTTTTCTTGGTGGTTAGTTCTTGTACGCGGAGCAGCACTAACAACTCACCACTGACAACTAACCACTAAGAAAAACTACTTTTGCCGCCGAATTTTTTAGCGCAAATCCAAATTCAATGCCAAAAACAAGAGCTGCCATCACGGGCGTGCATGGCTGGGTGCCGGAAGACCGGCTCACCAATTTCGACCTCGAAAAATTAGTGGACACCAACGACGAATGGATTACCTCCCGCACGGGCATCCAAGAGCGGCGCATCCTCCGCAAACCGGGCTGGGCCACGAGCGATATGTGCGTGGAGGCTGTCAAAGGGCTGCTCGAAAAAACGGGCACGAAGCCCGGCGAAATTGACCTGCTCATCGTCGGCACGGTCACTGCCGACATGGTTTTCCCCGACACGGCCAACACGGTTTGCGACAAAATCGGCGCGAAAAACGCATGGGGCTACGACATCAACGCGGCCTGTTCGGGTTTCCTTTTCGCGCTGACCACCGGGGCGCAATTCGTTCAAAACGAGACGTATAAAAAAGTCGTCGTCGTCGGCTCTGACATGATGTCGAGCATCATTGACTACCAAGACCGCAACACCTGCATCATCTTCGGCGACGGGGCCGGAGCCGTGCTCCTCGAACCCCGGCGCGACGGCACGGGCATCCATGATTTCGTGCTGCGCGGCGACGGCTCCGGGCGGCACGTCCTGCACATGAAAGCCGGCGGCTCGCTCAAGCCTGCCTCGCACGAAACCGTCGAAAACCGCGAACATTTCGTGTACCAAGACGGCAAAAAAGTCTTCGTCCATGCCGTGAAAGGCATGACCAGCACCGTCGAAGAAGTGCTGCGCCGCAACCACCTGACCACCGACGATGTTCAGTGGATTGTGCCGCACCAAGCCAATATGCGTATCATCAATTCTGTGGCCGAGCACCTCAATTTTCCGATGGAAAAAGTCATGGTGAACATCTCGAAATACGGCAACACGACCGCCGCCACGCTGCCGCTTTGCCTGTGGGAATACGAAAACCGGGTGAAAAAAGGCGACAACGTGGTGCTCACGGCCTTCGGCGGCGGGTTCACTTGGGGCAGCTTGCTGCTCAAATGGGCGTATTGAATTAGTGATGAGTTATGAGTGTTGAGTGATGAATTTTTCAGGCATCTCACACCATAACCTCTTCACCCAAAAATTCATCATTCAACACTCATAACTCATCACTCCAAATAAATGGAAGTTCTCGTAAAAATCGGTCAGCTGCTGCTGAGCCTTTCCATATTGGTCGTTTTGCACGAAATGGGGCACTTTTTGCCCGCCAAGTGGTTCAAAACGAAGGTCGAAAAATTCTACCTGTTCTTCGATTTCGCGCCGTTCAACTCCCTCTGGAAAATCCAAAAAGGCGAAACCGAGTACGGCATCGGCTGGCTGCCGCTCGGCGGCTACGTCAAAATCGCCGGCATGGTGGACGAAAGCATGGACACCGAAGCCCTCAAAAAAGAGCCGCAACCTTGGGAATTCCGCTCCAAACCCGCGTGGCAACGCCTTATTATTATGATCGGCGGGGTCACGGTCAACTTCCTGCTCGGCATCCTCATTTTCGGCATGATGAAATGGCACTGGGGCGAGCCGTACATACCCAATTCCGAACTGAAATACGGGTCGCAAATGGACTCCGTGCTGCTCCGCGAGGGCTTGCAAAACGGCGACATCGTGACCCAAGTCGGCAACCGGAAATTCGACCGTCTCGACCCCGTTGGGTTCATCGAAGAAGTCGCGCTGAACAACGCCCGCACAGTCACCGTCCTCCGCGACGGCCAGCCGCAGACCGTCAACTTAAGCGAAGGCATCGCCGAAAAACTGACCAGCGGCGTGGCTTCCAAAAAACTGCTCATGTTGCCACGTACACCTTTCGAGGTGGACGAGACGCAGCCCGGCAGCCCGGCAGCCAAAGCCAATTTGCAAAAAGGCGACCGCATCGTGGGCGTGAACGGCGCAGCCACGCCGTTCTATGCTGACTTCGCCCAAGCAGCCAACCAAAACAAAGGCAAACCCGTGACGCTCAGTGTGTTGCGCGGCGCGGACACGCTCAAAGTTGACCTCACGTTGGAGGCAAAAGGTACCGTCGGTGTCCGCCGGGTACTCGATAAATTCTACAAAACCGAGCGCGAAAAAGTCTCTTTGGCAGCGGCCATCCCTGCTGGCTACCACGAGTCGGTGGATTTCCTGAACACCCAAATCAAGGCATTCGGGCAAATGTTCGCGGGCAAAATCAAAGTGCAGGACAACCTCGGCAGCCTCATTTCTATCGGCAATATGTTTCCCAGCACATGGGATTGGGAAAGTTTCTGGGGCCTGACCGCCTCCCTCAGCATCATTTTGGCCTTCATGAACTTGCTGCCCATCCCCGCGCTCGATGGCGGCTACGTCGTGTTCCTCATCTGGGAAGTCATCACCCGCCGTCGCGTCAGCGATGCCTTCATGGAAAAAGCCGTGACCGCCGGGTTTTTCCTCCTGCTCGGCCTGATGATTTTCGCCTTCGGGCTGGACATCTGGCGAAATTTCATCCGATAAAACATTGAGTGAATGAGCGATTGGCGAATGAGTGATTGCTCGTTTGCCAATCGCTCATTCACTCAATCGCCCAATCGCTCAATGAATTACTTCAAGTTTTTCAACCTACCTGTCGCCTTTCAGGTGGACGAAGCCGCGCTCAAACGCGCCTTTTTGTTCAATTCCAAAAAGTTTCACCCTGATTTCCACACCCTCGCCGACGACGCGCAGCAGGCCGAGATGCTCGAACTTTCGACCCTCAACAACGAAGCCTACAAGACCCTCGCCGACCCCGACCGACGGATGCGCCACGTCCTCGAACTCAAAAATTTGCTGGCCGACGAGGGCGAAAACAAACTGCCGCAGGACTTTTTGATGGACATGATGGACATCAACGAGGCCATCATGGAGCTCGAATTTGAACCCGACCCAGAACGCCTCGCGCAAGTCAAAAACGAGGTGCAACAACTTGAAAACCAACTGTTTGAATCCGTCCGGCCCACGCTCGAAAACTGGCGCGACGGCGCAGGTGACGACGCGGGGCTGCGGGCTGTCCGGGATTTTTTTTTCAAAAAAAGGTATTTGTTGCGCGTACTGGAAAACCTTTCTAAGTTTGCGCCCGGTTTTGACGGTTCCGAGTTTTGAGTAGTGAGTTTCGGGTTTTTACTCGCTCATTTTCAATTCAAAACTCGCTACTCAAAAACTCAAAACTTGAAATAGCGGGAGTGGCGGAATGGTAGACGCGCTGGTCTCAAACACCAGTGACTTCGCGGTCGTGCGGGTTCGAGTCCCGCCTCCCCCACAAATAATAAATAAACAATTGCTGCTTAAAAATGTTGAAGGGCCTTTTGGTTTTTTCCCAATCGCCCCTTCAACTTTTAAGAAGCTGTTTGACTTGTTTTCCCACAGATAAATCTGTGGGCTGG
>JBKBIC010000156.1:0-11491 GCA_046299435.1 Saprospiraceae bacterium
GTTTGTCTCTGTGTGTGGTGTGCCGTTCACTGACGCCCCCCTTCCAGGTGAGCCGTGAGGAGGCGATCGCGCGCCTCACCCAGGCACGCGACGAGGCGCTCAAGGTCCGCGAGTTCAGGTGCGGACGCACACCCACACACCCCGCACCCCAAAACTCATAACTTCACGGCCGTCACGGGCACATCGCCCGCTTTCAGGATGTTGTTTTGGATGTGCCATTTTTGCCCGGCGGGCACGAGCACCAAAATCCGGGCATCATCGGGCGGCACCCCGAACCGGATGTTGCCTTGCACACCTTTCGCCACGAATTGGCGGCTCACTGTGTCGAACACATCTGTCTTTTCGGGGCCGACTTGGAGCAGCACGGATTTTTCCTCGTGGTGCGGATTGAAGAAGAGATAAGTCGGGTGCGCGGGCGATTTTTTGAAAAAGTCGGTGGCGCGGCAGTCAATCTGCAAGATTTCGGGCACGTTCGTCTTTTGAATTGTCGCGCCGAACAGCCCGACATGGCCGCTGCCGTACACCGAAAACATACTCTCCTGCGGGTTGCCCTCCGCCCAAAGCGGCCCGTCGCCCTGCGCGAACGGCGTGATGCCCTTGAATTTCGGGTAAATGGATTCCTTGATGATGCCTTCGTAGGCAATCACTTTTTTGGTCATGGCCTTGCGCTGCGGCAAGGCTTGGAGCGAATCGGGCATCTCGTGCGGGTAGCAAAAACGCGCGGCGTTCGAGGCGTTGAGTGCCCATTTGCCGACGGCGCGGGCATAGCGCGGGTCGTATCGGACGAGCGCGGCGAGCGGCATCATCAGGTCAAAAGTGTTCATCAGGAAGCCGTAGCCGCCGTTGTGGACGGTGCTGCCGGCCAAGCCGCTCACGTCGTAGCCGCCCCAATTGTCGGCCAGCACGCCCCAGCCCTCGCGCCCGACCGCCGTGCCGTCGAACGTCCAATCGAGGAAGCGTTGGATGTCGTATTTCGTCCCGGCCTCCACGTTCATCCGCGCCGCGACGTAGGCCGCGATGGGCATCATGGCCTCGTAAAAGCGGTTTTCGCGCTGGTTGTACAGCACGTTCAGGGCGTTTTGTGCGGCGCGGAGGTAGCGGTCATCGCCAAACTTGACCCACGCCGAATACAGAATGAAGGCATAACCGCCCGCCACGTCTTCCTGCGTCGGGATGTGGTTTCGCTCGCCTTTCATGTTTTTGAAGTCGAAAAACGAGTAGCTGTAATTGCTGCCCAGCACCGAATCCGAGCGGCAAAACTGCTCGGCAGTCGTCCGCAAAATCTCCTCGAAACCCTCCTCTTTCGGGTATAAATCGGCCACGCACCAGAACAGCACGTTGTTGTGTACCTCGTACCACCAATCGTTGCCGTAACCGCCGCCGATGTGCGCCCCTTTGTTCGTGAAATTTTGGATGACGTTCCAGCCGTTGTCGCGGTTGAAGTAGTTCCGCAACATTCGGACGTAGTTGTGGCCGTCCTGTCGGCTTTTGTCCACGCCCACGAGCGACGCGCCCAGCACCGCGCCCAGCGCGCCGAGTGCCTCGTGGTTTTCGCCGTTGTTCACCTTCGCGCCCATCCGCACGTCGCCGACGGCGGTGTACAGCCCAAAGGTTTTTCCGGGAAAATTCCGCCCGGCCTCGTCCCACCAAATCATCGGCCAGAAGTCGCCTTTTTGCCCGAAATCAAACACGAGCCGGTCGAAGTCCAGCGTCGTTTGCCGCCAATCCCGGAAGGCGTAGGGCTTCGGGTGGTTGGGCATTTTTTCGACACGCGGGATGTCGCGTTGGGCGACTGGCGCGAGGGTTGGCAGCGAGGCCGGATGCGGAGCACAGGCAGCAAAAATGGGCAGCAAAAACCAGCAATATTTTTTTGAAAGCATTGATTTTCAAATAGTTGTTGGTGGATTTGGTTGGTGGTTTTGGTTTCCCGCACATCAAAAATCAACAATCATGTAATCGGCAATCATCCATCAAAATCACGCCTTTCCCAAATCCTGCACGACGCGCTTCATCATGAACCAGCCCATAAAATGCACAGCCGCAATGATGAGCAGCACATACCGCAGCGCGACGTAATCGCTCACATACCGCGCCAGCACGATGAACAGCCCGCAGCCGAACAGCCGCCCGGCGTACAGCCCGAACTCGTGGTTGAAAATGTAGGCAAACTCGTTGCGGCCTTCTTTTTCGGACACCACGTCAATCACTTTCAGCTGCACGGGAAAATACGCGATGTCGAGCAGCGGCCGGGCGAACAGCAGGCACAGCACGAACAACAACACGCCCAAAGCCGAGTACAAAACAGCATTGAATAGCCCGCCCAGCACGAACACGCCGCAGCCAATCAGGTAAATCAGCAGCCGGTGTTTTGGCCCAGTGACGCGGCCCAACACATACAGCAAGATGGCCGAAAGTGCCGCCGCCACGCTTTGAATCAGGCCGAGCGAACCTTCTTTGCCGACGTGCGTGAGGATGAGCATGGTCGGTGCGGTGACGATGAAGCCCTGCGCCACGCCTTTCAGCGCGGCGAGACCGAGCATTTTGTTCCAAAGTTGGTCGTACTTGAAAAACAGGAACGGGGCGCGTTTCGGGTTTTGGAAATTGCCGCGATGCACCAGCACCGACGCGAATGCCGAGAGCGCGAACACGAACACCGTCAGGCCGTAATAAGCCGTGTTGACATGGCCGCCGAACCAGCCGTTTTTTTCCGTCGCGGCGATGAACGCCCCGGCGGCCAGCGGCACCACGATGCCCGCCCCCGTGTAAAAAAAGGTCTCGATGCCGTAGTAATAATTGCGGTTGCCGTCGTTCGTGGTGTTCAGCGCGAGGAAGTCGCGGTTTGCCCAGAAAAAACCATACGACAGGCCCATGATGAGGCCGGCCACGAACACGCCCACCGTATCCAGCTGTTCGAGCGACATCATGGCGAACATCGAAATGCCGCTCAACAGCATCCCGAACGAGTATAGCCGCGCAATGGGTTGGTGGTTGAGCAGCCAGCCGTTGATGCCGAAGGTCAGCGGGATGCCCGTGTACACCGCCAGCTGGAAAATGACGACGAGGCTCAAATCGTCCGAGTTCCGCATAATGTACGCGCCGATGAACAGCTCGATGATTGGCCCGACCAGCGCGTAAATGAGGTTGGTCAGCAGGAGCATCCGCATCCCCAGCGGGTGCGAAGCGAAGAATTCGAGTTCTTTCGTCAGTTTTTGCAGCATGGTGGTGGCGGGTTTGGTGTGTCGTTTATCGGGTTTGGTGTGTCGGAGTGCGTGTTCCGACAAACGAAACACGACAAACGAAACACGCAATCAAGCAGTGGCAAGAATGTCCGCGAGGATTTCTTCGATGGAAAAAGTCGCCCCGCAAATGACTTCGTCCGATGCACCATAGTACATCGTGATATCGTCGCCGTCCACCAAATGACCGTTGGTGAACACGACGTTGCCGAAAAAGCCCGTCAGTTCGTACTCGGCGGTCGGTTCGAGGAGCGGATGGTGCGAGCGGGCCAGCACTTTGGTCGGGTCTTCGAGGTCGAAAAGCACCGCGCCGAGGCAGTAGCGGTGGTGGCTATCGGCCCCGTGATAAATTTCGAGCCAGCCTTCCGGGGTTTTTATGGGCGCGGCCCCGGCCCCCACGCGGGCGGAATCCCACCAACCCTCGCGGGTACGCAACACGCAGCGGTGGTCGCCCCAGTGCAGCAGGTCTTTGGACGCGGCCATCCAGATGAAATTGCCGCCCAACCCGATGCCCGAAGGTCGGTGCAGGCAGTAGTATTTGCCGCCGATTTTTTCCTCGAACAGGGCGCAATCCTTGTTGTGCGGCGGGATGATCATGCCGTCGCGCTCGAACGTGCGCCAATCGCGGGTACGCATCATGCCCACGCCCACGCCGTTTTCCGAGACTTGGGTGTAGGTCAAATAATAGGTACCGTCAATCAGGCTCACGCGGCAGTCTTCGATGCCGAAAGTTTCCAGTTCGCCGAGGCCGAAAATCTGGGTCGGGAAATCGGATGGTTCGTAAAAATTCACGCCGTCGTCCGAGCAAACCAGCCGCAGGTGCGACAGCGTGGAGAGGTACATTTTGCCCTCATAACCCACCATGCGGGCATCGTCGAGGTGGACATTGGGGTCGCTTTTTTCAAACTCCATGACCCGGATGCTGCCGTCCTTGCGCTGTACTGGGAACGAGACCATGCCCTCTTTTTGCACGGGCCGCTCGGCCACGCGCAGCAGCATCCACGCCTTGCCCTCGAACCGGAACACACCGGGGTTCAACACGCAGGCCACCTCGAAATCCGGGCGGCTGGGCCGGATGCTCGTGGTCGTGAGGATTGGATTGGTTGGGAAACGTTTTGCCATGTTTTGGAAAAATGTGCTAAGCTGGGAATGAGATAATTGGGTAGTTAGCGTAAGATTGAACTTGGGTTAAGTTATTGATAACCAGTCCCGTAGGGACGATGCGTTTATAGAAACCGGACACAAAATTTAGCCTTGAAGTCCCATAGGGACGACCCTGTCGGATGATGTGCCGTCCCTATGGGACTCGATGCCATGCCTACCGATATTCTATAAACATATCGTCCCTACGGGACTGGTTTCAATGGCTTGGAGCATTGGGCGGCGGGGAAAGACGTAGCAAGATTGAGGAGCAGGCAGACTGTGTCTGCCCGCCCTCAACCCTACCAACTTTTCCAATCGTTGAAACTTTGAAACTGAAAAATCGAGCACTCAGGAAATTGAGGAACTGGAAATTTTCAATTTCTAATTTCTCAATTTCCCAGTTTTCCTCACTGCTTTTGGAACGGCAGCGAGCCGAGGTTTTTGCCGCCGTACACGAAGTTGAGCGAGTAATTGCCCGCCGGGTACTTGCCCGTGTTCAGCGAAAACTGCCCGGCTGGCAGCTCGTTTTGGTCGAAGCGCAGCTGGTCAATTTGCCGCCCGGCGAGATCGAACACGCGCACTAGCAGGGCTTGGTTGCCCGCAAAAGCATGGCGGACGTGCAGCACATCGGTCGTCGGGTTCGGGGCGATGCCCAGCACCACGCTTTTAAGCAGGTTGGCCTCTTTCGCGCTGGTCGTGCCTGTGTTGTACAAGTGCTCGATTTCAGCGGCGGTGAGCGATTTGTTGTAAATCTTCACTTCGTCCAATGCGCCGATGAAGTATTGGCCGCCCTCGATGGGGTTGTTGCCGAAGCCGAGCGGGAACGACGTGCTGTTCAGTTTGCCGAGCGCGGGTTTGCTGTTGGCGAGCTGGCCGTTGACGTAGATTTTATCCTCCGTGCCGTCGTGCGTCATGGTGACGTACCACCAGAAACCTTTGACCAGCTCGTTGCCGTCGCCGGAGTCCATGTCGCTGATGAAGTTTGGGAATTGCGTGTTGTTGCTGTTGGTCGTCCAGACGATTTTCAAGTGCTGCGGCAGCGAGATTTTCCAGCGGTTGTTCCAGTGGCCGAAATCGAGGATGTACGCCTCGGCATCGGCGAGGTTTTGGTCGTCCACGCGAATCCAGAACGACACGGTAGCGTAGTCGGAAATCAGCTGCGCGGCGTTGGGCGCGAGCACGGAATCCTGTTGGCCGTCGAATTTGATGTTGTGCGAGCCGCCGTTCGGGTGCGTCGGCGTTTCAAAAACCGGGTTGCCGCCGATGGCCCCGTGATTTTGGTAGGGCGTGGCATCGTTGGCGTTGCCGTCGAACGGATACCAAGCCACCATGCCCGGCTCGCCGGTGTCAATCGGGGCTTTTGTGCTGAGGGTGATTTCTGCTTTTTCTGAAAGATTGCCCGCTTTGTCGAACGCGGCCACCTCGAACGTGTACAAAGTCTGCGCTTCGAGGCCGCTGACGAACACCGAAAGCGCGTTGGCCGGGAGCGTGTCGAACACCACGCCATCCACCCACACAATGTAGCCCGCCACTTCGCGGTCGTCGGTCGAGGCCGTCCAGCCGAGCAGCACCGAGTTGGAAGCCGCCGTGCCGTTGAGGTTGCCGGGGGCGGTCGGTGGGGTCACGTCGGGTGTTTGGTCTTCGCCGGATTTGACTTTGAGGGTCGTGGGCAGCGATTCTATCCCAAATGAGTCAATGGCGGTCACGCCGAAAACGTAGTTGGTCAGCGGGGCCAGCCCGGCCACATAAAACGAAGTCGAGGGCGTGGTGCCAATCCATTGGCCGTCTTGATAGATGCTGTAAGCCAACACGCGATAGCTGTCGCTCGACGGTAGCCAAGAGAGCTGCACATCCGTGAAAATCACCTCGGCGGTCAGGTCAACCGGCGCACCAGGCACGTTCTCGTCGGGCGGGAAGTTGTTTTGCTGCTGCTGATGCAAATCGGCGATTTCGGCATCGGTCAGCGCGGTTTTGTAAACCTGCACCTCGTCCAGCACGCCGTCGAACACGTTGCCGCCGTCAATCGGGTTCCAGCCGATGCCGAGCGGTTTGGATGTGGAATTGAGCGTACCGACCACGCTTTTTTCGGCCACTTTCACGCCGTTCATGTAAATCTTATCGTGCGTGCCGTCGTGTACCATGACGACGTGTTTCCATTGGCCGGGCACGAGCGTGTTGCCGTCGCCGGAATCCATGTCGCTGATGCCGCCGCTGTGGTTGGTTGTCCAAACGGGTTTGCCGTGCTGCGGCAGCGAGATTTTCCAACGCTCCTGCCAGCCGCCGAACGAGAGCAAAAACGCCTCGCCGCCAGCGGGGAGCGCGTTGGGCTTTGCCCAAAAACTGACCGTCGTGGCGGGTGTGTTGAGCTGCGGTGCGTTGGCTGCGGTCACTTCGGAAGTGGTGCCGTTGAGTTGCACGGCCCGGTTGGCGCGGCCAAAACGGTCTTTGGCGAGCGCGGCGTTCAGCGTTTTGATGTGGTTGCCGTACTCCGAAACATCGTCGCCGTTGTTGGTGAACTGGTAATCGGCCACCAGATTGGAGGTGACGACGGGCGCGGGATTTTCCAAGTTGTAGGCCGCCAAAATCTCCGCATCGGTCAGGGCTTTGTTGAAAATTTTCACGTCGTCGAGTGCGCCGTCGAAGTAGCCGCTTTTGTCAATCGGGTCGTAGCCGATGCCAAGCGGGTGTTTGGTTTTGTCCAATGCGCCTGCCACGTTTTTCTCGTTGGCCTTCACGCCGTTGAAATAGATGATGTCCTTCGTGCCGTCGTGTACCATCGTGACGTGCGTCCAAGTGCCGACGGTGAGCGGCGTGCCGGAGTCCATGTCGCTGCAACATTGGCCGCCGGAGTGCGTCGTGAACACGGGCTTGCCGTGCGCGGGCAGCGAGATTTTCCAACGCTCCTGCCAGCCGCCGTTGGAGAGCAAAAACACCTCGCCGCTGCCGGGCAGAGAATTGGGTTTCACCCAAAACATGATGGTCGTGTAATCGGATTGCAGGGCCGGGGAGTTGTCGGCTGTGGCCGCGCCCGCGATTGCGTTGGAGGGCCAGCCGTGCCGGTTTTCGGTGGCTGTGGCGGCGGCATCCAGTTGGGCGTGGTTGTAAAATTGCGAGCCGTCGGTGCCTTTGCCGTTCAGGTCGTAGCGGGCCACGAGCGGGTTGTTGTTGGCGGGCGAGTTGCTTTGATTGGAATACAAATTTGCGATTTCGGCACCCGTCAGGGCTTTATTGTAAATCAACACATCGTCGAGCGAGCCATCGAACCAGTTGCCGCCGTCAATCGGGTTCCAGCCAAAGCCGAGGGGTTTGGTTGTGGCATTGAGCGTGCCGACCACGTTTTTCTCGGCCACCTTCGCGCCGTTGAAATAGATAATGTCCTTCGCGCCGTCGTGTACCATGACGACGTGCGTCCATTGGCCGGGCACGAGCGTGTTGCCGTCGCCGGAGTCCATGTCGCTGATGCCACCGCTGTGGTTCGTTGTCCAGACGGGTTTGCCGTGCGAGGGCAGCGAGATTTTCCAACGCTCCTGCCAGCCGCCATACGAGAGCAAAAACGCCTCGCCGTTGCCGGGCAGGGAATTGGGTTTCACCCAAAAACTGACCGTCGTGGCAGCAGAATTGAGCAGTGAACTGTTTGCGGCGGTGACTTCCGAGCTGGTGCCGTTGCACACCAACGCGCTTTTACCGAAGCCGAAACGGTCGGTGCCGAACGTGGCCGTTTGCACGTTGGCGTGGTTTAAATACGGCCTATCGGTGCCGTTGCCGTTGAACCCATAGGTCGCTACGGTGGTGAATGCGCCCTGCGCGGTGTTTTGGCTGGTGTAAAGCGCTGCGATTTCCGCGTCGGTCAGGGCGGCACCGTACAGCTGCACATCGTCGAGCGAGCCTTTGAAATAGTTGGCGTTGTCAATCGGGTCGTAGCCGATGCCGAGTGGGTGTGTGGTCGCGTCGAGTGCTCCGGCTACGTTTTTCTCATTGACTTTTGCGCCGTTGAAATAGATGATGTCCTTCGTGCCATCGTGTACCATCACGACGTGCGTCCAAGTGCCGATGGTGAGCGGGGTGCCAGCGTCCATGTCGCTGCAACATTGGCCGCCGGCATGGGTCGTGAACACGGGCTTGCCGTGTGCGGGCAACGAGATTTTCCAGCGTTGTTGCCAACCGCCGAACGACAGCAAATATGCTTCGCCCTGCGCCGGGAACTCGGCGGGATTGACCCAAAAACTGATGGTCTCGTTGGCGGAATTGAGGTATGATTGATTCTCGGCCCGAATTGCGGCTTGCTCGCCGTCAAAAGCAAAGGCGTTATTCGGACGGCCAAAACGGTCGGCGGTCAGCCGTGCCCCGTTGATGGCGGCGTGGTTAACACCAATTTGGTCGTTGGCTTGGCCGGCGAAATCGTAGCTCGCCATTGGGCCTTGCGCCGACGCGCCGAACGAGGCCAACAGCCAGCCCGCGAGCAGGAGGGTCGTTTGTACTAAGTTCTTCATATTCGTGTGCATTTAGATTTTGAAAAAAAGCCAGTTGGTTGGGGTGGTTTTTGATTGGTTGCAAACAAGTCGCAATCCCGTAAATTTCATTTTTGAGTTTAAATTTGCGGGCATCATGCTTACACGACATCTCTTTCCCGAACTGCTCGAACGCCTATCCGATATGCCCGCCGTCGCTGTCTTGGGGCCGCGCCAAGTGGGCAAGACCACGTTGGTTCAAGCCCTCGAATCGCGTGTTTCCAAAGAGGTCATCTATCTCGACCTCGAATCGCCGCAGCACCGCAACCGCCTCCAAGACCCCGAACTCTATCTTTCAGAGCGGCAGGACGCGCTGGTTGTCTTGGACGAAATCCAGCGGCTGCCCGAACTTTTCCCTTTGCTCCGTTCTGCCATTGACCGGCACCGCGTGTCGGGCCGATTCGTGCTTTCCGGTTCTGCATCGCCCGAACTCCTGCAAAAAAGCTCCGAATCGCTGGCCGGGCGCATCTCTTACCTCGAACTCCAGCCCTTGCATTGGGGCGAGGTCGCCGACCATGCGCCCTACCAGCAACACTGGCTTCGCGGCGGCTTCCCGGATATGTTGCTGGCCGATTCGGACAGAGCCGCCAACCGCAGGATGAACGATTTTATCACCACATACGTCGAGCGAGACTTGCCGATGCTCGGCCTTTCCGCCTCGCCGAACGTCGTCCGCAACCTGTTGTCCATTTTGGTCGGCGTTCACGCCAACTTGCTCAACATCTCCGAGTTGTCTCGTTCGCTTGGCATGAGCGTGACCGCTGTGAGCCGCTACCTCGACTTCCTCGAAAACGCTTTCCTCATCCGCCGCCTCCATCCGTGGCATCTAAACATCAAAAAACGCATCGTCAAATCGCCCAAACTCTACATCCGCGATAGCGGGATGCTCCACGCGCTGGCCGACCTCGCCGACCGGGAATCGCTGGCAGGCAGCCTGTGGGTCGGTGGGTCGTGGGAGGGGTATGTCGTCCAGCAAATCATCGCTCAACTGGGCCACAACGTCCGCCCCTATTTTTACCGGACAGCCGACGGCTCCGAACTCGATTTAGTGCTCGTGCGCGGTGTTGCACCCGTGCTTGGCATCGAAATCAAGTACAGCAACACACCCAAACTCTCGGCTGGCAACCTCATTGCCGCACAGGATTTGGGCGGTATCCCCTTGCTCGTCGTCACGCCTTCGGCGGGCGATTACAAACTTTCCCCGACCGTGCAAGTCTGCGAATTGCAATCTTTGAAAGAACATCTCCGGGACTATTTCGCGGCGCCCGGCCCGGCTTCCTGAAACCCTAATACTTCATAAACTGCCGCGATAGTTGCCCTGTGCCAGATTGAAAAAACATGGTGTAAATACCTGTCTGCCAATTTTTTACGCCCACTGAAAACACTTGCCCGGCAGCGGCCTCGCGCTGCCAAACCAATCGCCCTGTGCCGTCGAACACCGCTACCCTACCCGCTTCCGGCACGCGCACGTTGAGCACGTCCGCGACGGGATTGGGCGACAAATCGAGTTTGTTTTTTTCCGAAAAAAGCCCGCCGCCCGCCGACACCACGCCCTGCCCGTGCAGGCTTGCCACCGCGTTGGGTGGCAGCGCGTAGTCGAAGATTTTCACGTCGTCGAGCACACCTTTGAAATTGTAGGCCGTCTCGCCGGGCAGCATTTGCCCCATCAAAAACGGGACGCTCGCGGTGCGGATTTTACCGGATAAAGCCTTGAAACTGTGCAAGTTGCCATTCAAATACAGGGCGAGCGTGGCCCCGTCGTAAGTGACCGCGACATGGTACGTCGTGTCCACTTTCAGCGCGACGGTGGCATCAAGGTCGGCGATGCCCGTCAGCGTGTTGACCGTCCAGCGCAGGTACTTTTCGGGCGTGATGGAGAGTTTCCAGCGGTTTTGCCAGCTGCCATGCGAAAGCAAAAAACTCTCTTTGGCCGGCAAATCGTAAGGCCGAAACCACGCGCTGACGGTGATGCCGTCCTGAAAATTGAGCAGCGCGTTGTTCGGAACGGCGATATGCTGCGCCCCGCCGTTGAAATAGTAGGCACTTTGCGGCGCGCCATTTTGGTCGGGCACGAGGATGGTTCCGTTGGCCTGGCCGTGCAGTTGGTTGCCACTCACGTCCTGCGCGTTGCCCGTGAACGGGTAGTGCGCGACGAGTTTGCCGGGCGTGCCCGCACCGAAATTTTTGACCAAAACAGGAACCGTCGCCTGCGCGGAAAGCCCTTCGTCGTCGGTGACTTTGGCCGTGATTTGGAAAATGCCCTCCGTCGCGGGGGCCGTCCACTCGACCGCGCTGCCCGTGCCGGTGATGGTACCGCCCGTCGTTGACCATGTGAAAGTCAATGGGTCGCTGTTGGCATCGGCGGCCAAGCAGGTCAGTTGCAGGGTTCCGCTGGGCGCGGTGTACGATGCATTGCGTTGAAAATCAATGATTTCGGGCGCGACGTTGATTTCCGGGACGACCGAAAGCAGCAGCGTCGCCGTGTCGCGGTTGCCGTCGGGGTCGGCAGCAATGACCCGGATTTCGGCCTGCCCTGCCGCGCCCGGCGCAGTGAACGTCACCGTCGCGCCCGTGCCCGAAAGGTTGCCCGCCGTGCTGCTCCAC
>JBKBIC010000157.1:0-11423 GCA_046299435.1 Saprospiraceae bacterium
AGTTTCGCAGAGGCGACGTAGTCGGATTTTCTGTCATGTTCGATTGGTCGCGTTCTTTGCCAAGTTGCTGTTCGCAAAACTGTACCCGAAGTAAATCACCAACCCGGCCACGAGCCACACGAAAAACCCGAACCAGCTGTGCGCCGGGATTTGCGCCATCATGTACAGGCAAAACACCAAGCCCAACACGGGAATGAGCGACATTCGGTGCCGGAACGCCAACCAACCCATCACAAGGCAGGTCAGCACGAAAAGCCACATCGGGATTTTATGGCGGAACAGCGACCACCCGGAGTCGAATTTTTCGTCATCGGCGAGCGGCAGGTTTTGCAAAAAAGCAGCGTGCGCGTCGGGCGCGAGTGCGTCGCAGTAGGCCGCCAAATCGCCACCAACCGCCGCCAAACCAGCACTGTCGCGGGCGGCAAGCGCGGTTTTGAGGTCGGCGATTTCGGCTTCGGAGAGTTGGCCGAGGATAGCCTCTGTGGCGAGCGGCTCTGGCGCATTGGTCAGCCAAGCGAGCGTGTCGGCGCGGTATTGCGAGAACAGGAACGCAGCGGCGGCCACGAGCATGGCCGGGAAAATCCACTGGCTGTTGATGTACGGGGCGCGGAATTTGCCGCGCGGCGCGTCGGGGTTCATCTGCATTTTCAGCACGCCCGCACAGACGAGCACGAAGGCGAACAGCGTCCCCATGCTGCACAAATCCAGCACCGTGTCGCTGGGGATGAACAGCATCGGCACGATGACGAACAGCCCGGTGACGATGGTCGAGAAATCGGGCGTGCGGAAACGCGGGTGGATGCGCGAGAATTTTTTGGGCAGCAGCCCGTCGCGGCTCATCGTCATCCAAATGCGCGGCTGGCCGAGCTGGAACACCAAAAACACGCCCGCCATTGCCACCACCGCACTGACAGCGATGATGCCAGAAAACCACTGCAACCCGATTTTTTCAAAGACAAAAGCCAGCGGGTCGTTCACGTTCAAGTCGGTGTAATTGACCATGCCCGTCAGCACCAGCGCGATGAGGATGTATAATATGGTGCAGATGATGATGGAATTGACCATAGCGCGAGGCAGGTCGCGCTGCGGATCTTTGCATTCCTCGGCGGTCGTCGAAAGCGCGTCGAACCCGATGTACGCGAAAAACACCGACGACACGCCGGCCATCACGCCACCAAAACCGTTCGGCACGAAGGGATGCCAGTTGGCCGTGTCCACATAAAATGCGCCGACGACGATGACCGCTGCCACGACCAGCAATTTGAGCATAACCATCAGATTTCCAACGGTTTTTGACTCTTGCATCCCGATATAAACCAGCCCCGTGATGAGGATGGACATGACGATGGCCGGGATGTCGAGAATCATCCGCAGGCTGCCGAGCAACGGGGCGTTTTGCCAAGCCTCGTAGCTTTCGCGTTCGGCGGGCGAGAGGTCGGCCAGCGCGGTGCCGCCTTTGAGCAGGGCGGCGGCGGCCTCGTGGCCGTCGCGGGCGGAGACGTAATCCACTGTGGCCCAAGCCGGTATGTGCCAGCCCGCGCTTTCGCAAAGGCTCGTGAAATAGCCCGACCACGACACAGCCACCGTGATATTGCCCACCGCGTACTCCATGATGAGTGCCCAACCGATAATCCATGCCACCAATTCGCCGAACGCCACATACGAATATGTGTACGCGCTGCCCGAAATGGGCACCAACGACGCGAACTCCGCGTAGGCCAATGCCGCGAAACCACAGGCCACTGCCGTAAAAATGAACAAAAACACGACAGCCGGGCCGCCGTTCGCGCTGGCCGAGCCGATGGTGCTAAAAATACCTGCGCCGATGATGGCCGCGATGCCGAGCGAGGTCAGGTCGCGGACGTTCAGGTTTTTGTGCAGGCCCGCGCCCAAAATCGCCTCGTCCTCGGCGTTGGCAAGGGCGGCTTGGATGGATTTTTTTCGGAAAAGGTCGGAGAGGAAAGCCATTTTAAGGAACGATGAGTGATGAATGATAAATGATGAACCCGCAGGACAAACTCATCACGCAGGAGTGTTTTCGGCGGACAAAGTATGGCTTTCCAAAAAACGGGCAGTTTTTTCTGCCAAAAAAACCAGCGGGTTTGGCGGACACGAAAAAAGCGATTCGCGGCGCGGGGCCACGAATCGCTTTCGGGTTTGAGAAACAAGTGGAGCGGCCCGGTTTTGGCCGTCAGAATTTATTTCCCGTCGGACTTGGCGTGCTCTTCGATGTAAGCGACAGCCTCGCCGACCGTTGTGATTTTTTCAGCTTGCTCGTCGGGGATTGCCACATCGAATTCTTTTTCGAATTCCATGATAAGCTCGACGGTATCGAGGGAGTCAGCACCGAGGTCTTGGATGAAATTGGCACCTGCGACCACCTCAGCCTCGTCAACGCCCAGTTTGTCAACGATGATTTTTTTGACGCGTTCAGCTACGTTTGACATGATGTTTTTCTGATTCTTTTGTGAAATAAAGACCGAATTTAGGCGGCAAAGAAACGCTTATCCGGCAGTTTAAAAAAACATTTGCCTCGTAATTTTTTGCCTTACCTTCCCCTTGAAACGGCCTGTCTTTTGGTCAATTTGACACCAAGCTGCGCGCTGCAACGCAATTTCGACCGCCCCCAGAGACCCTCGAAAAACCGCAACAACGCCCCATTCCAGCCGTTTTTGAATTGAAGTCTGCATGAAATTTGGATGTGTCGGCACAGGGTTAAGCAATGGCTCGCTACTTTTGTCGCTGGCCGCCTTATTGTAGATTTTACACTTAAACCCGGCGGTCGCCAAATCATGTTGACGGAACCATCTCCACTCATTGCCAGAAACAAAGCTGCCATGCGCAAGTCACGGAAACAGAACACAAAAATCGTCGCCACCGTCGGGCCTGCATCCAATTCCTATGAAGGTTTGCTCTCCCTCGTCAAGGCCGGGGTGGATGTCTTTCGCCTCAATTTCAGCCACGGCACCCACGCCGACCACCTGAAAGTCATCGAGCACATCACTTATATCAACGAAAAATACAACACCCACATCGGCATCCTTGCCGACCTGCAAGGCCCCAAGCTGCGCGTCGGGAAAATCAAGGACAACGCCCTGCCGCTCGAACCCGGGCAAGTCATCACGCTCGTGAACGAGCCTGTGCTGGGCGACGCGGAGAAAATTTATATGTCCTACGAAAAGTTCGCCGAAGACTGCGAAGTGGGCGAGCGCATCATGATGGACGACGGCAAGCTCGTCTTCGAGGTCGTCGAAACCAACAAAAAGGACACGGTGCGCCTCAAAACCCTCTTCGGGGGCGTGCTCAGCAGCAACAAAGGCGTGAACCTGCCGGACACCAACGTCAAACAGCCATCGCTGACCGAAAAAGACATCGAAGACCTTAATTTCATCCTCACCCAGCCCGTCAACTGGATAGCACTCTCGTTTGTGCGACGGGTCGAGGACGTGGAAGACCTCCATCGCCGCATCGAAGCCGCAGGCCATCCGGCCAAGGTCATCTCCAAAATCGAAAAACCGGAGGCCGTCAAGAACATCAAGGCCATCGTCAAAGCCTCCAACGGCATCATGATTGCACGGGGCGATTTGGCCGTCGAAATGCCGCTCGAACGCCTGCCCATCACCCAAAAAGAAATCATCCAGCTCTGCATGCAGTACGCTCGCCCGGTCATCGTGGCGACGCAGATGATGGAATCCATGATTACCAACCCCTCCCCCACCCGCGCCGAAATCACCGACGTGGCCAACGCCGTGCTCGACGGCACCGACGCGGTCATGCTTTCCGGCGAGACGGCCACCGGCAAACACCCGACCCTCGTCATCGAAGCCATGTCGCGCATCATCGAGGAAACCGAAAAGCACTACTGGCCGCAAATCAACCTCAAACGCCCGCACAGCGCGGAGAACGCCCGCACCTTCCACTCCGACGCGATTTGCTTCAACGCTTGCAAAGTGGCCGAGGAAATCGGCGCGAAAGGCATCGTCGGCATGACGACTTCGGGCTACACGGCGTTCAAGGTCAGCAGTTTCCGGCCCCATGCCGAGATTTACATTTTTTCCGACCAGTTGCATAACCTCAACACCATGAACCTCTTGTGGGGCGTGGAATGCTATTACTACGACAAATTCACGACCACCGACGAGACCATCGAGGACAGCGTGGAAATCCTGAAAAACACCGGGGCCGTCCACGTCGGCGATGTCATCATCAACACGGGTTCCATGCCCTTGCACAAGCGTTACCGCACCAACATGTTGAAAGTCACCGTCGTGGAATGATTTGCGGCTGATTGGTTGACTGGTTGATTGGCCTAAGTTTGCGCACGAAAACAGGTGGTTTTCGTCCAACCCTTCGCCGGTCAACCAGTCAACGCTTCAACCAACAACCCGCCCGTGAGTCTGCTTCGTTCGCTCCAATCCCTCCTGCGCGGCCACGCGCCGCAAATCCGCGAAATCCCACATTTTCAGTCAGTTGCGTTGGGCCGCGAGGTAAAAATTGACGTGTACCTGCCGCCGAATTACCGCGACCGCCGCGACCGGAAGTTCCCGCTCCTCATTTTCAACGACGGACAAGACCTGCCCCGCGCCAATTATGCCCGCACCCTCGAACGGCTTTGGCGCAAGGGCGACGTGCCGTATTTCGTCAGCGTCGGCCTGCACGCCAATGCCGAACGCGCCCGCGAATACGGCACCGCCCGCCAGCCCGATTACAAAGGCCGGGGCGACAAAGCCGGCCGGCACCGCGATTTCGTAGTCGGCGAGCTGCTGCCCATGCTCCGCGAGCAGTTCCGCATCACCCGCAAACCGCACAAAACGGCCTTTGCCGGCTTCTCGCTCGGCGGCCTTTCCGCGCTGGACATCGCGTGGTCTTTGCCCGAAATCTTCGGCACGGCAGGCGTTTTTTCCGGCGCACTCTGGTGGCGTTGGGCACCCGTTGACCCACGCGACCCCGACGGCCAGCGCATCATGCACGACATCGTGGCCTCGTGGCGCGGCCCAGCCGACGACGGACAGCGGTTTTGGTTCCAGACCGGAACCCTCGATGAAGAGGAAGACCGCAACAATAATGGTGTGATTGACGCGATTGACGACACGCTCGACCTCATCCGCTTGCTCCGCGAAAAAGGCTACCCCGAAAGCGACATCCGCTATTTTGAAATGGAAGGCGGCACACACGACCCCCAAACTTGGGGCGAGGCCATGCCGGATTTCCTCCGGTTCTGGGCGGAGGGGTTTTGATTGTCGGGAAATTTTAGCGAATCACGCCTTCTCCAACGTGAACCCAAAAGTGGAGCCTTGCCCCGCGCTGCTGCGGACGTTGACGGTCTGTTTGTGCGCCTCGATGATGTGCTTGACGATGCTCAGTCCGAGGCCCGTGCCGCCGGCATCGCGCGAGCGGCTTTTGTCCACGCGAAAGAACCGGTCAAAAACGTGGTTGAGGTGCTCGGCAGGGATGCCGATGCCCGAATCGCTGACCTCCACGAGGATGTACGACTCCATGTCGTAAAAGCTCACTTTGGTCGTGCCGCCCTCGCGGCCATACTTGACGGAATTGTGGACGAGGTTGATGAGCACCTGCCGGATGGCCTCTTTGTCGGCGCGGACGCGGAAGTTTTGGCTCGCGCCGTCCTTGTAGGTGAGTTTGATGTGGCGCTCGGCGGCCCGCATCTCGAGGTCGCTGAACACCTCGTCGGTCAGGGCGCGGATGTCGAACTCGCGCAGTTCGAGAATCATCTGCCCGGCTTCCAGTTTATTGATGGTTTCGAGGTCTTCGACGATGTTTTGGAGGCGTTCCACGTTTTTGGCGGCGCGTTGGAGGTACTGGACGTTCACTTCGGGGTCGTTCAGCGCGCCGTCGAGCAGGGTGTGGATGAAGCCTTGTATGTTGAAAATCGGGGTTTTCAGTTCGTGCGACACATCGCCGATGAAGCGGCGGCGATAGGCGGCCAGTTCTTCGAGGTCTTCGAGGTCTTTGGTGTGCCGCTCGGCCCACTGGTCAACCTCGTTTTCCACGTCTTCCAGCACGTTTTTGTTCATCTCCAATTTATCGGCCTTGAATTCGGGCGACATTTTGTGCCGGTGGATGATTTTGTAAATCAGCTTGATTTTGCGGAAGATGTAGAACCGGACGAAAAAGTAGTTGGCGAAAAAATCGGTGAACAGTACCAAGCCGAACATCCAGGCCAGCCCGGTGCCGGAGATTTCGAGCCAGCCCAGCTCGCCCAACAGGAACACAATCAATGTGATGACCGCCGCCGAGGTGAACGCGGCAAAGATGGAGAGCTGCTGTGGCGTTTGATTTTTATACACGGTGGGCGGTTGGCGGCGGACGGTGAGGAAGGTTAGGAATGTGGGGCGAAATTAGGGAAATGCGCTGCCGTCAAAACTCGAATTTGTACCCGATGCCTTTCATCGTTTTGATGTATTCCTCGCCGAGGCGTTCGCGGAGTTTGCGGATGTGTACGTCAATCGTGCGGTTGCCGACGATGACATCTGCGCCCCAGATTTTGTCAAAAATCTCCTCGCGGGTGAACACGCGGCCCGGCTTGGAGGCCAACAGCCAGATGATTTCGAACTCTTTGCGCGGCAGTTCGATGGCTTGTGTGCCCCTGAAAACCAGCACTTTATGCTTGTCAATCACCAAATCGTGGATGTGGATGGCTTCTTGGTCTTCCTCTTTGCTGCGGCCCGAACGGCGGAGCATGGCGTTGATTCGGCTGATGAGGACGCGGGGCTTGATGGGCTTTGTGATATAGTCGTCGCCGCCCACGTCCAGCGCGGTGATTTGCGAAAAATCCTCGTCGCGGGCGGTCAGGAAGGCAATGGGCGTATCGTCAAAGGCTTTGTTGCTGCGCAGCACCCGGCAGGTTTCCACGCCGTCCAACTCCGGCATCATGATGTCGAGGATGATGAGGTGCGGTTTTTCGCGCTCCGCCACGCCGAGTGCTTGTTTGCCGTCGTTGGCTGTGACCACCTCGTAACCCTCTTTTTTCAAGTTGTATTTCAAAAACTCGAGAATGTCCGGCTCGTCGTCCACGATGAGAATCTTCTTGGGCGGAGTGTCCTTCATTGGTTCCAAATTTTCGGCAAAGGTAGTTTCGACCATTTCGGACGGGATTTGACGTGGCAATTAAGTTACGGTTAAGTTTCCCCGCATTACCAACCGCAAAGAACGCGCCCAAACGACTCAAACCAAGTGTAGCCGAGTATGGATTTGATTTGGGCGAAGTCCGCGCAAGCCTCCGCTTTTTTATTCGCGCCGAGGTAAATGTTGGCGCGGTAGTACAAAAACTCGGTGTTGCGCGGATGCAGGACGAGGGCTTCGCTAATTTTGGCGAGGGCCTCGTCGGCCTTGCCCGTGTCGGCCAGCGTCACGGCCTCGTCGGCCAACAACATGGCTTTTTCAAACTTGTCGTTGGCCGTCGCGCAGCCCTTTGCAGAGGATTTGAACGGCAGCCGCAGCGTGAAATTGGAGGCCACCGCCACGCCCTCGAATTCCGCAGGCTTCCACTTCCCAGCTGTGCGGTTGGCAAAACGGATGGCGTTGAACTGGAAATCGCCGCCTAAGTTGTTGAAATCCAATTGGTTGTCCACGCGCACGCTCGCGTCCGGGTAAATCACGAGCGACATTTCGACCACGCCAGTCTTGCAGCTGTCGAGTTGGCTTTTCGGGTATTCGATGTTGTTCACGACATACTTTGCCAACGAATCCAAGCCGCCCGGAAACGAGGCAGGCACGTCCAAATCCACATAGATTGAATCGCCGAAGTCGTTGACAATGAATGGTTTGGCATCTTCCAGCCTGAATTTGAGCGGCACGGTGACGGTCGTGCGGACGGGTTTTCCGCCCTGCGTGCCGGGCAGCCAGCGCAGCCCGGCCTCGTCCAATGCCCGCATCACGCGCAAGGATTCCTCGCCGCAGCCTTCGCCGATGTCTTTCAGGATTTTGTGGCCGGAGGTGCGCCCGTTTTTCTCGACCACGAACGAGATGGCCACCACGCCCTGCACGTTTTTTTCGCGGGCCGCCTGCGGGTAACGGATGTTTTGGGCGAGCAACAGCATCAGTTGTTGCTCCGAACAGCGGCGCGTGCTGTCCATCGTCCAGCCAGGGTGCTGGCTGGGCGCGCACGAAGCGAGCATGGCCATCGGCATGGACTCGGCGACGGCGTAAATCGTTGTGTCTGAATCGGTTTGGGAAAAAATAGGCGTGCAGAGCAGCAGGCCGAAGAGTGCGATGAGTGTGTTTTTCATGTTCAAAGAGTTCGTGCAAATGGATTTCAGAGGGGACGCAAATGTCTGTTCCCTAAGCCTAACGGCCAACGCGGGGGAAGCACAAACAAAAAAGTCCTGCCTCATTTGGCAGGACTTTCACAACAAATTATAATCCCATGAACATTGTCGAAATGATTGGTTTCTCAGGGTCGGTGGCTTTTCAACGCGGGTTGGCGATGCGAACGGTACCGTTCTTGATCTTGATTGTAACTGGTGTACTCATAAACCACGTGAATTTTTTAGTGAACAAACGAAGCAAACTTGACAGTACAAAAGTGCGGCGGCGTTTTCCCTGCGCCAATGACATTTTTCGGGCATTGTGAAAACTAAAAAAGGCGGCTTCAAAAAATATATCCAGTGAAAATCAGCAAGTTATACACTGGTTTTCAAAAGACCTTTGTGAAAAGCAAACACTTGGATTTGGCCCTTTTCGGCAGTAAAAAAATTTGTCGGAGGCCCCGTTCGGTAGGAAAACCCGGAAAATAATCCCCCATCGGCTTGGTTCGTACACCCCCCGCGTCATACTTTTGGCGCACCTTAATCGCACAACAAATTTCAATCCGTCATAATCCGTCTTCTTTATAATTGGCTTCGGCCCGTTATAATCCCATGTGCATTCCGAGAGGAATCGAGGCTGGCCCGAAAACGGTCAGCCTTTTTTGTTTTACGTCCTAATTTTACCCGAAAAACAAAACCGCCCATGCAGCATCTCCTCATCATTGGGGCAGGCCGTTCGGCCACCGCGCTCATCAACTACGTCCTTGACCAAGCCCGCCAACACAACTTTTTCGTCACCGTCGCCGATGCCGACATAGAACTGGCCCGCCGCAAAATTGGCGACCGCCCCAATGGCCGCGCCACTTGGCTCGATGCTTCCAAACCCAACGACCGCCGCGACCTCATCCAACGCCACGACGTGGTGGTGTCGCTGCTGCCGCCGCAGATGCACCTCGAAGTCGCGCAGGACTGCATCGCGCTGGGCAAGCACATGGTGACGGCCAGCTACGTCAGCAAACAGGTCTTCCGGCTCGGCGATGAGGTGCGCCAACGTGCCCTGATTTTCATGAACGAACTGGGCCTCGACCCCGGCATTGACCACATGAGCGCGATGCAGCGCATCCACCAAATCAAAAACAGCGGCGGCAAAATCACCGCTTTTTACTCGTACACGGGCGGCCTCGTCGCGCCGGAGAGCGACGACAACCCCTGGCACTACAAGTTCAGCTGGAACCCCCGCAACGTCGTGCTCGCCGGGCAGGGCACCGCGCAATTCCTTGAAAACGAGCGACTTAAATTCATTCCGTACCGTCGCTTGTTCCGCCAGTACCGCCTCGTTGACATCCCCGGCATGGGCGAGTGGGAGGTTTACGCCAACCGCGACTCGCTCCTGTACCGCGAGGCTTACGGCTTGAACGACATCAAGACCATGTTCAGGGGCACCATCCGGCACAAAGGTTTTTGCGACGCTTGGAACGCCCTCGTCCGCATCGGACTGACCGACGCGACTTTCCCCATCGTGGATTCTGACAAACTGACCTACCACGATTTGATGGACGCTTTCCTCGGCATCAGCCAGCACACCGGCTCGGTCAAAGACCGCATCGCCAAAATCATCGAAGTTGACCCCGACGGCGAGGTCATGCAAAAACTCGAATGGCTCGGCCTGTTCAGCAAACGTCGCATCAAAGTCGCCAACGCCACGCCCGCCCTCATCTTGGAAAATCTGCTCCTCGAAAAATGGGCCTTGCAACCGCAGGACAAGGACATGGTCATCATGCAGCACGTCTTCGAGTACGAACAAGCACGGCGCAAAAAGAAACTCACCTCCACCCTCGTGATGAAAGGCGAAAACAGCGAGGAAACCGCCATGTCGCGCCTCGTCGGCCTGCCGCTGGGCATCTTTGTCAAGTTACTCATGCTTGGCAAGGTCTCCACCACCGGGGTCAGCATCCCGACCATGCCCGAAGTGTACGAACCCGTCATGCGCGAACTGGAAGACTTCGGCGTGAAATTCGTCGAGCAGGAGGATTGAGAATTTGGTGATTTGGTGATTCGAGGATTCGAGGATTTGACCCGAACGCACCCTCGAATCCTCAAATCACCAAATCCTCGTTTTTTCAATTTGACAATGTGTAAAAATTCGCGGCCATCGTTGCCGTTCCGCCAAAAAGCCAAACCATCCCTTGCCAATCCCGTGCGCGGCCCCGAACACCGAGCAAGCGGCTCGAAATCCGCGAGAAAGCGGCCAAAACTACCCAGAAGCGGTTAGCCGCAACGCCGTAGTTTTGTCCCCGAAACATACATTTTGAGCGCAGGAAAGGATGTGTGTCGTGTTTGGTTTATCGTGTTTCGTATGCAGGTTGATACAGGCTAAAATACGATACACCAAACACGACACACGCAACCGCCCTCGCACGGAGAAACACTAACCATTTATTCTTTATCCAGCTTATGATTCAGGTATTTGTCACGGGAGGCACCTTCGACAAGGAGTACAACTACCTAACCGGCGAACTCTACTTCAAGGACACACACCTCAAAGAAATGTTCGAACGCGGCCGCTGCGAAGTGCCCATTGACATCAAAACCTTGATGATGGTGGACTCGCTCGAAATGCGCGACGAGGATCGCGCCATCGTCGTGTACAACTGCCGCCGCACGCCTTCCAACCGCATTTTGCTCACCCACGGCACCGACCGCATCGTCGAGACTGCCCGCGTCCTCGCCGAAGCCAACATCGAGGGTAAGACCATCGTCCTCACCGGAGCCATGATTCCGTATGCATTCGGCACCTCGTCCGACGGTTTTTTCAACCTCGGCAGCGCATTGGCCTTCGCCCAAATCCTGCCGCCCGGCGTGTACGTCGTGATGAACGGACGTTATTTTCACTGGAACAGGGTCAGGAAAAACCGCCAAACCGGCAATTTCGAGGAAGTCGTCCCGAACGGGACACCCGCCGCGATGGAGGTTTGATTTTTCTGGATTGAACACAGAGGAGGGGCGTAGAGATGCGGTCAATCGCACCTCTACGCCCCTCCTTCGTGTTCAATCCACTGGCTATCATTTTGGCAAAAAATCCAGCCGCCCGCCCATCAAGCCCACATAAACCAACGCCGCCACGAGCGGGGCAGCCACCGAGATGCCCATGACCAC
>JBKBIC010000158.1:0-11259 GCA_046299435.1 Saprospiraceae bacterium
TTTTGGTCAACTTCGTCGCCTGCGATTTCCGTCGCGCCGGGTTTGATGCTGGCGTTGGCGTCGTCGCAGTCGAGACCGTCGGCTGTTTGGCCTTCGTTGGCATCGTCGCAGTCCGTGTCGGAGGAGTTCACGGTGGTGGCGAGGCGGTACCCGTCGTCGTCCGCGTCGGTGAAGCAGAGTTCTGCGCCGTCGCAGTTTTGGTCCACTTCGTCGCCGGCGATTTCCGTCGCGCCGGGTTTGATGCTGGCGTTGGTGTCGTCGCAGTCGTCGTCGTTGGCGACGTAGCCCGTGGGTGCGCTGCAAGCCATGGTGGAGACCGCCGCGTCGCCGTAGGTGTCGCCGTCGCCGTCCGCAAAGTATTGGTTCTGAACGCCTTCGTCAATTTCCGTGTCGCAGTCGTTGTCCACGCCGTCGCAGACTTCGGTGGTGGGTGTGCAGGGACTTGTCCAAGTGATTTGGATGGAGGCCGTGCGCGAGCAGCCGCCCGTTGCGTCCTCCACCGAGAAATAGACCGTCGTCGGTACGCCGCTGGGCATATTGGTCGCGGCGAAGGTGTTGGTCGCTTGATCGAACGTTCCGGCTTGGCCCGTGAGGTTTGAGTTCAAAAACCAAGTGGTGCCGATGTTGAAATCCACCGGCGAGCCGAGCGAGAGGGCGGGCGAGATGTTGCCCGTCCCGCTGATGGGCGCGGCGATGATTTCGTTGTTCGCCACTGTACCCAGAATCGGGTTGCCCTGCGGGTAGGCGATGATGCCGTTGTTGGTTACTGTTCCGCTGTTGGTGTGGGTAGCGGTGGTGTTCACGGTGAAAAGCCCGTTGTTGGTGAAGACATCGGTGTTGTAAAAATTGGCATTCAGCGTGATGACACCACACGCTTCGTTGTTGAGTTCGGCTTCGTTTTCGATACCGTATGTACCCGTGTTCGCGCCGATGATGACGGTTGCTTCATTGGTGAAAAAACTGTTGGGAGCCACAGTGCCATACTCATTGTAAAGTCCGCTTTCGGTGCAGTTATCAATCTCGATATGGCCGCCTACCTTGTTCGTGAACTCGCCATAGTTCCAAAGGCCATATTCGCCGACGCTGGCATTTGCCCCAATGATGATGGTGCCTTCATTCTCGAAGATTTTGTAACCGGCTGGCACATAAAGCCCGCTTTTGGTTGCGTTGTCTATCTCAATATGCCCGCCTGCGTTGTTGTAGAAGCGGTTATTGTTGTAGAGGCCATACTGCCCCACGCTTGCGTTCGCCCCGACGGTGATGCTCGCTCCGTTGGTGAAGGTGCCGTTGGTGTTGAAAAGCCCCGTGCTGTTCGCGCCGGACGAGCGGTCAATCTTGATATGCCCGCCGGTGTTGTTGAAGGTGCCGTCATTGACCAAGCCAAAAGTACCCACGCTCTCATTCGCGCCGATAGTGACGTTCGCTGCGTTGTTGAAGGTCGCCGTGTAGGTGAAGTTGCCCGCTTGGTTTATAAGCCCCGCACCCGTCGAGCGGTCAATCTTGATTTCTCCGCCGTTGTTGTCGAAGGTGCCTTCGTTCTTTAAGCCATACTGTCCCACGCTCGCGTTCGCGCCGACGGTGATGCTCGCTGTGTTGGTGAAGGTGGCCGATGAACCACTGTTCAAAAGCCCCACAGAAGTGGTGTTGTCAATGCTGATTTGCCCGTCCGCGCTGTTCTCGAACATACCGTTGTTTTGAACACCAAAATTGCCCACACTGGCATTGGCACCGACGGTGATGGCCCCTGTGTTCACGAAGCCATATAAATTTAAAATCCCTGCGCTCTGGGTGTTGTCAATGTTGATTTGCCCTTCTGCGTAATTGAAAACGACGCCGTCACCGGCAACGCCGATGCCATAATCTCCCGCGCTGGCGGTCGAGCCGATGGTAATCGTACCGCTGTTGAGTACCGCGCCTGCGTCGTTGTAAAGAGCAAAAGTATTGCTGGAAATAGTAGTCGAACCATGGATCGTCAAAGAGCCTTCGGCGTCAATGATCAGCCCGCTGCCCGCGTTCACGACGACCGATTTGGCGACCGCCGCCGTGCCCGCCCCGATGATTGGGTCGTTCGGCACGTCGGCGATGACGACATCATCGTCAGCCGTCGGCACACAGCGCGGCGACCAGTTGCAGACGTTCGTCCAGTCGCTGCTCATCTCGCCCGTCCAAGTGCGGGTGCCGGGCGAGCAATCAATCGCGCTGTTGGTGAGCACCATCGAAACGGTGCGCGCGCAGCCGCCCGCATTGTCCGTCACCGAAAAATAGACCGTCGTCGGCGTGTTCGCGGGTACGTTGGCCATGTCGAAAAAATTGCTCGCTTGATTGTAAGTCCCCGCCACGCCCGTCAGGTTCGGGTTCAGGTACCAAGTCGTGCCGATGCTGAAATCCACCGTGCTGCCCAAACCGAGCACGCAGTTGCCGCCCGTGTTGGGCGCGGCGACGATTTCGTTGTTCGTGACGTTCGGGATGGGGTTGCCCTGCGGGTAGGCGATGATGCCGTTGTTGATGATGCTGCCGGCATTATTGTGCGCCGCAGCCGTATTGACGATGAAAAGCCCGTTGTTGGTGAAAGTGGCATAGAGATTATAAAAAGGCGCGTTCATCGTAATCACGCCGCAAGCGTTGTTGTTGAAATTGAGACCCCAAACGTATAGATCGGAGATTTGAATGCCATATCCCACGCTCGCGTTCGCTGCGATGGTGATGCTGCCCGAGTTGTTGAATTCAGGAAGACTGCTAATTTCCTCTCCAGTATGCAAATAAATCCCTCTACTGGAGCAATTGTCAATGCTGATTTGCCCGCCCGTGTTGTTGTTGAAGATTGCCCCAACTTCAGAGTCATTGGTGGATGTAAAAATGCCAGTCGCGCCCACGCTCGCGTTCGCCCCGATGGCGATGCTGCCCGAGTTGTTGAACGCGCTGCCGTTGCCCATGAAAATCCCGCTGTAGGTCGAGCGGTCAATGTGGATTTGCCCGTCCGTGTAGTTGTTGAAGAGGTTGTTGTTGCGAATGCCTACATCCCCCGCGCTCGTGGTCGAGCCGATGGTGAGGGTGCCCCAGTTGTGTACCGTGCCGGAGTTTCCAAAAGCAGTGGTGCTGCCCGAAAAACCCGTCGAGCCATTGACCGTCAGCGAGCCGCTGGCCGCGACGGTCAAAACCGCGCCCGCGTGCACGACGACCGATTTGGCGACTGCCGCCGCCGCGATGGTCGGGTAGTCGCTCGCGTTGGCGATGATGACATCGTCGTCGGCGGTGGGCACACAGGCAGGCGACCAGTTGCAGGGGGTGTTCCAGTCGGTGCCGACGGCGCCGGTCCAGGAGCGGGTACCGGTGCTGCAAGAGACGTCCACGTCGTCAATGATGCCGTCGCAGTCGTCGTCGAGGTTGTTGCAGGTTTCGGTGGTGGCTGCGCCGCTGGCGGTGATTTTTATGGAGACCGTGCGGGCGCAGCTGCCCGTGTTGTCGGTCGCCGAAAAATAGACGGTCGTCTCCGTGTCTGCCAGCAGGTGCGTGTTGGTGAAGGTGTTGGTGGCTTGGTCGTAGGTGCCTGCTTGCCCGGTCAGGTTGGCGTCCAGGTACCAAGTGCTGCCGATGGTGAAGCCCGTCGTGCTGCCCAGGGTGAGGATGTTGGGAATGGCACATTCGCCGCTTTTGGGCTGGGCGACGATTTTGTTGTTCGTCGCGCCGGAAATCGGGTTGCCCTCCGGGTAGGCGATGATGCCGTCGTTGGTCAGCGTCCCGCTGTTGGTGTGCGCCGAAGCGGTATTTACCGTAAACAGACCCGCGTTGGTGATGGTCGCGGTGTTGTTGAGCGGCGCGGTCATGGAGATTTGGCCGCAGGCGTTGTTGAGGAGGGTGGCTTGGTCGAGGTTTAAAATGCCATAATCCCCCACGCTTACGTTCGCGCCGATGTTGATGGTCGCTGCGTTGGCGAACATGGTAGATGCACCGCCGTTCACAAGCCCACTGACCGTCGAGAAGTCAATGTTGATTTGCCCGCCCGTGTTGTTCTCGAAGGAGCCTTGGTTCTCCAAACCATAATCCCCCACGACATCATTTGCGCCGATGGTGATGGCGGCTGCGTTGTCAAAGGTGCCACTGACACTGTTCAAAAGCCCGGTGTAGGTGGAGCGGTCAATGCTGATTTGCCCGCCCGTGTTGGTGAAGGAGGCATGGTTCTCCAAGGCAATAGCTCCCACAGTCGTGCCTGGAATCGCGCCGATGTTGATGGTCGCTGCGTTGGAGAACGAGTTGTAGTTGATAAGCCCAGCCTGAGCCAAGCGGTCAATCTTGATTTGCCCGTTCGCGTTGTTCTCGAAGGTGCCGAAATTCCGTATGCCAAAATCTCCCGCATCTATAACTGCGCCGATGGTGAGGGTGGCTGCATTGGTGAACATGGCAGCGTTCTCATTGATAAGCCCGTCGCCGGTCGTGCCGTCAATATTGATTTGCCCGCCCGTGTTGTTCTCGAAGGTGCCGAGGTTCCGTATGCCATTGGCGCCGAAGTTCCCAAACTGGCCGATGTTGATGGTTGCGGCGTTGGTGAACGTGGCGTCGGCCTCGTTGTAAAGTTCGGTGCTTAGTGATTTGTCAATGTTGATTTCCCCGCCCGTGTTGTTGAAGGTGGCGTGGTTCGATAGACCATATTCTCCCGTACCCACAATCGTGCCGATGAAGACGGTGCCTGTGTTGTTGAAGGTGCCGGATTCGTTTAAAATTCCCGAAGCAAGCGAGCGGTCAATGTTGATTTCCCCGCCCGTGTTGTTGAAGGTGCCGGAGTTATTATCAATGCCGAAATATCCAACAAGATAATTGGCCCCGATGGTGATGGTGGCCGTGTTGGTGAAGGTGCCGCCTTCGTTTAAAATCCCCGCTTCTTCCGGGCGGTCAATGTGGATTTGCCCGACGGTGCTGTTGTTGAAGGTGGCCCGGTTGTAAATGCCATAGAACAACCCCGGGTTGTCGTTCGCGCCGATGGTGATGGTGCCGTTGTTCGTCACCGTGCCGTCGTTTCCGAGGGCGGCGGGGAAGTCGCTGGGCCCGAAATTAGCATAGCCGTCAATCGTCAATGACCCCGTGGCGGCAATGGTCAGCACGCCGCCCGTGTTCACGGCGACCGATTTGGCGAGTGCCGCCGTGCCCGCCGTGATGGTCGGGTCGTTGGTCGTCACGTCGTTGATGACGACATCGTCATCGGCGGTGGGCACACAGGCGGGGTCCCAGTTGCAGGCGGTGTTCCAGTCGGTGCTGACCGCACCTGTCCAGGTGCGGGTTCCGGGGGTGCAGGTGACGGCCACGTCGTCAATGGTGCCGTTGCCATCGTCGTCGAGGCCGTTGCAGATTTCGGTGGGGGTAGCCGCCGCGATGAGATCCCCATATGGCCTGGCCCCATCGGCGCCGCCGAGGTGTTTCAGCACGGTGAAGACATTGCCCGTCGGGTTGAACTCGAACACTGTGCCGGCGTCATTGCTGCCGCCCGAATTGGTCATCCCGTAAAACTTGCCGCCCGATTCAAGCAGGCTACCGCTGGGATAGCCGCCGTCGGTGGCCAAGGCAAAATGCCGCAGCACGTTGAAGACATTACCCGTCGGGTTGAATTCGAACAGCGTGCCGACACTGTTGTTGCCGCCCGAACCGGTCATCCCGTAAAACTTGCCGCCCGATTCAATCAGGCTGCCTTTGGGAGAGCCGCCGTCGGTGGAGGAGCTTAAGTTTTTCAGCACGGTAAACACATTGCCCGCCGGGTTGAACTCGAACAGTATGCCGCCACCATTGCTGCCGCCCACACCGGCCATCCCGTAAAACTTGCCGCCCGATTCAAGCAGGCTGCCTTGGGGATAGCCGCCGGTGGCGTAGGCAAAATGCCGCAGCACGGTAAAGACATTGCCCGTCGGGTTGAACTCGAACAGTGTGCCGGCGTCATTGCCGCCGCCCGAACTGGTCATCCCGTAAAACTTGCCGCCCGATGCAAGCAGGCTGCCGCCGGGAGAGGCACCGTCGGTGCCATAGTTAAAATGCCACAGCACGGTGAAGACATTGCCCATCGGGTTGAACTCGAACAGTGTGCCGGCACCATTGTCGCCGCCCGAATTGGTCATCCCGTAAAACTTGCCGCCCGATGCAATCATGCTGCCGAGGGGAGAGCCGCCGTCGGGGGCGGAACCAAAATGCCGCTTCACGGTGAAGACATTGCCCGTTGGGTTGAACTCGAACAGCGCGCCGACACCGTTGCCGCCAGCATAACTGGTCATCCCGTAAAACTTGCCGCCCGATTCAAGCAGGCTGCCGTAGGGAAAGCCGCCGTCGGTGGCGGCGTCAAAATGTCGCAGCACGGTGAAGACATTGCCCGTCGGGTTGAATTCGAACAGCGTGCCGACACCGTTGCCGCCAGCATAACTGGTCATCCCGTAAAACTTGCCGCCCGATTCAAGCAGGCTGCCGTAGGGAAAGCCGCCGTCGGTGGCGGCGTCAAAATGACGCAGCACGGTGAAGACATTGCCCGTCGGGTTGAAATCGAACAGCGTGCCGACACCGTTGCCGCCAGCATAACTGGTCATCCCGTAAAACTTGCCGCCCGATTCAAGCAGGCTGCCGAAGGGAGAGCCGCCGTCGGGGGCGGCGTCAAAATGCCGCAGCACGGTGAAAACATTGCCCGTCGGGTTGAACTCGAACAGCGTGCCGACACCATTGCTGCCGCCCGAACTGGTCATCCCGTAAAACTTGCCGCCCGATGCAATCAGGCTGCCGTAGGGAAAGTCGCCGTCGGTGTCGGCGTCAAAATGCCGCAGCACGGTGAAGACATTGCCCGTCGGGTTGAACTCGAACAGCGTGCCGCCACCATTGCTGCCGCCGTAATTGGTCATCCCGTAAAACTTGCCGCCCGATGCAATCAGGCTGCCGAAGGGAGAGGCACCGTCGGTGTCGGCATCAAAATGCCACAGCACGGTGAAGACATTGCCCGTCGGGTTGAACTCGAACAGCGTGCCGACACCATTGCTGCCGCCCTGATAGGTCATCCCGTAAAACTTGCCGCCCGATTCGAGCAGGCTGCCGCGTGGAAAGCCGCCGTCGGTGGCGAAGGAAAAATGCCGCAGCACGGTGAAGACATTGCCCGTCGGGTTGAACTCGAACAGCGTGCCGCGATTGTTGCTGCCGCCCTCACTGGTCATCCCGTAAAACTTGCCGCCCGATTCAATCAGGCTGCCGAAGGGTCTTCCGCCGTCGGTGGCGGGGGCAAAATGGTGCAAGGCCAAGTAGGTATCGGCGGCAGGGTCGTATTCGAACAGCACACCCTTGTCGTTGAGGCCGCCCATGGCTGTCATCCCGTACATTTTGCCGTTTGAGGCGGCAAGCAAATGACCGTATCCGGGGTATTTTCCCGCCACAAAGGGAAAAGCGACGGCCTCGAAATCCGAGCCGTCGGTGTTCTGGCTGATGATGGCCCCGCCGCCCTCGCCACCGGCGGAGGTCAAGCCCCAGAGTTTGGTCTGGGCGAGCAGGTCGCCCGAGGGGGCGCAGCAGAGCAGGAGCAAAGCCGTGAAGAGGATTTTTGCCAAAATCCGGTGGAGGAGGTTAGCGGGGTTGGGGGGCGTTTCGCCCAAGGGTGTCCTGTGCAGGAACGTAAAATTTTTCATGTCGAAAAACTGTGAAAAAGTGGGAGATGAAAAAAGTCCCCGCCGAACATCTCTCACTTCTATCTTCGAGCGTCCGGCAGGGCTTGTCTTGGTAATTTTTGCGGCGGTGTTGTTGGCGGCGCGAGCCTCGTGCCGTTTCCGGGCGTAATGGTAATACAAAAAATCGCGGACAACCAAAGAAAGGGGCGGGACAAAAGTGTGGACATTTTCAGGCGACCCCTCGAAAACCGGTGAAAACGGGGCGTTTTTGGGCTGTTTTCGAGGGGGTCAAAAATGGCCCTCCCGGTGCCCGGCAATTTTTTCGGTGCGCCGGGCCGCCCGGCCAACAAAAGCCCCGCCGCGCCAAGCCGACCGCCCAGCCCCTTTTTTGCGCGCCCGCCGGGGCGAAAAAAAGGGGGCGGCGGGGACACTGCCCCGCCGCCCCTGCGGCCGTCCAGCCTCGGAAGGCCGAACAAAATGTTTCCATTTTTTGCCCGCTCAGCGCACCAGCACCACCGGGACGACCTGCACGCCCGCCTCCGAGGAGACCTGCACGAAGTATGTCCCGGCGCGGAGCTCGTCCGTCCGCAGCGTGAGGCGGCTCTGCCCGGCGGGCAGTTCCACGCGCATCGCCAAGCGGCCCGTCGCGTCCATGACTTGGATTTCAGATGCCAGATTGGAGATGCCAGATGTGCCGATTTCAACCGTCAATTCGTCGCGGAAGGGGTTGGGCGAGCATTGCACCGACGGCGAGGCGGTGAGGCCCTGTGGACAGTTCCAAGTTCATGTTGGCTTGTATTTGGGCTTGCGTGCGTGCCGTACTCCAAATCCTGACCTCGTCCAGCGAACCATTGTAATAGCGACCCGTGAGTTGCAAGTTTTCTCCAAATGCGACTTGATAGGCTGAATTGCCGATAGTCCCCGTTACGCTTGTACTGGCGTCAAGGTTTCCATCTATGTAAATCAACTTTTGTGTGCCCGTGAAAACTGCCGCTATGTGGTGCCAATTTCCCTCACTGACGGACGTGGTAGAAGACAAGCCGGTATTGGATAATCCTGATGTGCCAAACTGAATCTTGTTCTGGTTCGGAAAGCAGTGGAGCCGCCAAGAATCATCGCCTTTGCTGATAAGCGTAAGGAAGCTGGTACTCGATGGGTTGAGTTTCGTCCAGACCTCGACGGTCATGGTATTGGTAAAATCAAAGTTCGATTCATTCGGAATGGTTACATAATCGTTGGTTCCGTCAAAATTCAGGGCGTTTCCGGCAAGGCTCAGCGGGCAATTGTCCGTCACCGTCGGATTTGTCAGCGTCGTCGTGCCTGTGCAAAGCCCCGTCGTGGTGTTGATGGTCACGTCGTCGGCGCAAGTGATGCCCGGTTTCTCGTTGTCGTTGACGGTCACGGTGAACGAGCAGGTCACGGTCGAAGTGTTGCCCACCGCGTCGGTGGCCGAGAGTTGGAGGTCGCGCCGTTCAGGTTTAAATTGTTGAGCGGCGCGTTGTTGCCGGTCGTCGCGGTGGCGGCGGTGATGCTGGTGTTGTTGCCTCGTCCAGCCCGCCTGCGTAAAAATAGTTGTTGTTGCCAGTGCCCATCCGCAGCGTTGGGTTGGTCAATGTCGAGCTGTAATTGTTGAAGCAAACGGCCATCGTGCAGCTGGGGGTTGGGGTGGGCAGGCCGTTTTTGTACGCCTTCCAAGTTCCCGCGCCGTCGTAAGTCAGGGCAAAATGTTCCCAAACCGTGCCGCTGTTGCTGACCGTCGCGCCTGTGTTGAACGCGCCGAGACCAAAGCCGCTCAGGTAAAAAGTGCCGTTGCCAAACTGTACCTGCCAAGTAAAGCCCAAATCCATCGGGAAAGCAAAAGCCGAGTTGTTTTTTGCCCAAAACTCGATGGTCAGCGGGTTCGAGCCGAGGAAAGTGCCCGGCACGGTCGCGGCGGCGTAGTCGTTCCCGCCGTCAAAATGCAGGGCGTTGTTCAGTGTAATCGTGCAGTTGTCGGTCGCCGAAGCCGTGCCGATGCTGGCTGTGCTGGTGCAAAGGTTGTTGTTGGTGTTGAGGTTGGCCGTTGCGGGGCAAGTGATGGCGGGGGCCTCCGCGTCCGAGACTTGCACCGAGAATTGGCAAGTTGCCGTCGAGGCGCAAGCATTCGTGGCGGTCAAAGTCACCGTCGTCGTGCCGCGATTGAACGTGCTGCCGCTGCCCGTGCCGGCACCGCTGCCCGTTGTCGCGCCCGTGAACAAGTAGTTGATGTCGGCATTTGCGGTCGCGGCGTACGAGGCAGGGGCGGCGCAGGTGCCGGTGACGGTATTGACCGTTTCGCCTGTCGGGCAAGCCGAAAAAGCGACCGGGACGAGGGCTGAGCAACTCGTGCCTGTCGTCACGCCACCGGGCGTTGTCCAGTTGGAGGTCGTACCGTTGAGCGCGAAATTGGTTAAAATTTGGCTGCGCTCGCCCCGGCTGGCGAGGCTCTCCATTTCGAGCCGGAGGTTTTCGGCTATCTCGGATTTTTCGCGGAAGGCGTGGGCGGAGTTTTCGATCTCGCGTTTGGCTGCTTCCAGCTCGGTCAGTGCTTGTTGGCGTTTGGCTTGCAGGCGGCGGTAGTTGACCCACGCGAGCGCGAGCGTCAGCAGCAGGATGAGCAAAGCGGCGTTGCGGAGCAGGGTCTGCATCTGTTTTTCCTGCTCGACCATGCGGAGTTTGGTGGTATATTTCTCCGCCTCGTGGCGTTGCTGGATTTGCTCGTATTTGCGGGCATCGTTGCGGCGGCCAAGGCTGTCCTGCAACGCGCGGGCGAGGTTGGTGAAGCGCAGGGCCGAAACCGCGTCGCCGCGCAGCGCGTGGTATTGGGCGCAGTTGTTGTAAAATTTCAGGGGAGCGAAGTAATAGTTTTCGAGGTTCGGGTCGGTGTTCAGTGTTTTTTGGAGGACTTCGGCACGACGGATGAGCGCGTCGGCTTCGTCCAATTTCCCGGTTTTTAATTTGACGGTTAGCAGCACCTGCAAGGCATCGTACTCGCCGCGCACACCTTCGAGTGCTTGGTTGGTGTGGTCGGCGACGCTCAGCCTGTACCCTTCGTCGGCGTAACGCTCGCCCTCGCTCAGGTAGCCCTGCTCGACGCGCATGCTGGCAATGTCGAGCAGCGAAAGCCCTTCCCAAAAACGCAGCCGCCGCTGGATGGAAGGGTCGTTTGGATGAAGTTCGCGGCTGAAATTCAGGATTTTCTGGGCGTACTCGATGGCTTTTGCATACTCCTTCTTTTTCTGGTGATATGTCTGCAAGTGGTTGAGTACGAGGATGGTATGCAGGTGATCGCGCTCGGTGTAAGCGAGGAACGGCTCGGCGGCATGGAGGTATTTGTGCATCCGCTCCAAATCGCCCAGCTTGTACATGAACTGGCCCAGATGCCACAAAAGGCCGACCACATTGTAGGGCCTGAACTCCTCAAAGCCGACGGTCTCCATGCGTTCATAAGTATTCAGGGCCTCCGCGTACAACCTTTCGTTCGGGATTTTTTTCAGGCCATGCGCCTCGAACATCGCATAATGGTGCGCCACGATGGTCTCCACTTCGAGTTTATGGTCGCGTGCGAACGCCTCCAACTCGGTTATCCATTGCAGGGCCGTCTCGATGGACTCATTCAACCTGCCTC
>JBKBIC010000159.1:0-11116 GCA_046299435.1 Saprospiraceae bacterium
TTACTGTTTTCGCCACGTTTGCTATTGAAACAGCATAATCGTCATAAAAACTGACCACATCTAAGCCGCGCTTTTCGTCTTCGTTTCCAACCTGCTCAATCTGTTGGTCAAGTTCTTGAACGTCGAATTTTTTATATCGGGTTGCTCGCTTACCCCCCATCAAATTGTTGTCAATTTGGGCAGCATTTTCAATACCGAGCCATTGATTTGAAAGCCTTGAAAATTGCCCATAGGCCACCGTTGTCCGGCTGTCTCCATAAGGCGGCGAAGTCACCACCAAGTCAATACTATCTTTTGCAATCAATTGTTCTGGGACTCCATATATTGTATTGAAATCACAGATTCTATTCCCGGCTTTCGATTTGATATTTTCGACAAATTCTTTCAATCCATTCCTGTTGCGAATCAATTTTCGCTCAAACAACGCGAAGACATCGGGGGCGAATCTCTGCATCTGCTCCGCCGTCATCCGAAACAGTTTGAACTCACTGTTCCGGGTCAAGGATGCCTCCCGGATGGTTTCGCTGAACGCCACCCGAAAAAAGTTGGCAACGTCCTCGTTCTCTATTCTATCAATGTATTTTTTTATCACAGCCAGATGAAACTTAACCTCTGGCGTGAACCAAAAGTCAATATTGGGAAAATCGGGCACCTCAAACTCAGGATTGTTCACTCCAAACTTGAACTGAAAAATATAGTCGTTGAAATCACGCAGGAACAAATCCAACACTTGCATAGAAATTGGTGTTGACTTTGATTTTGTGATGAGCCGAGCCAGTGGGTTTATATCAGTTCCAATTCCGTTGATTGACCGGAGGTTAGCTTCCACGATAGACGTGCCCGTGCCACAATATGGATCGAACAACGTGTCGCCGACTTTTCCATACAAATCCAGCAGTCGCCCGGCTATCTGCGGAATCATCATGGCCGGATAATTGTGAAAACAATGCGTGAAAGTTTTGGTGTTGGCCGTTCGGAAATCCCATGAATTGTCTGTGTACTTTTTCATAGAAGTTTTTCTTTTTGGGTGAAACATTGGGTCAGGTTTTTCTCATCCATGCGGAATGCAGTGCCTCTGTTTCGGACGCTACCGTTTGGATTCAAGTGCATCCGTAAATCAACCATGAGCAGCCGTTTTTCGATAAGACTCAACAATCCATCGGCACTTGGTTCTGATAGTAAATACGCTTCGTTGTAATAAAATTCTTCTTTTCCATCCGAATTCAGCCTCGTGTCGGCAAGCACTAAAATCATGGATGGTAGTTTCCGTGAAAAATATTCCGCCAAAGCGTCGGCAAGCCACTCGGCGATTAACGTGCCATCTGTATGAAACAATTTGAGTGATTCGGCCTCTGCTTTCAGAAACAAGCCTTGCGCGTTGGGCGACACGCTGACAAAGCATTTGAGTGCGCGCCTCGATTTTTTGTCGTCATAGCCGTATCGGGCGATGGTCTCGGCTTGGCTGATTTTCCACGCCCCACTGTTGAACGTGAACATGGTCACGAACGTCGAGACATTTTTCCGCTTCGATTTAAGTTCGATTTCGCCCAAGTCGGGCAGTGTGATGTTGTTTTCCCCAATGCCCAAAAGGGTTTCGAGCGTGTAGCCGATGCCCGTGTTGCCACGCCTTTTTGACACGACAAAACCTTGTTTTTCAACGGCTTGCAACTTGGCTTTGAATTCTTCTACCTGCATGAAACGCTGTTTTTGAATGCCCAAAGACGCTTCCCGAAAGTTCCACTTTCCGGGAAGCGTCGTGTCCGCAGCAAACTTACATCTTCTTCACATTGTCCTTCGGCTCCCTATCCACGAGCAAACTGAACGGGTCAATACCCGCTTTTTCGGGCTTTTCAGAGACTTTGAAAGTGAACGTGTTGTCGCGCTGCGTGATTTTCACCCGCTGGCGATGGAGTGTTTTGCCGTATTTTTTATCGCCTTCGGGCTTGGCAAACGCGCCGATTTCCATCCAGTCGTTCACGGGCACCTCCTGCTCTTTGCCCAGTTCGTCGGCCTTCAATTTGCGGCTTTCGGTCTGGATGGTCACTTCCCATTGGCCGTTGCCGAGGTCTTTGACCGATGCCTCTTTCATGCGGTTCTCGAACAGGGTGATGTCCCAAAACAGGTCTTGGATGATGTATTTAAGTGAGTCGGGCGTTTGTTTCTCGAACTCCTCGATGACGTGCGCGCTGGTCGGGTACGGCGGCTCTTTGTACTTGAACCGCTCCAAAAACGCCCGCAAAGCCGTGTTCACCTGCGCCTCGCCGAGCATCTCTTTCAGATAGTACATCACTACCGAGCCTTTTTGATAGTGGATGTAGCCCTGCCGCTCGCATTTGCCGATGGGCAGTTCCTTTTCGCGCTCGCTGCTGCGCCCGCGCAGGTAACGGTCCATTTCGTATTCCAAAAACTTCCGCATGATGTCGCGTCCGTACTCCTTTTCCATGACCATGAGCGCGGAGTATTGGGCGAAGGTCTCGGTCGTCATTTCGGAGCCTTGCATCATCGCCCCGCATTCTTGGTGCGCCCAATATTGGTGCCCCATCTCGTGCGCCACGACGTAAAACACCATGTCAATGTCGTCCTTTTCGGCCTGAAAATTCTCGATGAACCCGATGCCCTCCGAGTACGGCATCGTGCCGGGGAAGGCCTGCGCGAACGACGCATGGCGCGGAAACTCGATGATGCGGCACTGCTTGTGGTAGTAGGGGCCGAAGTTGGCGGTGTAGTATTCCAGCGATTTTTGCATGGATTTCAGCATCCGCTCCACGTTTTCGGGGTGCTCGTGGTGGTAATACACTTCGAGTTGGATGCCGTTCCATTCGCGCCGCGCCACCTCGTATTTGGCCGACATGAAGGAGTAAAAATTCCATGCCTTGTGGTCGAGTTTGTACTCGAAAAAGTTGCGGCCACCCTCCTGCCATTGCCGCCGCAGCGAGCCGGGCGCGATGGCCGTCTGGTCGCCCGACGTGCTGATTTTGGTCTCCACCGTCACCCAATCCGCGTCAATGTTGAGGTATTGGTTGCTGCGGGCGGCGAGGTTCGCGGTGTCGAGCGCAGGCATCCGCGATTTTTCCGGGAGGTGATAGTCGCGGCGTTTGTTTTTGTCCGAAAGTTCGCCGCCCTCGTGGTAGCCGAACGTGGGCGCGATGTCGCCGTTGTTGAAAAACGTGCCGTTCTGCGCGAACTCGATTTTCGTCAGCTCGTTTTCAAAGCCCTTTGGCTCGTACACCGTCTTGAAATTCAGCCGCATCGAATCGCCCGGCGCGAGCGCGGGTTCGATTTTGTAAAAACGGATGAACAGCTCCGCGTCGTCGTGGATTTGCGTGAGCCGCCCGTTGTTTTCCAGCGTGAAATCCATGCACGACGGCCTGAGCAGGAAGAGCGTGTCGAGCGGCTGCGTGTGTTTGTTTCGCACCCAATATTGGATGTTGGCTTCCACGCGGCGTTTTTCGGGGAAGAGCTGGATGTCGTATTTCACGTCGTAGATGCGTGGCTGGGCCATGCCCTCGTATTTTTTGTACGTCGTTTCGTATCGGGCTTGGGCTTTTTCCTGCGCGTTGGTGCCCTTGTTTTCGTTCAAAACCTTCGTGTTGTAAAACACAAACCCAGCGGTCACGACCCAAGCCACGAGTGCGCCGATGCCCACCAAGCGGTAGTTTTTCCACTCGGCACGGGCGGTTTTCAGGCGGTCGAGCCAGCCGGTTTCTTTGCCACGCACCCACAGGCACACCGTGCCGATGGCCAGCAACAGGCAAAACAGCAGCCAGTAACTTTTGAACCAAAACAGTCCGCTCAGGTACGGCGCGATGCCGTAAAAATCCGAAAACGTGTAGCTCGGTGCGCTGGCGAACGACACCATGTTGCTCGAAACATCAATCGTGCCCCACACAAAGGCATTGACTGCCAGCAGCACGATGTTCACGAAAAAGCCGAGGTACATGTTCGGCACGAGCGTCTGGACGAGCATGAAAAGCGCGGCCATGCAAGCGAAATTGAGCAAATCCAGCACCAGCAATTCCTGCACATACACGCCCAGCTCGAACCGGAAATACCCGTTGGCGGCCTGCCCGGCCATTGCCATGCCGATGGCCGCGCAATTGAGCAAAAACAACACGCCCACGACGGTCAGGTATTTGGCCGCAAAACTTGTCCAGTTTTTGGTCGGCAGTGCGTCGTAGATTTCGTTGACCTTCGAGGTGCGTTCTTTCCAAACCAATGCGCCCGTGAAATAGGCCAAAATAGCGATGGTGAACAGGTAAAAACCGCCGCGCACCACGTCCACCATGTCGTAAGTCACCGGGAGGTTGGTGGTGCCGTAGCTGCGCGTCGCGCCGCGCATATTGCCGTACAAATTGAGCAGCCCGATGAACGTGAGCAGGATGAACGGCGTGCTTTTCACGGTGCCGAAAAACTCGGTTTTCAGTTGGCTCCACAGTTGGGCGAGCGTCGTGCTGGTGCCAGTGGCAGGCGTGGCCTTGGGCAACGTGCCAAGCTGGCGCAGGGCAACCGCGTCGTCGTCCGCCGGGGCGGATTTGGCTTTTTTGCCGCCCTGTTTTTTCTCCGCAAAATCGAACTTGAAATAGCCCACGACCAGCACCGCCACGCCGACCGCCATCCACAACAACCTGTTGAGCAGCATGGTAGGATGGAACGGGCTGAGCGCGAGGTGGTTTTTGTCGTCCACCGTCCAGTATTTGGTCACGTTGTTGAACGCCCGCACGCCGAACGGGTCGAGCAAATTGGCGAGCCATTCGTTTTCGAGGTCGCGGGTGAACGTGCCCGCGATGATGTACCCGACCAACAGCGCGACGGCGGCGATGAAAGCGTACATCGTGCTGCGCGTGGTGGTCGCCACCGCGTACAGGATGCCGCCCGCGAAAATCATGTTCGGGATGACGAACATCAGGTAACTGTTCAAATGCCCGGCCAGCTCGAACGGCCCGACACGCTCCGGCGGCACCCATTCAAAAATGCCGTTGCAGGCCACACCAGCCCACATCCCCAGCGACACGCCCGCCATCGGAATCAAGGCGATGAGCAGGGCACCGAAAAAATGGCCGAAATAGTAGCCCGCCTTCCCTACGGGGCTGGCAAAAATGATTTGCGCTGTGTTATTCTCGAAATCGCGCACAGCCGCCGAGTTCAAGAACGCGGTGACGAGCAGCAGCGAGAGGATTGAGAACGTGGCGTACCACTGCCCGGCCACATACGGCGCGTTTTTCCAGACGTTGCCGTAGCTGCCGCCGATGCTCAGGTCGTCAGAAGCGATTGCCCCGAATGTGAGCAAGCCGAAGACCAGCATGAAAATCCAGGGCATCGGCGCGCGCAGCCAGTTTTTGATTTCAAATTTTAAGAATGTGCTGAACATGAGTTGGTTGTTTTGAGGGTTATGCGGCCATGATTTTCGAGAAAAACACATCTTCCAAGTTCGCCTCCGAAGCCCGGAAACCCGTGCCGGGGTCGTCGTCGCTGAGGATGTGGATGATGGGCTTGCCGGCCACGAGTTTGCTGGAAATGACCCGGAACCGCGATTGGTACTCCTCGATTTCGGGCTTGGCGATGGCTTTTTCCCACACTTTTCCGGCCAACGATTGCAACGCGGCATCGGGCGTGCCGGCGTACTGCACTTCGCCGCGATTGATGATGGCCATGTTCGAGCACAGTTCGCGCACGTCCTCGACGATGTGCGTCGAAAGGATGACGATGACGTTTTCGCCGATTTCGGAAAGCAGGTTGTAAAAACGGTTGCGCTCGCCGGGGTCGAGGCCAGCGGTGGGTTCGTCCACGATGATGAGTTTCGGGTCGCCGATGAGTGCCTGCGCGATGCCGAAGCGTTGGCGCATCCCACCGGAATACGAGGACACGGCCTTTTTGCGGTGTTCCCAGAGGTTGACGCGCTGCAACAGGGCGTTGACGATTTCCTTGCGCTGGCTGCCGACGATGCCTTTCAACGTGGCGAGGTGGTCGAGCATTTCCACCGCCGAAATGCGCGGGTAGATACCGAATTCTTGCGGCAAATAGCCCAGCACACGGCGCACCGCGTCCTTGTCGCGCAGCACGTCAATATCGCCGAGCGTGGCCGTGCCGCTGTCTGCTTCCTGCAACGTGGCAAGCGTGCGCATGAGCGTGGATTTGCCCGCGCCGTTCGGGCCAAGCAGGCCGTACATCCCGGTCGGGATGTCGAGCGAAACATCGTGCAGGGCACGCACGCCGTTGGGGTAGGTTTTGGACAAGTTGCGGATGGTCAGTTGCATTCGTTGTTGATTTGTGGATATGGTGATTCGTTGATTTTGCTCGAAGGTGTGTGAAATTGACGAAATCCGGCGCAAGAAGGTTACTGGCTTTCGAGGAACAGGCGGTTAGCGGGGGACGAATGGGTGGTTTTACCAGATACCAACTGCATGAAAGCATCTTTGGTTGGGATAAAACAAAATCTGTTTATGGCAAAATTCATTAAAAAACCGCCGTAGCCGTCCCATAATTTTGGCGAAAAAATGGCTTATGAAAAATCTATTGGTAGTCGCTCTTCTCACGTTCGCTTTGTCTGCCTGCCTCAAGATTGATTTGAGCAACTGGGATTTAACCAGCCCTTGCCAATCTGACTCGACTTCAGTGATGCTCACGCTCCGCGATTTTTACTCTGGGCAAGCCATCGAAGGAAGTCAAATGTTTGTCTTGGAAAAACCTACTTTGAGCCTTTGGGTGAGTTATGATACGATGTTCGCCGTCGGCACCGATTCCAACGGAGCGTTGCGTTGCCGATTCCGGCACGATACTTCTTATTTGTTGGGCTATGAGTGCGTGGTCAAAAATGATGCTTCATATCCCGACCTTCTCAATTTCAACCTCCGAAAAGGGTGCGAGTGGGCTTACGACGTGCGGCTCAAACCATTTTCCAAACTCCGTTTGACCATCGAGAACCCCACCGCGCAAGCACTTCCGCTTGACTATTTCGAGGTTTTTTACACCCCGCCTTCCGACGAAAACGGGCCATTCTTTACCCAAAGCAAGTATTATTTGGACGGCCAAAACCTATCCGACACATTGGCACCGGGCGCGGCCCGCACTTTCACGGTCAAATCCCTGCCGGAAGAAACCTTGCTCGCCCGCATCCGGTACGGCTCCAACAAACGCCTCGAACGGTCCTTCCCCACCAATCGAGACAGCCTGAACTCCTTGAAAATCAGGCTCGAATAGAATCGGCATTCTGCCAATCAAAAATTCGAGCGGCCAAAAGATAGCGACATCGCAAATCTTCTGGCCGCCCAAAAATTGCTTGAACGAGGAGTTGAGGGGCGTGAAACTACAATTTCTGCTTCACCGCCGGGCGGCCAAAAAACGACACCCCGAGGCTGACGAAGATTTGCGAGCCGCCGAGGTCGGGCGTATCGTCGGCAAAATTGAGGTGCTTGTAGCCCGCCCGGAAGCGCACCGCCGTCCAGCCGATGCGCCCCGACGCGGCGGGCGCGTGGCGGATTTTCCGGTCAATTTGGAGGCACGCCTGCCAATGGAACGAGTTGAAACTCAACGATGCGGTCTCCGCATCCGGGACGGAAGAGGTGCTGCCCACGCGCAGGAACGACACGCCCGCGCCTACGAGCGGTGTGATGCGGAACTGCCGGGTGTCCACCAAATCGAAGCCTGTTTCGATGCCCACGTCCACGACCGTCGCCGACGAATCGGGCGAGACGATGTAACTGCCGTCCGAAAACTCGCGGCGCACCTCCTGCCCGCCGACCTGCACCCGCAACGCGCCGCTCATGCGTTTTTGCCAGTAGCCGAAGCTCGCGCCGATGCCCCAGAACGGCTTGAAATTGATGCCCATCGCGCCGTCGTGCCTGCCGTTCAGCAGCATCAAATCGCCCATGAAACCATGCTTGGACGGCGCAAGCCCGTTGTAAATGTGCTGGTAGGTGTATTTTCGGAAGCGCGAATCCGGGTATTTTTTGAAAAAAGTGGCGGCTTTTTCGTCCTGTTCGCGGCGGCCAGCGTCGGTCGCATCGGCCCGCAGCAGGTAATCGAGCAGCAAGACCGCGAACGCTTTTTCTTCCGCCGACAAAAAGCCGCGCTGCACCGCCGCGTACAACTCGAACCGCCGCTCGAACGATGTGCGGTCAACGATGCCGAACAAATCGTCCTCCGGCGGCGGCAACTGAAACATATACCTGCGCTTGAAAAGCGAGTCGTACTCGGCCACCTCGGCGAAAAGCATGGCAAAGTTTTCCGTCCAATAATAGAGCAGCCACCGCTCGTCGAAGAGCGTCGCGGCCTGCGTGTCGGATTCAAGTTCGGTTTGCAGGAAGCCAAGCCAAGCATTTGCCAGCCCGATATCGTCGCTTGCAAATGCCTCGCGGAGCTGGCCCCGTGCGGCAGCGACCTTGTCGGCAGGCTCGGCGGGCCATTCGCGGATTTGTCGCATCAGGCTGTCCAGTGATTGGGCGGCCAGCACTTGGGCAAACACACAAAAAAGGAGGACGAGTTGCTGTTTTTTCATAACCTAAAAAGACATCATGGAAGCCCGCATCAGATGATTCCTTCAAACACCCGCACCGCTGGCCCGCACAGCCAAACGTCTGAAAATGAGCCGTTTGCATCGGCGGTGAAGCGCACGGCGAGGTTGCCGCCCCGCGTTTTTACCGGGATTTCGAGGCTGCCCGGCGACTGGCGCGTGTGCAAAAAATGGGCGAGCGCGGCAGCCGTCACGCCTGTGCCACAGGAGAGCGTTTCGTCCTCCACGCCGCGTTCGTAGGTCTGCATTTGGATGCCGTTTTCGAGCGCGGCGGCGAGGTTGACATTGATGCCCTCCGCCCGGAAACGCTCGGAATAGCGCACCGCGCGGCCTTCCCGCACGATGTCGAACGCCGCCAAATCGGGCACAAACCGGACAAAGTGCGGCGAGCCGGTGTTCAAAATATAGGTGTCCGGCGCAGCCATTTCGACGCTCGGCACGTCGCGCATTTTCAACTCGACCCACGTTTCGTCGGGCGTTTTACCGGTCCGTGAGGACTCCTGTGGAGGTGCGAACCGCGCCTCGTGCGGGCCGTCAATCGCCAAAAAACGGCACGTTTCGCCCTGCACCGCGCCCAGTTGGCGGGCAAATGCGACCGTGCAACGGCCACCGTTGCCGCAAAAACTTTGGCTGCCGTCGCTGTTGAAATACACCATTTCAAAGTCGAAGTCCGGGTGTTTTTCGAGCAAAATCACACCGTCTGCGCCGATGCCGAAGCGGCGGTCGCAGAGGCGGGCGACCTGCGCGACATCCGTGCGGGCGAGGTGCTGCCGCTCGCGCTGGTCGAGCATCACGAAATCGTTGCCGGTGCCTTGATATTTGAAGAATTGCATAGCCGAATGGTGCGCCCGGTTTCGGGGTTCCGGGCGGTTTTGTGTTGCAAACGTAGTTTGAGGCCAGCCGCCCGCCTTAATTTTGGCATCAAAAATAAAAGTTAATCGCCGCCCGCTGCCCGGAATGGCAAAGCCTTGTTGCCAACTTTTCCGAATTGGTTTTGTCTTTGCAGTGCTTGAAAAGACTAAAAAATCGCGGTGCCGCGTTTGGCTTGCCGCCAACACACCAAACATTTTGACCATGCAAAAACTGGGTTTCCTGCTCGTTTCGCTTTTCAGTTCGCTGTTGTCCATCTTTTTGTACCGCCAGTTTGACGGCCCGCGTGTCGTCTGGAACCCGGAGGACGGCGAGGCGCGGTACACGAGTTTGGTCGAAAAACTGTTCAACGCCCGCTCGCAGGGCGATTTCCGGTCGTCGTCGCCGACGGATTTCATCGTCGCGGCAGAGGTCTCCACGCCAGCGGTGGTCAACATCCGGGCCTTGCAGGAAGTGAACGGCGGCATTTGGAGCGGCGGCTCGCTCACGGGGTCGTCGGGGTCGGGGGTCATCATGTCGCCCGACGGGTACATCGTGACGAACACGCACGTCGTGGAAAACAGCCGCGACATCAAAGTGACGCTCGCCGACAAACGCGAGTACAAGGCCAAAATCGTCGGCACCGACCCCAGCACCGACATCGCACTGCTGAAAATCGGCGAGGTTGGCCTGCCTTTCATCGTGTTCGGCAACTCAGATTCGGTGCGCGTGGGCGAGTGGGTGCTGGCCGTCGGCAACCCGTTCAACCTCGAAAGCACGGTGACAGCGGGCATCGTGAGCGCGAAAGGCCGCAACATCAACATCCTCGGCGGCGGCAGCAGCATCGAGTCGTTCATCCAAACCGACGCGGCGGTCAACCCCGGCAACAGCGGCGGCGCGTTGGTCAACACAGTAGGCGAACTGGTGGGCATCAATACGGCAATCATCACAGAATCAGGTAGTTACGAAGGCTATTCGTTCGCCGTGCCGTCCAATTTGGTGCAAAAAGTCGTGCGCGATTTGCGCGAGTTTGGCGTGGTGCAGCGGGCGTTTTTGGGCGTGGGCATCCAAGATTTGGACAACGACTTGGCCGCCGAAGTCGGCCTCCCGACGGCAGAAGGCGTGTACGTCAACCGCATCAATGCCAACGGCGGCGCGGAGGACGCGGGCCTGCAAGAGCGCGACGTGATTGTCGGCCTGAATGGTGTGAAAATCCGAAGCACCCCAGAGTTGCAAGAATTTGTCGGGCGGCTGCGCCCCGGCGACCAAGTCGCGCTCGATTACTGGCGCAGCGGCCGCAAAATCCGCTCAAAAGTCACCCTGAAAGACATCAACAACACCATTGCCAGCACCCGCATCCGGGGCGACGAACTCGAAAACGACCTCGGCCTCGAACTCCGCGAACTCAACCGCGAGGAAAGGCGGCGGCTCAAAGTACAAGGCTGCGTGGTCACGAGCATCCGGCGCGGCAGCCTCGTGTACGATACCAATATGCAGCCGGGCTTCATCATTTCGAGCGTCAACGGCAGCCGCGTGAGCAACGCCAACGAGGCCATCGAGGCCATACAATCGGCTCGCAATCAAGTGATTCTGGACGGCTACTACGAGGGCGAACCCGACTTGTACTCATATCGGTTCAGGAAGCGGTGAGGCCGGGGTGAGTTTAAAAGTTGAAGGGTTGAAAAGTTGAAAAATGCAGTTTGCTGCAAACCTTTTTAAACTTTTAAACCCTTTCAAAATTTACCCTCTTTAAACCTT
>JBKBIC010000160.1:0-11052 GCA_046299435.1 Saprospiraceae bacterium
TGTGACGATGAACTATCTCGAGAAGAAGAAAGTCGTGGCTCCGAAGGAGCTGACGAACGTGCGCGTGGTCGGCGTGTAAAAAAAATTTGGCCAAACACATGCATACATACGCATTGATGAAACTGACCCGGACCGGAGGCATCGCATGACGGACCCCACGGGACTCACGTCGCGACGCGGATTTTTGCGCAGCAGCCTTGCCGCCGGCGGTGTCATCGCCGCGGGCGGCGCCAGCGCCGGCGAAAGTGACCTGAAGGAGGCCGTGAAGACCGCCGTCATCAACAAACGCGCCGGTGGTATGGGCCTCATCAGCGGCAGGAAGGCCTTCCAGCGGCCGATGAACGAAGGCATCGCGCTCCTGAACGACGTGCCGCTTTGGTACGAGATCTGGCGCGTGCTCAACGGCTTCCCACCCGATTTTTACACGGATTTGTCTGGCCCCAACACCGACAACAAGGACGCAAAAGACGGCAAAGGCAAGTGACCCAAATCATGCGATACACCTATATTATATGTCTGTTGCTCGCGGCGGCCCAAGCCGCGCCCGCGCAGGCTGTGCTCACGTTGGACGAGGTGTTCCGCCGTGTCCGGCAAAACCACCCGCTGGCACGGCAGGCCGATTTACTGCCGGGCACCGCAGCGGCGGATTTGCTCAAAGCCAAAGGCGGTTTCGACCCCAAACTTTTTGGCGACTATTCGAGCAAGATTTTCAGCGACAAGACCTACTACGCCCTCGGCGAATACGGCGCGAAACTGCCTACTTGGTTCGGCCTCGAATTGAAAGCGGGTTTCAACACCGCGACGGGCAGTTTCCTGAACCCCGAGTCCAATTTGCCGTCGGCGGGCCAAGCCGTCGCGGGCTTCGGCTGGACGCTGGGGCGCGGGCTTTTGATGGACGAGCGGCGGGCCGATTTGCTGCAAGCCCGCGCCGGGCTGCGCCTCGCCAACTTTGAGAAACGCCTGATTTTGAACGACTTGCACTTGGCCGCTGCCAAAACCTACTGGACTTGGGCGGTGGCCGAGACGCAACTCGAAATTCACAGGCAAGCACTCCAACGAGCGCAAGAACGCCTCGACGGCATCCGCGAAAGTTGGCGGCAGGGCGACAAGCCCGCCATTGACACCCTCGAATCTTTCCTGCTCGTGCAAACGCGCCAGTTCGACCTGACGGAAGCACAACTTGCTGCCCGAAACGCCCGCATCGAACTCAATTTTTTCCTCTGGGAAAGCCCGCTCGAACCCGCGAACCAGTCGGCTATTTGGGCAGCTCCCGCTGTTTTTTCGTTTGCCGGGACAAGCACAAAACCTGATGTGGAAAAATTGGAACAGGAAATTTTGGCACAGCATCCGGCCATTTTGGCGACGCAAGTAAAACTGGAACAGCTGACCGTCGAGCGGCGACTGAAAAAGGAAAACAGAAAGCCGCAGCTGGATTTGAATTACAACCTGCTCGGCTCCGGCTGGCGTTTTTTCCCGGATGCGGACAGCGGCGGCCCGACGGATTTTTTGGGCAACAACACCAAGTTCGGGGTACAGCTCTCCTACCCCATCCTGAACCGCAAGGCGCGTGGCGACCTCCAAAAAACGGACTTGAAAATCGAGCAAACCAGCGTCGGGCTTGCCCAAAAAACGACCGAACAACTAAACAAACTGCGCCTGTACGCCTCCGAATTGGAGACTTTGGGAACGCAATCCCGGCTTTTCGGCGACATGGTGAGCAATTACCGCACCCTGCTTGAAGCCGAGCAGACGAAATTCCGGCTTGGCGAAAGCTCCGTTTTCCTGCTCAACAGCCGCGAGCAGAAATTACTGGAAGCCCAAGTGAAATGGGCCAAAGTGCTCGGCGAATACCAAAAAACGGCGGCCAGTTTGCAATGGGCAGTGGGCAAATTGGGCGAGTAAATCCCAATTTGATTCAAAGAAAAACGGGCATCGTCGTTTCCGACGATGCCCGTGCTATTTTTATGAATCAGTATTAACGCTCTGACAATCAACGTATTGGTATTGCCAGATTAGCCAATTTCACCGATTACATCATGCCGTCCATGCCGCCCATACCGGGGTGGCCACCGCCCATCGGGGCTTTTTTCTCCGGCTTGTCGTTGATGACGCAATCGGTCATCAGCACCATGCCAGCGATGGAGGCCGCGTTTTCGAGGGCGACACGGGTGACTTTGGTCGGGTCAATGATGCCCGCTTTTTTCATGTCTTCGTACTCACTGGTGCGGGCATTGTAACCGAACGCGCCTTTGCCGTCAAGCACTTTGTGGAACACGACCGAGCCGTCCACGCCTGCATTTTCGGCGATGGCGCGGATGGGCGCTTCGAGGGCCTTGCGAACGATGCTGATACCGATGGTTTCGTCTTCGTTGTCGCCTTTCATGCCACTCAGGTCGCTAATGGCGCGTACGAGCGCGACACCGCCGCCCGCCACGATGCCTTCTTCGATGGCAGCGCGTGTAGCATGGAGCGCGTCGTCCACGCGGTCTTTTTTCTCTTTCATTTCCACTTCGGTTGCGGCACCGACGTAGAGCACTGCCACGCCGCCTGCCAATTTGGCGAGACGCTCTTGCAATTTTTCGCGGTCGTAGTCGCTCGTGGTGGCTTCGATTTGCTGTTTGATTTGGGCGATGCGAGCCTTGATTTGCTCGTCTTTGCCCTTGCCGCCGACGATGGTTGTGTTGTCTTTGTCCACCGTTGCGCGTTCGCAGGAGCCGAGGTGTTCGAGGCCTGCGTTTTCGAGTTTGTAGCCTTGTTCTTCGCTGATGACCGTGCCGCCGGTGAGGATGGCGAGGTCTTCGAGCATGGCCTTGCGGCGGTCGCCGAAGCCGGGGGCTTTCACGGCCACGACTTTCAGGCCAGCGCGGAGGCGGTTGACGACCAGCACGCCAAGCGCTTGGCTTTCAACGTCTTCTGCAATGATGAGGAGCGGGCGGCCAGTTTGCAGGGTCTTTTCCAAGACGGGGATGAACTCCTGCATGTTGCTGATTTTCTTGTCGGTGATGAGCAGGTACGGGTTCTCGTACTCGGCCACCATTTTCTCCGCGTCGGTGATGAAGTACGGGCTGAGGTAGCCGCGGTCGAACTGCATACCGATGACTTCCTCCACATAAGTGTCCGTGCCTTTGGCTTCTTCGACGGTGATCACGCCGTCTTTCGACACGCGCTTCATGGCATCGGCGATGAGCTTGCCGATGGTCTCGTCGTTGTTGGCCGAAATGGCACCGACTTGTTGGATTTTGTCGAAATCGTCGCCGATTTGCTCGGACTGTTTTTTCAGGTCTTCGACCACTTTCCGCACAGCCTTGTCAATGCCGCGTTTCAGGTCGATCGGGTTTGCGCCGGCGGCCACGCTTTTCAGGCCAGCCGTGACCATTGCTTGTGCCAGCACGGTGGCGGTGGTGGTGCCGTCGCCGGCTGCGTCGGCGGTTTTGCTGGCGACTTCCTTCACCATTTGCGCGCCCATGTTCTCGACCGCATCTTCCAGTTCGACTTCTTTGGCGACGGTCACGCCGTCTTTGGTCACTTGCGGTGCGCCAAACGATTTTTGGATGACCACGTTGCGGCCTTTCGGTCCGAGGGTCACTTTCACGGCATTTGCCAGTTGGTCAATCCCGCTTTTGAGTTTTTCGCGGGCATCCGTATCAAAATTGATTTGCTTAGCCATCTTTTCTTCTAAATGATGAATGTTGAATTATGAGTGAGGGTTGTTTGGGGATTCGGGGATTTGGTTATTTGAGGATATGAAAACGTCCACCGTTTTACAGGATACAAAGGATTTCCTCCTCCTTCATGATGAGGTAATCGGTGCCTTCGTGGCTGATTTCTTGGCCGGAATATTTGCCGTACAGCACGATGTCGCCCACTTTCACGGTCGGGGTGTGGTCTTTTTTGCCGGGGCCGACGGCCACGACTTCGCCACGTTGAGGCTTTTCTTTTGCTGTGTCGGGGATGATGAGTCCGCCTTTGGTTTTCTCATCTGCGGGAGCTGGTTTGATGATGACGCGGTCTGCAATTGGTCTCATACGTTCAGACATTTTGTTGTTTCGGTTAACAGTTTGAAGTTCCAAGCCAACGAAATTTGATTTGGAACACCCAGCCATATCAGACTTCATGCCAAGCTAAATTGTCTGACATTTTTGCAGAAACTGCCCAAATATTCGTCAGGGGCTGTCAGGCCGACTCCGGGGCAGACGGTCAAATTGACGGTGGACGCGAGCCGCCTACCCCACCTCGGCTACCGACGAATTCTAACAAAAAATTTTTGCGCCTAAAATTTTGGGCGTGCCGGAGGCGGCCTGAATTGTCCGTATCATTGCCGTCAGAATTTTTCCGATAGACGAAAAACAATCCATGCGAAGAGAAACTGATATCCTGTGCGCCGGCGAACTGCTGGTTGATTTCATCACCGCCGACTTCGTGCAAAAGCTCGACGAGGCCGAAAACTTCAAACGAATACCCGGCGGCAGCCCTGCCAATTTGTGCATGAACATGGCCCGCCTCGGCAACAAAACCGTGCTGACCGCCTCTGTTGGCAACGACGACATGGGCACGGTGCTCAAAAATTACGTCGCACGGCTCGGCGTGGATGTCTCGAACGTGGCACAAGTGGACGAGCCGACTACCCTGATTTTGGTCACGCGCTCGGCGGCCACGTCCAATTTCCAGCCGTACCGCGCCGCCGATTACATGCTGTCAATCCGTCAGTTTCCATACACACGCTTTTCTGATATCTCCATTTTCCACACGACTTGCTTTGCGCTGAGCCGAAAGCCCGCGCAGAACGTCCTCATCGAAGCTGCCGAAAAAGCCGCCCGCGCAGGTGTGCAAACCAGCCTTGATGCCAACTATGCCGACAAAATCTGGCCCGACCGCCGCGAAGCCCAACGCCTCGTCTCGGAATATTGCCGCACCGGGGCTTTGGTCAAAGTCAGCGACGTGGATTGGCGGCGGCTCTATGGCGAAGACCCATCTGCACCGGAGGCTGTGATTGAGCATTTCCTGAAAATGGGCGCGAAGGAAATCTGCTACACCCTCGGCGGCGACGGCCTTTGGGTGGGCAACGACTCGGAAAAGCACTTCGTCCCGGCCCGGAAAGTGGAGGTCAAAGACACCACTGGCGCGGGCGACGCATTTTGGTCGGGCTACCTCACGGCTTGGCTCGACGAAAAGCCGCTGCTCGAACGCGCCTGCGCCGGCCGCCGCATGGCCGAGCTCAAACTTGCCCACTTCGGCCCGCTGCCCGACAAAGTCGAGCGCAGCACCATCTATGAGTGATGGGCGCGGAACCAAACGAAGCCCAGATGACCTCACCACCGCACCCGCGCTTGCACTTCTACTTCTGTCCTGCGCCCCGTTTGGGCTGTTTGCGAGACGGATTTCTGCAAAATGGTTTGCCCGAAACGGCTTTCCAACGTGAGCCATTTTTGCGCCCGCCAAGTCAGGTACAGGTAAAACCGTGAGCCACGCCCGCCAAACGATGGCACCGACAGGGCCGAAAAAACATCCCGCTCAAACGTGTAAATCCGAGTGTCCGAATCCTCGGAGTCGAACAAAACGTACCGTGCCGTAGCCGATAGGCGGCTGCCCGGCCTGCGAAAGCTGGCTTCCTGAAACATTAGGAACCCCTGCGTAATTGGTTGGTTTTCAACCTGAAAGAAGGCCCACTCGGCGCGGCTGTGCATTTCGACCGAAGGGGTCAGTCGGTATTCCGCCTGAAAACGCACGCGCTGGCGGCGGTTGCTTTCCAGAAAAGCATGCCCATTGGCGGTTGCGTTGCGCTCCTTTGTTTCCGAGCGGAAGCGCAGCCACAGGGCGAAAGTTTTGGTCGGCGCGAACCGCGCCATGCCCAATAATTCGTGGCCCGCGCTCGGTGCGTTCGCCCCGAACCGTGCCCAACGGTGCCGCCACACATCCGCGTACCCGTTCAGTTGCCAGCCCCTCGCCGGGCGGATTTCGAGGCCGAGGTACAGCCCTTGCTCGTTGGCGGCATCGTCGGTTTCGGCAAAAGGCGTGGCGTAAATGGACTGGTACGCACGGCCAAAATGCCGGTGCAACAAGGCCAGCGTCACCCGGCGGTCGGCGGCGAAAAGCAGGCCGTTGAGCGTGGCCGCCGCCCCGTTTTGGCTCATGGCGGACTCGCCGAACGCGACCAGATTCCGGTGCGAAAACATGAAATCGAGGCTGCCGCCCGTCAGTTTTTTGCCTGAAAAACGGAACTGCTGCGCGGCGTTCCCACCCGGTTCGGTGGCTTTGTCAAAATCAAAATGCAGCAAATTGGCCGCGATGTGCCCGCGCTTTCCCGTGCGGACGAGCGCGAAGCCCGCTGCCTGCTCGCGCACTGATTTTTCGTTCTCAATTTCGCTGGCCGTGCGGTGCAGGCCGCTCGCCTGCAAAGCCGAAAACTCGCGTTCCAGTGGCTCGTCCTCTGGGTCGAAAAGTTGCGGGCGCAGCGAGGCATCGCGCCGGATGCTCGACGCGAATGCCGTCGCTTCCCAGTGTTTACCGAGCGCGACGGTCGCGCCCGCGCCCCGGAAGTAAAAAATCTCGCCAAAAGCCGTGAACGGTTTGAGCCGTTGGCCGCCGCGAGCGATGTTCAGCGTCTCGGCGGTCTTGCCCGGCGCGAAGCTCATTTGCAGCAGCAGGCCCTGCCCGAACCGGGCCGAAAAATCGCCGAGCGCGAGGCTGCGGACGGCTTTGCCGGGATTTTGTAGGAAAAAATGCCCGCTGAATGAATCGAACCCGCGCGGGTTGCTGCCGCGAAAAGCCGCTTCGCCAGGGTCTTTTTCGGTGGTGAACCCGAAGCGCAGCCGGTCGCCCGGCGAGTTGTGCCGATAGCGCAGGGCCAGCCAGTCCGACGTACCCTCAAAGCGTTCACTATCAGGCAGTTTGGTGGCTTTTGCCCAGCGGATGAGCAGTTCGTTTTTGCCGGAAAAACTCATTTTGAGCAGTTCCCCGAGGGCTTGTTTGCCGGGCGCATCGCCGACGCAGACGAGCGGCCGCACCCGGCGCACATCCTCCAAATCCCAACCGGGAATGGCTTGCAGCTCGTGGATGTCCACGAACGCGCCCGTGAACGTGCGATAAGCAAGCAAGTTTTCGATTTGCAGGTCGGTCAGCAGGTGCAGCGCGGCCAAATCCTCGCGTTCAGCACGGTTGAGGTTGAGCGGGTTTTCGAGGCGGGCAGCGAGCGATTCGAGCAAAGTGGGCGCGTCGGTTTCGGCGGCAGCAGGGTTTTTCAGGATGAAATTTTCGAGCAGCTCGGCGTAAGCTTGCAAATCGGTGGGCTGCGCCGGGGCAAGTTTGGGCAGGAGCGCGACCAATAGGCAGAGCCACTGCCGGGCGAGGCGAAGGTGAGGGGTGCTGTTCATGTGTTTTCTCAGTTATGTTTTTCGCTTGGCAATTATCCGAAAACAAGTTCGTTTTTGAGCCGTTTTGCGTCAAATCCTCATCTGTCGCCGGGAAAAATTTGGTAGCCCGATGCCCAAGATTGCCGCGAAACGCTACTTTTGCCACACATTTTTGAACCAATCAAAATCGCAATCACGACATGAAAAAGACAATCATGGGATTCTTCGCCATCGCTGCGCTCTCGTTCACGATGGCATCCTGCGGCGAAAAATTGCTCACCGATGCCGAGGTGAAAGCCAAAATCGAGGAAGGCTTCACGGCCCAAAAAGCGGCAGTCGAAGCGGAAGAGCAAGCCAAGTGCGACGCTCGCTTCGAGCAGGCCGTCACCACCGAGGTCGAGCGCATGAAAGCAGAAGCCGAGGCTGCCAAAGCCGCTGCAATGCCCAGCAAATAAACAAAGCTGCCCGGCCCAAAAAGAGAACGGGTCGCTGTCCGAAATGGCAGCGACCCGTTCTTGTTTTTGGGCTGTTTGGGCTGAGTTATTCTTCGCTTGTATCGGCGGCGGCCTCAGTCGAATCCGTGTCGAGTGGCGCTTCCGGGGCTTCTACCTCCGGCTCCCGGTCAACAACGGTCACGTCCGCGATTTCGTCGCCTTCGTCCAAGCGGATGAGGCGAACGCCCTGCGTGGCGCGGCCCATGACCCGCAAATCGGAGGCTTCCATGCGGATGGTGATGCCCGAAGTGGTGGTGATCATCAGGTCGTCCGCGTCGGTGACGGATTTGATGGCGACGAGTTGGCCGGTCTTCTCTGTGATGTTGAGCGTTTTCACGCCTTTGCCGCCGCGATTTTGGGTCGGGTAGTCTTCCAGCGCGGAGCGTTTGCCCATGCCTTTTTCCGACACGACGAGTACGCTCGTGGCCGTGTCGGTCGGGTCAACGCAGACCATGCCAATCACGGTGTCCTCGCCGTCGTCGGGCACGATGATGCCGCGCACGCCCGTCGCGGTGCGGCCCATTGGGCGCACGTCTTCTTCGTTGAACTGGATGGCGCGGCCGCTGCGGACGGAGAGCACGATGTTGTTTTTGCCGTTAGTCAGTTTGGCTTCGATAAGTTTGTCGCCTTCGTTGATGCCGATGGCGTATATGCCGCCTTGCCGGGGGCGCGAGTATTCTTCGAGCAGCGTTTTTTTGATTTGGCCGCGCCGCGTGCAGAACACGATGTAGTTGTTGTTGATGAACTCCTCGTCGTTCAGGTTTTTGACGATGATGTAGGCGCGCACCTTGTCTTCTTTCGGGATGTTCAGCACGTTCTGGATGACGCGCCCGGCGGAGCCTTTCGTGCCTTCGGGGATTTCGTACACTTTCAGCCAATGCACTTTGCCGCTTTCGGTGAAAAGCATGAGCGTGTTGTGGTTCGTGGCCGTGAACATGTGTTCGACAAAATCCTCGTCGCGGGTGCGGGTGCCTTTCACACCGCGACCGCCCCGATTTTGCGCCCGGAACTCGCTGACAGGCATCCGTTTGATGTAGCCCGCGTGGCTGATGGTGATGACAACCGCCTCATCCTCAATCAAATCCTCCATGTTGATGTCGGCCTCGTCAATCTCGATGGCCGTGCGGCGTTCGTCACCAAAACGGGCGATGATTTCCTCCGTTTCGGTTTTGATGATGCCGCGTTGCAAACCCTCGTCGGCCAAAATCGCCTTCAACTCGGTGATGCGCTTTTGCAATTCATCGTATTCGAGGCGCACCTTGTCGCGTTCGAGGCCGGTCAGTTGTTGCAAGCGCATGGCCAAAATCGCCTTTGCTTGGATTTCGGAAAGGCCAAAATTGGTCATCAAGCCCGTGCGGGCCTCGTCCGTGTCCTTCGAGGCGCGGATGAGCTTGATGACCTCGTCCAAGTGGTCGAGCGCGATGAGCAAACCCTCCAAAATGTGCGCCCGCTCCTCGGCTTTCCGCAGCTCGAACTTCGTGCGGCGCACGATGACTTCGAGCCGGAATTTGATGAATTCCGTGATTTGGTCTTTCAGGTTCAGCACCCTCGGACGGCCGCCCACGAGCGCGATGTTGTTGATGCCGTAGCTGGTTTGCAGCGGCGTGAGTTTGAAAAGTTGGCTCAAAATCACGTTGGCCGCTGCGTCGCGCTTGATTTCAATGACGATACGCACGCCCTCGCGGTTTGATTGGTCGCCCACGTCCGAGATGCCCAAGATTTTTTTCTCGTTGACCAAATCGGCGATTTTTTGAATCAAGACCGCCTTGTTCACTTGGTACGGAATCTCGGTGACAATGATGCTTTCGCGGCCTTTCGCGTCCACCTCAATCTCGGTCTTGGCCCGAACGACCACGCGCCCGCGCCCGGTGCGGAAACCTTCGCGCACCCCGCTGAGGCCGAAAATGATGCCGCCCGTCGGGAAATCGGGAGCTTTGACGTGTTCCATTAACTCGTCCACCGTGATTTCCGGGTTGTCCACCGCCGCCAAAATCGCGTGGCAGACCTCCGTCAGGTTGTGGGGCATCATGTTCGTGGCCATGCCCACCGCGATGCCCGACGCGCCGTTGACCAGCAGGTTCGGGAATTTGGTCGGCAGGACGGTCGGCTCTTCGAGCGAGTCGTCGAAATTGAGTTGATAATCAATGGTTTCCTTGTCAATATCGCCCAGCATCTCGTCCGCCACGCGGCGCAGGCGAGCCTCCGTATAACGCATGGCCGCCGGGCTGTCGCCGTCCATCGAGCCGAAGTTGCCTTGCCCGTCCACGAGCGGGTAACGGAGGCTCCACTCTTGGGCCATGCGCACCATGGTGTCGTACACGCTGCCGTCGCCGTGCGGGTGGTACTTGCCAAGCACCTCACCGACGATACGCGCCGATTTTTTGTACTGTTTGTTGTAGCCCAGCCCCAGTTCGAGCATCCCGTAAAGCACGCGGCGGTGAACAGGTTTGAGGCCGTCGCGCACGTCGGGCAGTGCCCGCGAGACGATGACCGACATCGAGTAGTCAATGTACGCGACCTTGAGTTCGTCCTCGATGTTGATGGAGATTATCTTATCCATTCCAATTATCTGAAAATGAGAATTTTAGTTCAAAAATACCCCTCTGGAAAAGGGCGGGCAAAGATAGGAAAATCGGCCTTTTTGAACCCTCAGCGGCGGAATGTGGAAAACTTTGCCGAAACGAAAAAAGCCGCACCGGACTGCTCCGGCGCGGCTGGGGGCTTGGTGCTTTCGGTCTTCTCACAAGGTTTTTTAAGTGGTCAAAAACCGCGCTTGCCGACTGCCTAATTTGCCGCCGACGTTTCCAGTTTTCGGATGAAATCCTCTTTTCTGCGGCGCGAAACCTCGATTTCCGCCTCGTTGCGCATGACCACCGTGCCGCCCTCGCCGCGCACATAGCGTTTGATTTGCAGCAGGTTGACGATGAACGAGTTGTGTACCCGGAAAAAGTGGTGCCGCTCCAGCACGCCCTCGAACTCTTTCAAAGTGCGCGAGACGATGATTTTCTCGCGGTGTGTCGTATAGAATATGGTGTAGTTCGAATCGGATTGCAGGTACACGATTTCCTCGAAAGGCAGGAAAATCAGCCCCTCCGAGGTGGGCAGCACGAGGCGTTTCGGCTCGGCCTGCTGGCTTTGCATTTGCCGGAAGAGCTGCTCCAACGACCCGAAATCGGACTGCCCGCGCTGCCGCTGCCGCACTTTTTCGA
>JBKBIC010000161.1:0-11033 GCA_046299435.1 Saprospiraceae bacterium
ATCTGTGGGGACGCAAGCGAAAAATCCTGCCGGATTTTCTATGCCCAGCCCACAGATTTATCTGTGGGGACGCAAGCAAAAAATCCTGCCGGATTTTCTATGCCCAGCCCACAGATTTATCTGTGGGGACGCAAGCGAAAAATCCTGCCGGATTTTCTATGCCCAGCCCACAGATTTATCTGTGGGGACGCAAGCCGAATAGATGTTCAATCGAACTCAATATTTTCGTACACATCCGCCAGCGAAATGGCGCACCCGATAGATTTCAGGAAAATTTCCCCGCCCGGCTCCGTCTGCACGGTCTCGCGCCAAAGCCCCGGCTCCTCGCGGAAACGGCTCTCCACATACACCTTGTCCTGCTCCACCAGCACATATTCCCGGAACGACGGCAAGGTTTTGTACTCATCAAATTTGCCGCCCCGGTCATAGCCGCGTGTGCTTTTGGAAAGCACCTCCACGATGAGCAACGGATTGATTAACAACAACTTATTATCATCCCAGTAGGCTGGCTGCTCGCTCACCACCACCGCGTCCGGGTGCAGCCCGAAGTTCAGGGCAGGCAGGTATATTTTCTGGTCGCTGCTGAAAATCCGGTACTTTTTCTCTGCCAGCCGGATAGCCGTTTTCAAAGCAGCCATCACGTTGACAGCGATTTCGTTGTGGGGGCCTCGTGCATATCCCATGCGAATGATTTTTCCGTTGTAAAACTCATGTTTGTGAACCGATTTTTCCTCACGCCGCAGGTATTCCTCCAGTGTGTAGCGGCGCGGCGCGGGCTTCGGTTTTGGCGCAGGCCGGTGAAATTCGACAGATGCTTGTGCGACCATTTTCAAGATTTTTGACAAAGGTAATCAACTCGTTTTTTTGCTCAAAAAAGCCCTCACCGCAGCAGCACCACCTTCCCCACCCCACCCTTGAAAAACCCGTCAACTGCCTGATTTTCAAAGAGTTCAAAGTCCGAGTCGTCTGCTTTTTTCGCCACGATGCGGTACAGGTACACGCCGTTCGCCAGTTGGTCGCCGAACTCGTCGCGGCCGTCCCAGCAAAAATCCGAGACGTGCGTGCCGGGCCGCAGCGGGCCAAAATCGGCCTCCGTGATTTCGCGCACCACCCGCCCAGCGACGGTCATGATTTGGATGCGAAAATGTGCGGGCGACTCCGCGCCAGTCATGGTGTAAACAAAACAAGTGCGCGTCGAAAATGGGTTCGGGTACGGCAAAACCCTTGACAATGAGGACTTTGTGATGACCCGAAAGCGGACTGAATAATCCAATGCACCCGCCGCGTTGCCCGCTTGGTCGCGGCCATTCACCTGCAATTGATACTCGCCGTCGGCCACGAATTCCGGGCGGAATTCCAGCCGCGCCACGTTCTTTTTCGGCAAATCCGCCGCGCTCGACGGGAAAAACAGCACACGCGGGTCGCGCCAGCCGATGTTTTCCACCGAGCCGTCGGGGTGCGTCAGCCGTATTTCAAACATGGCCGTGTCGCCGAGCGGCAGGTACGGATTTTCGTCGCGCAGGCTGACGACGATCTCCGGTTTCGGCGAAACGAGGTCGCCGTCCAGCAGATGTTGCCCGTCGAAAGTCACGTCCAAAAGCGGGTTGCGCTGGTCGCGGGCCACGAAAAATTCGCGCACCGAGACATTATTGAACAGGTGCAACTCCGGCTGCGACCGGTCGGGATTGGCGGCCACGACGAGGCGGTTTTTGCCCGAAAACTGGCGCGTGTCGGTGGCAAAACCCGCCAAAAGCGTGTCGCCCGGCGCAAGCGGCGCGTATTTTTTCCAGAAATCCTTGCCCGCGCCCTGCTCGTTTTCGACCCGAAATTTGACTAAAAGACTGTCCGCGAACGCAGCCTGCGACACATTTTCAAAAGCAATTTGGGCGACCAAATTTTGCCCCTGTTGCAACGTATCCGCTTGAAAATCAAACTTGTACGCCGGGTTCAACGCGCCCTCCGGCAGCGGCTCGAACAGCACGCGCAGGTGGCCGATTGGCGGCACCGTCCGCAGCAGCGCGTCTGTCGCTTCCACCCGGATTTTCAAAAACTGAAACCGGTCGGCAGCAATCGCGGCGAGGCTCGTGTCGAAAATTTGCGCGGTTTCGAGCAGCAGCGTGTCTGGGCGGTTGGGTCGAAAGCCCATGATTTTCAGGCGAATATCCTCGTTGGGCGCGTCCTTGCCGCCGTGCTGCCACAGGAGCCGACCCCAATTTTTGGCCGGGCCAATCGGCGGCGACTCCACTCCCCCACTCGTCCAGCGCACCAAAAAATTGCGGCGGATTTCCACAAGCGAATCCACCGCCACCACCAAAGTATCCACCGCCGCGAACGCCGGATTCCCTTTTTGAAAAATGAGGCCGTAAGGCACGGAACCCGTCGCCGCCAATTTTCGTACATCCCTTGCGCCCTGATTTTCAAGCACTTGGAACAAATTTTTGCCCAAAACCAATGAGTCCGCTGCCCAGCTTTCTGGGAAAAAACCGAGCGTGTCGTTCGCTGGATTCACGACCGTCAGCAGCCCGACGATGCGCCCAGCGGGGATTTCTTGCTCGATGAAATTCATCAGTTGCAGCCGCCCGGCGGTCTCTTTCGTGTCGAACACATGGTAAAAAAGCGTGCGCCCGGTCGTGTCGGGATTGGTCGGTGAGCCGGGCGGATTGGATAGGATGTGGCCTGTCGCCGCGTCCACGAGGGCCACGATGATGCCGCGTTTGACCCGCCCGAAATTGAGCGCGATGTCGCCCGTGCCGCCCTCGTAAAAGCCGTTTTGGATGCCCAAATACTGCCCGATGCCCCGGTACGCGACCGCCACGCTGACGTGCGCCGCGCTCTCGGCGAACTGCCAGCGACGGGTCGCGGGGTCGAGCGCGAGATTCTCAAAACTGTCTTGCCGGAACTGCCACAGGTGCGATTGGTTCCAGCCGGGCGGGCTGCCGGGCAGGTGCGCGAACGAGGCCGTGCGCCACACGACCTGCCCGTTTTGCAAACTATCGCGGGCCACACGCCAGTAAAAAACCCGGTTTTCGGGCAGTTTTTGCGGAATTTTCCACGAAATGAGGCCGCCGCGTTGCCAGACTTGGGTCGTGAGTTTGGCCGGGCTATTGAATTGCGCGGTCGTGTCGAACTCGAAAAAATAGCGTTGCGGCGGCGCGTCGGTGTTCAAAGTCGAGGCCCGCAGCGTCACGTCCGCCTGCCCGACGATGCCGAAATCGGGCGGAAAAACAGGCTGCACGTCGTCGGCAAAAAAATAGACGGCCACACCCGGCTGCCCGTCGTCGCCGACGAGTTCGTTGTTCATTTCGGCGGCGGGCGCGGGCAGTTCGGCCACTTGCTCGGCAGCGTCGGCGCGGACGAAAAAACGGTTGAAACCCACCGCCGACGGGCCGGGGTCGGGCAGCGAAAACTGGAATTTTTGGCGGTTGGCCGGGGCTGCCAGCGTGTCGAAAACGAGCGTCCGCAGCGAGTCGTTCGGCAAGCGTTGCTGGACGCGCAGGGCAAAATTGCCACCCGCATTTTCGCCGATGTTCACCACATCAAAAGTCAATTTGAAGTCGCCTTGCCCGATGCCCACCGGGTTCGGGGCGAACACAACTGATTGATTGTCAATCAAAAAATCCGCGCCCGGCGCGGCGGGCAGGCGCACAGCGGGGTCGCCTTGCAGTTGGATTTGGTTGAGCAAGGCCCGCAAACCGGGCGATTGGGCCGTCGGCGCGAGCGCGGAAATGGTCAGGCCAATTTGCTCACCGAGCGATTTGCCATAGCCCGCGCCGCCGATAGTTTCGTAAAATTTCACGCCGAACGTCCGCAGCGACAAAATATCGGCATAAAAAACCGAGGCGAGGTAGGCCACCGCGCCGCGCCCGTCGGCCAGCGTGAAATCCTCGCCCAAACCCGCCAACGGCGCACTGCAACCGCCTGACAAACAGCCCATTACGAACATGAACGGATACCGCCCGGCGTTCCGGTAGGCTGCCGCTTGGCCGATGTCGAAATCCACAACTTGGCTGGACGAGTGGCCGAAAATGGTCATCATGGCCGTGCCGCTGTTCACGTTTTCGAGGATTTGCTCGTAGGCCGAAGTCTGCACCGGGTCGTTCGACGTTTTTTCAAACGAGGTGATGGCCGCGCCGAAACGATTGGTTTCCAGCACGTTCCGCATCTGCGAAAGGCTGTTTTTGATGGCGGGCGCGTCGGTCGTTTTGCCGCCGTTCAGGTGCAGGACGCGCTTCATCCACGCTCGGTCGGCGATGGTTTGCGGGGCAGAAGCCAACGCGGACTCGTGCTCGCGCACCTTGTTCAGATAATCGGCAATCTGCTCCGGGCGCGTAGCCGCCAGCCGACCGACCGAGAGCGCGGGCTGGCCGGGCCGATTGCCGAGCACAAACGGCAAATCGCTCGCGTAAAAACCCGCCGTCGGCAAAAACGCCAGCGAATCGAGCCAAATCGCCGCGTCCGAGGGGTCGCGGAGGTCGCGGGTTTCCATGCCTTTGCCGATGAAAAACAGGTATTTCGGCTGCGGCCACGCCCGTTTTGCCCAATGGACAAAATTGCGGACGGCCTGCGGGTGCCGCGATTCGCCGTAGCCAAATTGGTCGCACAACTCATTGACATCCAAAACATTAACCGAAAAACCACCGCCCGCTGGGCTGCTCCGATAGGCCGCGTAATCGGCCACTGGGTCGCTGCCGTCGGTGGCTTTTCGCAGGGCAGGATGCGTCAAAATCACAAAATCGGCGGGCGCGTCGGCCAAGTTTCGGAACAAGACGCGGCGCAGTTTCGTGACTTTTTTGATGCCTGAATTTGGGTTCACCAAAAACAGTTTTCGCTCCGCCGAAGCGGGCGGCAGCGCGGCTTTGACGAGGTTGTTTTCGAGGCGAGTTTCGAGGCGCAGGCCGTTGGTCAGGTCGAAAAGCAGGGGCAGCGCGCCGCCCGTCGCGTCGAATTTTGCCAACTCAAAATAGCTGCGCTCGGCGGGTTTTGCGGCCAGCGAAAAGGTGAACTCCGGCAAATTTTCGGCATCCCACAGGCGCGGATATTTGACCGACGCGAACGGCACGGCCACTTTGTCGTCGTCGTTTGCGACGGCCTCCACGACGTATTTCGCACTGGTTGTCAGCCAGTTAGCGGGAAAAACAAACTCGTGCTCGATGATTTTCCAACCCTCGAATTTGTCCGAAAACAGCAGGCTGTCCGCCGCCGAGTTTGCCAGTCGCGTCCGCACCTCATGCTTGCCGAGGTTGCCGACAAACCGCACGCGCCCGGTGGCCGCTGGCCCGGCGACGAACACTTTTTTCGGGCTAAGCGCGAGCGTGTGGGTGGCTGCCGCGCCGCGCCCGTAGCCGTCGCCATCATACCAAGAATGGACGAAATCGGTGCTTGCGCGGCGTTTGATGTAGTTGCCGGAGTAGATTTTTTCGAGCAGGAACCAGCAAAACGGCTCCTTTGGCGGCGGGTTGCTCAGGTCGTTCGGCGTGGCCGCGAAGCGGTGCGGTTGGCCGCCGGTTTCCCAAGTCAGGAAGTAGGCCGAAGTGTCGGAAATGATTGAGTATGAGGGATTTACCTGCTCTTCGTCGGGTTTATCGAACAAGTGACGGTCGAGTGTGCCGCGATTTTTTTCACCAAAAAATTCGAGGAAATCCTGCGGGCCGAACGCGCCGTCGGTCGAGGTGAACATCCGCACTGGCTGGCCGCGCAGCCACAACCGAAACTGGCTGCCGGGCACTGTCCCGACGGGGAAGCCCGCATCGGCAAGCATCTGAAAATCAACGCGATAGATGCCGTCCTCGGCGACTTGGATTTTGAAATAGGGCCTCGAAAAATCGAGCCACTCGTTGCCGTATAGGGTGTCCGTGCCACTCCACATCTGGGCGGGGAGCGCGGCGGCAAAGGCGAAAAAAAACAGGCTGGCGGCGATGCGGGAAATCATGCCCAAAAGTAGCCCGCCGCGTGGGTTCGAGGTATGCCCGACGGGTGCGCGACAGATGTGGAAAATCTCAGGAATGTTGTTTGATGGGTTGGGCGGGGATTTTACTTTCGCTCTCGCCACTGTCGGTGTTTTTGCTGGCTAAGTAAACCCACATGGGACTTTACTTAGTCGTTTTCGGGAGTAGAGTAGTTCTCGGTAATAAAAACGGAATATATGAATAAAAATAGTTGGACTCGGTTTTTTTTGTTTTTAGTCGTCGTTATCGTAATGGGAGGTTTCCTTTTCAAGATTTCCCCTGATATAGAGGAATATTTTTCTTCTGCAAAGTATCATGGAAAATGGGAAGGCGAAGTTGATTCGAAAACACCTTTCAGTATTATATTCAAAAGTCAAAATGAAGTTGTCGTAATTTTTGGAAATGAGACCTTAATTGGCTCATTTCAAATTGATGACCAGAAAAACCCCAATTGGATAGATATAGACTTCTCAAATAAGTCAGCAACAGATGTGCGAGGAATAATTGAAATGTTGGATAACTCCACGATTAGAGTACAACTTACAGGTATAAATGCTCCAAGACCAAAAAATTTCAATCAAAATGAACAACTTGTTTTAAAAAAAGCATCAAATTAATCGTATTTTTGTCCCCAAAGTTGTTAATATGAAATTTGTTGATGTTAAAAACGATATTGCTTTCTGTAAGATATTTGGAAACGAAAAGAAAAAAGTTATTTTGATTTCGTTTCTCAATGCCGTTTTGGGATTGGAAGGCAAAGACCGAGTAAAGGAAGTGACTTTGCTCAATCCTTTTCAACTTCCTCGCATCGCTGGCGAGAAGTCCTCAATCATTGATGTAAAGGCAACCGACGAGAAAGGTTCAACTTTCATCGTCGAGATGCAAGTTGCCGAGCCAGCAGGGTTCGACAAGAGGGTGCTTTATTATACGAGCAAAGACTACGCAGGTCAAATCAATATAGGAGAAGAATACCCAAAACTTCGCCCTGTTTATTTCATTGGCGTTTTAGATTTCAAATACTTTTCGGGCAAAAACTATCTTTCTTCTCATCTGATAGTTGATAAAGAAACGGGTGAGTGTGTTTTTAAAGATTTGAAGTTTCGATTTATTGAACTACCGAAGTTCAACAAGAAAGTACATGAACTAAAAAATATAATAGACAAGTGGACATTCTTCATTAAAAACGCTGATGAACTGGAAGTTATGCCTGATAATATAGATGACGAGGGATTAAAAGAAGCATACGAAGAAGCAGCGCAACACAATTGGACAAAGGAAGAATATGATGCTTACATCTATGCTGGAATAAGAGAGCAAGATGAAAAAGGGAGGATTGAAAAAGCGGAAGAAAAAGCGAGAAACAAACTAATTGTGAGTTTTTATGAAAATGGAGTACCCCTCAGTACGATTGCAAAATCTGTCGGGATTTCTGAGGATGAAGTTATAAAAGTCATTGAAAGTCACGAAAATACATAAGAACCGAGAACAATGCACTCAACGCCTATGCCGCCCAAGCCCAACCCACAAACCCACGCAGGGCAGCACAGCGTGAGTGCCACCGTTCAATTCAAGAATAAATAACCCGCACGCCCCATCTTCTGCCCCATCAGGCAGGCGAGCAGTCTCCGCCCACTCCGACTTTCGCGCCTACCTTCGGCGCGGGTCGGCCTCGAAACAAGCCATATCCAACACACACAAAAGCCGCCCACCTTCGTCAGGTAGGCGGCTTTTGTGTGTGTCGTGCGCGGCGTGGTTTGTGTTGTTCAATTTCGGTTCGGGGCCGGGCAGGTGCTCATACCGAAAATGGCATAGATCGGACAAAAACTGATGAGGCTCGTCAGCGTGAAGATGCCCGCGACAACGAGCAGCACATAGCCAAGTGTACCTGCGACCGTGCCCGTGAAAAACAGCCCAGCGGCAACGGCGGCCACCAAGAGGCGGATGGTTTTGTCTGTGGAACCCATGTTCTTTTTCATGTGCGGAGGAGAGTGCGATTGGTGAACGTTTGGATGAGCCACCCGACGACCGCCGCCAACAACAGGCACAGCAGGCAAGCCAGCAAAAACTTCAACCATTTGGGCGCGGTTCGCAGCATCGTCGGAGTGGGTGTTTCGATGCCACAAAGTTGGCCGAACGTGCCGGGGGCTTCTGCTACTTGGGTCACACAAGTGCCAAAAATATGGATGCAACAAACCCATGCGCCCCGAAGCCCGCTGCTCACTTCGCTATTTTCAGGAATTTCCCAGACGCAATCGCCCCGTTTTTGCCCACGACCGACACGGCGTAAAAACCGCTCGGCCAATCGGCGACGTGCATCGTCACGCGATTTTCCGAGAGACTCAACTCGGCAACAGCCCGGCCGGTGGCATCAAAAACACGGGCGAAATCCGCATTTCCGTCCCAAAAAGAGATTTCGACGGCATCCGTCGCCGGATTCGGGAAAATTTGAAGCACTGGTTCGGGCGTGAACTGCGCCGCATTTGCCTGCTCAAAAATCGGTGCCGGAGCCGGACGCGGGCTGCCGCCCACCGTGTCCTGCACTGAAAAATAGCCGATGGCGGTCAGCCCAGTGCGTGTCTTCGTGAACGGGTCGGTGCCGGCAGCGGGGCCGACGACAGCCGCCGGCAAATCCCAAACCGAGCCGTCCCAGCGCGCAACGCCGCAGGCCGAACGGTCAAAGCTTCCGGTTTCGTCGCTCAAATCCCATTGCGTGGTCAGGGTGAAATTGCTGCCCCCGGCTTTGCTTTCGGTCAGTTGCCAACTGGCGGCAACCACGTCGGGCAAGACCGGGCCGCTGCCGCCGTTGCTCTGGGCATTGGCGAGGCAACGCGCTCCTTTGGTGTCAATCGCGCCGCTTTCGACGAGGTATAAAGGGTTGTAAGTCAGCGTATTGAAGCCGATAGGGAAATAACAGCTGGCGCATTTGGCCTGCTTGAACTGGCCCGTGCCATTGGTGACGATGTAGCGGTTTTCGTTGGCTCCGACGAGTTGCCCCGCCGCCGTCGTGCCGAGCGTGAGGGTGCGCGTGCCCAGTTGAATCCAGTTTTGGTCGTTGACAAACTCGATGCGCTTGACGACGGTGGCGTTCGAGGTGTTCAGTTCGACTTTGCCGCCGGGGTCTTTTCGCAGTTCGAGTTGGTAGATGTTTTTGTTGTTGGTTTTCAGGAGGCTGGTGCCTCCGCCGGAGAAGACGAGTTTGGAGGCCGTGCCCGCATAGCTGAGGTTGGCGGCATTGAGGAAATTGCCCGTCAGTTGGAGCGTGCCGCGTTGCGAAATCAGCCCGGCGTTGGCGTTTTCGATGTTCATGCCGTTGGCAAAAACCGTTGCCCCGGTATTGACGAAAACGGTCGCGCCGTTGTTGTAAAGTTGCCCGTGTGCCACGCCGTAAAGCATTGACAAACAGGCGGTTAGTATCGAAAAATTCATTTTTTTCATGTTTGAATCGCTTGGTTTGTGGGTGAATCAATTGCCCGGTGTGCCCACTTGGCAGGGGTCGTTGGTGGCTTGGAAAAACGAGTTGCCGACCGTCTGGAAACCCGCTTTCAAATCCACGAAATTGGCGGCTCGCATGATGACTTCCGTGCCGAAGCCGCCCGAAATTTTGGCCGCCGATTGGATGCTCTGCGAGGCTTGGTGGAGGTTGTAGCCCGATTGCTCGATGTTGACCGTCAGCGTCGGCGGGCAGGCCGTGATGACCGGCGACGACCAGATGCCGTGCCCGAAAGTGCCCGCAAAAACGCGCCCGCTGCTCTCATGGATTTTCAAATCAACGACAGCTGCGCCTTTCGGCAGGCCGTTGGAGAAGATCGTCCAAACGTCCACGTCGTCGTCGCGGTAGTAAACGCCGATGTCCGTGCCGACATAGACCGCGCCGCCGGGGTTGTTGTTTTGGTCGTCGAAGGCTATACAGAGTACGGCGGTGTTGGGCAGGTTGTCGGTCATGTTCGACCAGTTTTGGCCGCCGTTGGTGGAGCGAAAGACTTTTTGGCTGGCATCGTAGCCACCGAGCGTCACCCAGATTTCGTTGCCGTTGTCGGGGTTGACGGCGATTCCGGTGATGTGGTTTGCGGTCGTCCAGCTGCCGGCATTTTCGCTGACCAGCGTCCAATCTGTGAGTGCGCCGTCGCCGACCGGTGCGCGCCAGAGCGAGTCGCGCCGCGAGGCATAAACCCGGTCGTCGCCCGCGCCGATGCGGTCGCTGCTGCCGTCGCCCCAGACGCTTGGGGGGCCGGCGAGGTAGATGTAGTCAACATTGGAGCCGGTTCGCGTGTAGTGCCGCACGCCATTCAAAGCCCGGTAATAAAAATCGGTGGCCACGCCCGGCACACGGCAAGTGCGGGTGACGAAGGCCCCGTCGTCGGCAGTGCCCGCGACGGAATTGAAAGTGGTGCCGTCGGTTGCCAAATAGAGGGTTCCATCTTGGGTGATGCCGTAGAGGACGTTTGTGCTGTTGCCCTCGTACCAGCAGTTCACGCCGTCGGCACCCAAGTCGCTTTGCCAAGATGCCGCCGCGCCGCGTTTTTGTTTCACGCCGTTGTCCTGCGCCGCGCCGAGCAGGAAATTGGCGTTGGCATCGTTCACGTCTATGTCGTAAAACTGGGTGAGCAAGGCTCCGGGCGTGATGTTCGTCCACGTCGTGCCGCCGTTGTTGGAGCGATAAATGCCGCCGTCGTTGCCGCAATACAGGAAGCCGTCGGCGGGGTTGAACTCGAAGGCATGGATGTCGGCGTGGGTGCAGTTCCAGCCGTTTTGCTGGGCGGTGCTGAGGTTCCAGAACGTATTGAGCGAAAAATTGAAGCCTTCGTCGGTGCTGCGCCATTTGTTCACGCCGCCGACGAGCACGGTATCTTCGTCGGTATCCGAGACCCAAAGGGCGAGGTCGTATGCGGCCTGCGTCCGCGCATCTTGGCCGTTGGAATTGTATCCGAGCAGATTGGGCGTGTTGGTCAGTCGCGTGAAATTGACGCAACTATCCAACGAGCGGTAAAAACCGGCGAAAGTGCCCGAGTTCATGCTGTTGTTCGGCTGCCCGATGACCGCATAAACCCGGCTGGGCCGTGCAGCCGAGACTTCGAGGGCGATGCGCGA
>JBKBIC010000162.1:0-10980 GCA_046299435.1 Saprospiraceae bacterium
TCGCGCAGCTCATGGCCGGGGAAGTTTTTGGTGCAGGCCGGCGAAAAAGGCATCCACGAACAGGGTCTCTACGTCGAGCCGGACTTTTTCAAAATCTTTCATTTTCAAGCAGTTGACGGCGACCCGGTGGCCGCGATGAACGACCCCGCCTCGGTGGTCATCACCCAGCGGACGGCCCGGAAATTCTTCGGCAACCAAGACCCCATCGGCAAAACCCTGCGCCTCGAAAACGAGCGCGACCTGCGGGTGGCCGCCGTCATCGCCGACCTGCCGCCGAACAGCTCCGTGCGCTTCGATGTGGCCATGCCGTTCAAAATCATGGAGCAACTGAACATCGAGTGGATAAACACCTCGTGGGGCAACAACTCTTTCCAAACTTGGGTCAGCCTGCACCCGCAGACCGACCTCGCCGCCCTCAATGCCAAACTTGAAAACTACATCCAAAGCAAAAACCCCGACGCAGCGGCCCATGCATTTGCCTATCCGCTGGCCGATTTGCACCTGCGCGGCAAATTCAAAGAAGGCAAGCCCAACGGCGGGCGCATCCAAATCCTGACCCTGCTGGGCATCATCGGCCTGTTTGTGCTGCTCATCGCCTGCATCAATTTCATGAACCTCGCCACCGCCCGCAGCGGCATCCGCGCCCGCGAGGTCGGCGTGCGGAAAGCCATCGGGGCGCAGCGTGGCCTGCTCATCGGCCAGTTCCTGACGGAAGCAATGGTGATGACGTTTTTCGCGCTGGTTGTCAGCCTGTTGTTGGTCAAAGCCCTGCTGCCCGGCTTCAACCGCTTGGCCGATAAGTCGCTCACGTTGGACTTCGGGAACTGGCAAATTTGGGCTTCCATCCTCGCGCTCGGCTTGCTCACGGGCTTGGTGGCGGGCATCTACCCGGCGTTCTTTTTGAGCCGTTTCGAGCCAACGCGCATCCTGCGCGGCAACGTGATGTCCACGACCAAAAACTCCGGTGCGTTGCTCCGCAAAGGCTTGGTCACATTCCAGTTTTTCATCTCTATTTTCTTGATAATCACCACGTTGGTCATCCATCGCCAACTCGAACACATCAACAACCGCCCGCTTGGGTATGATGCCGAGAACCTCATCTCCATCCCCGTGCGCGGCACAATGGGCGATAATTACGAGGTGTTCAAGCGCGAATTGCAGCAGCTGCCCGGCGTGAAAAGCATCTCGACAGGCACGCACAACCTCGTCAATTTCGGCAGCAACACATCGGGCATCCAATGGCCCGGCAAAACCGAGGAGCAGGATTTCCTGATTTCCATCACCGATGTCGGCTACGATTACACCCGCACGGCGGCGATGGAAATCGTGGAAGGCCGGGACTTCTCGCCGGAGTTCGGCGCGGACTCGATGGCTTGCCTGCTGAACGAGACTGCCGTGCGGATGATGGGCCTCCAATCGCCCATTGGCACGGTGCTGCGGCACGACACGACGTTCACGGTCGTCGGCGTGGTCAAGGATTTTGTGTACAACGACGGCGCGGCTTCCGTCACGCCGATGGTGATTTACTGTGTGCCGAGGGGCGGGCTGAACTACTTTTTCGTGCGGTTCGACAACGACGGGCAATGGCAGCAGCACCTCGCACAAATCGAGGCCACGTCCAAAAAAATCTTCCCCGACCAACCGTTCGAGTTCCGTTTCGTGAAAGACGACTACCAGCGCGGCTTCGAGGGCATCCGCTCGACGGGCCTCATGGCCAATGTTTTCAGCGTGTTGGCGGTGTTCATCTCGTGCCTCGGCTTGTTCGGGCTGTCCGCGTTTTTTGCCGAGCGGCGGGCGAAGGAAATCGGCATCCGCAAAGTGCTGGGCGCGACGGTCAGCGGCCTGTGGTTCTTTTTCTCGAAGGATTTTTTCAAGCCCGTGCTGCTGGCCTTCGCGCTGGCTTCGGTGCCCGCTTTTTGGGCCATGCGCGAGCTGCTCACCACATTTGAGTACCGCATCGAACTGTCGTGGCAAATTTTTGCAATGGCGGGTTTGGCAGCGGTCATCGTGGCCACTTTCACGGTCAGTTTTCACTCCGTCCGGGCAGCGTTGGCCAACCCAGTGAAGTCATTGCGTAGCGAGTGAACACCAACCCGCCCGCACCGATGCTGGATGAAAAAACTGATTTTTTGCGCCTGTCTCGCACTGTGCGCGGCCTTCAGGCCTGCCGCACAGCCCACCGACTGGCCTTTTCCCAAAAACCTTGACAGCCTCTTGAACGACCCCAAATACCGCCCCGAAAACCCCGGTTTTGCCGTGATGGTCATCCAAAACGGCCAAATCGTGTACGAACAACAACGCGGCATGGCGAACCTGAAAACACGCCTGCCCGTGCGCGCCGAGACTATGTTCAACATCGGCTCTATTTCAAAACAGTTCACCGCCGCAGCGATTTTCCTGCTGGAAGAACGCGGCCAGCTCCGCACGACCGACCCCGTGCAAAAACACCTGCCCGAACTGCCCGACTTTGGCGCGACCATCACGCTCCAACATTTGATAGCCCACACCAGCGGCATCCCCGACCACTTCGAGGTGGCTGTCATGCAAGGAAAAATGAGCAAGCGGCTCGCCGATTTTGACAAAATCACTGAAAAACTGCGCGCCGCGCCAGAGCTGTCCTTCCCGCCGGGGAGCGATTTTGCGTACTGCAACACAGCTTATATGCTGCTGGCGATGGTCGTCGAGCGTGTTTCCGGGCTTTCGATGCACGAGTTCGCCTCCAAAAACATCTTCCAACCCCTCGGCATGGCCCACAGCAACTTTTTCAAAAAAGAGGCCGACGGCCTGCCCGACGGCACGACTTCATACATTTTCAAACCGGGCAAGGGAAAGTTCAAGCACGATAAACCCTACCCGAACGCCATCGGCGCGACGGGTGTGCAAACCACCCTGCGCGACTTTTTCCGCTGGGACCAAAATTTTTACCACAACCGATTGGGCAGCGGCTCGCTCATCGAAAAAATGGAGACCTCCGCCCGGCTCAACGACGGCAGCCCGACCCACTATGGCGGCGGCCTGCTGCTGAAAGATTTTCAGGGGCACAAAATGGTCTCGCACGGTGGCGGTTGGAACAGTTTTTTGATGGAATACCGTCGTTTTCCGGCATTGGGCATCAGCATTTTAGTGGCGAGCAACAACGATTTCAGCAGCCCTTTCCTGCTGGCCGACGCGATTTGCCAGCGCGTCCTGCCCAAAAACCAACCGTTGTCGCTACCATCAGAAACCGAGCGACCGCTGCCCGTGCCTGCCCAAAACTTGGAGGGCACGTTCCTCTCGGCCAGCAATTTTGTCCGAAAAGTGCGGGCACACGAAGCAAGTTTGGCTATCGCCATCCCACAAGCCAATGGCAAGGAAAAATTGTTGCCGTTGCGCTTTGTGGAAAAATCCCTCGCGGACAACGCATTGATTTTCAACGACGAACACGGCGAAAAGGTCGTCTTCCAATTGGACGAAACCGGGCAAACGGCCCTCGGTTTTTGGTGGGCAGGTGGGCATTATTTTCAGGTTCGGCGCTTCTACGAAAAACTCAACGATGCGCCGACAAGCCAAACCCTCCGCACTTTCACCGGGAAATATCGCTCCGAAACCCGCCGCCAAACCCTCCGCGTCCGCCGCGACCGAGCAACGGGCGGGCTGAAATTGAAACCCGTTTTTTTCTTGAAATACCGGCTGGAGCCGCTCGGCGGCACGGCTTTCAAAGTCCGAAACGAGACCGTCATCATCCGTTTCCAGCCCGGCGGCATGACTGTCGGGAATGATTGGATGAATGGGCTGCGGCTGAAAAAAACCAAATGAAGCCATGAAAACAACCCTCATATTTTTCCTTACTGCACTGACAGCCAATGCCTTATCGGCGTCCAACATCCGCGTCTCCGGTGTGGAGGTGGAAAATGCGTCCGACACGGCACGGGGGCTTTCCGTTAAATTCACATTGGCTTGGGACAACGCTTGGCGCAACGAGCGCAACCACGACGCAGCTTGGGTTTTCCTGAAATTCAAGCCCAACGACCCAGACTGGAACAGCCGCCATGCCAAGCTGCGTCCGGCGGGCCACACCATCCTCGGAAAATCCCCGGCGAGCCTGCCCGACCCAACCATCGAAGTCAGCGACGACCGGGTCGGGGCGTTCATTTACCCGTCTGCCCGGCATCGCGGCGCGGTGCAATGGACGCTGCGGCTGTTTTTCGACAAGCAGAGCCTCGGCAACATGGATTTGTGGGACGGCCAGTGGTCGCTGCACGCCATCGAGATGGTGCTCGTCCCGGCGGGCGGGTTCACGCTCGGCGACCCGGACACGACTGCGCTACGGGCAGCCTCTTTTTTCAAAAGCGGGGCCGACGGCCAATACGCCGGGCTTTTTGCCTTATCCGCTGAAAATCAAGCGATTGAAGTAGGCAATTCGCTCGGCCAGCTCAATTACCGCGCCTCCGAGCCAGCCTATCAGGGCGACCAAAAAGGCCCCGTCCCGCCCAGTTTCCCGAAGGGCGTGGCGGCGTTTTACGTCCAGAAATACGAAATCACGCAGGGCGAGTACGCCACTTTTTTGAACGCGCTGGGCACACAAGGCAGCGCGTTTCGGGCCAATTTCGGCAGCAAAAAATACGCCCGTTCGCGGGGCAGCATCGGGCTGGAGGGCGAGCAGTACATCGCTCGCAGCCCCGCCCGCCCGCTCAATTTCGTCAGCTGGGACGACGGCTGCGCCTTTGCCGATTGGGCCGGCCTACGCCCGATGACCGAACTCGAATTCGAGAAAGCCGCACGCGGCCCCGCCCAGCCAGTCCCGCACGAATACCCCTGGGGCAGCGGCGACAAAAACCGGCTGGCCCGCTATGTTGACCTCGACGACGAGCTGAAAAACGCGCCCGGCCTCGACGAAAGCCAGCTGACCGACGCAACCCGCGACGTGTTCGGGGCCTCGCATTTTTGGGTCATGGATTTGGCGGGCAGCCTTTGGGAGCGGGTTGTTAGCATCGGGCACCCGACGGGGCGAGCGTTCCGGGGTTCGCACGGCGACGGGCGCGTGGACGGCTACGGCCAAGCCACCAACCCCGATTGGCCGAAAGGCTCCGACGAAAGCACCGGCGGATTTGGCTACCGGGGCGGTGGCTACTACGAGCACGGCAAGGCCGCCGGGGATTTCAACCCGCACAGCCCCATCGGTTGGCGCAATTTCGCGGCTTGGGCGGGCGGCCCCCGGAGCATCGCCTACGGTTTTCGCTGCGTCCGCACGGCGGGCGGCAACCCCGCAAGCCCGTCGGCGACCGGGGCAAAAACGCCCGAAGCCATCATCCGGGAGCGCATCGCCGATTTTTCAAAACAGGTCATGGCCGCCAACTGGGACGGGGTGGCCGAGGCATACACGCCAGATGCCAAAATCCTACCGCCGGGCCAGCCAACCATCGAAGGCCGCGCCGACATCCGAAAGTTTTGGTCGGGTTCGTCCAAAGTGCTGCACCACAAAATCACGCCCTCCGAAATCGAAATCATCGGCTCAAAGGCTTACGACTGGGGCATTTACGAAGGCCGCTCGATAGGTGCCGACGGCAAGGAATCAGTGTGGCGCGGCAAGTACGTCATCGTTTGGAAAGAGGTCGTGCCCGGCGATTGGCGCATTTATCTAGACATTTGGAATCGGCTGCCGGAATGAGCACCTGACCTTCTCTGCCATTTTCTATGTCCGAAACCGAACATCTCTGCCCGCCAACGGACGAAGTGCGACGTGCTGTTTTTGTGCAAACCACTGATTTACAAAAGGATAGATACATGGCACGATGCTGGTTTTGCCTTCGGCGGGGTCACACTAAACTTTCAAAGCTATGTTTCAAAACTATCTGACCGTCGCCCTCCGCAAACTCTCCAAACACCGCGACTACGCCCTGCTCAATGTGCTCGGCTTGGGTCTGAGCGTGGGTTGCAGCATCCTGATTTTCACGCTCATCCGGCACCACCTAAGTTTCGACACCTATCACGCGAAAGCCGAGCGCATCGCCCGCGTCCTCATGGACGTGAAAACCGAGACGGTCATGCCCTTCGCCGGCACTCCCAACCCGATGGCAAAGGCCCTCCGCGCCGAGGCTGCCATAGTCGAAAAAGCCGCCATGCGAAGTGCCGAGGACGAGGTGCTCGTCAGCATCCCGAACGCCACCGGCGGCAAGGACAAGTACAAAGAGCAAGGCAAATTCGCGTGGGTCGAGCCGGAATACCTCGACATCCTCGACCTGCCGCTGCTGCGCGGCGACGCGGCGGCACTGGCCGAACCCGGCACCGTGCTGCTTTCCGAGCGCATGGCGCGGAAATATTTTGGCGAATCCGACCCGATTGGCCGGACGCTGCGGCTCGACAACCAAGCCGATTTGCGCGTCGTCGGCATCCTCCGCGACCTGCCGCGCAACACCGACTACCGGCAAGAAATCCTCGCTTCTTGGGCGACCCTGAAAACCATCCCCGGCCAAGCCCAAAGCTTGGATTCGTGGGCGGGCGCACGGGGCGAAAACTACTGCCTCGCGCTGCTGAAAACAGGCCATCAAGTGGCCGATTTGGAGCCGGTCATCATGGGGTTCCGCAACACCCACCCGCACCCGGACAGCAAGGATTTGTTCCAATACAAAGTAAAACCCATGCTCGGCTTGCATTTTGACACGGATTACGGGCGCGGCATGGACAAAAAACACATCTGGGCACTGGGCTTCATCGGGCTGTTTTTGCTCATCACGGCCTGCGTCAATTTCGTCAACATGGCCACCGCCCAAGCCCTCACCCGCATCCGCGAAGTGGGCGTGCGGAAATCGCTGGGCAGCACACGCGGGCAGCTTTTTTGGCAATTCATGTTCGAGACCGGGCTGATTGTGGCCGCTTCGCTGGCCGTTGGTTTTTTGCTCGCCAACCTCGCGCTGCCCTACCTGAACACTTGGCTGCAGGAAGAACTCCGTTTCGATGCGCCGCTGCTGATGTCGGTGGCGGGTTTCATGGTGGCGTTGGGCGTGGGGCTCACGTTTTTGGCGGGCTTTTATCCGGGCCTGATGCAGGCGCGGTTCAACCCCGTGATTTCGATGAAAGGCGGCGCGACAGAATTGCCCAAGGCGGGCGGCTTCCCGGTGCGGCGCGTGTTGGTCACGACGCAATTCGCTATTTCTCAAATACTTATCATCGGTGCGGCGGTCGTCACGGCCCAAATGCGCTACGCACAGGACGCGGATTGGGGCTTCCGCCCCGGCGCGATTTTGACACTCGAAGTGCCGGACACCGACAAGATGAAAAGCCTGCAACAGGAAATCGCGCAAATCGCCGGCGTGAAAAGCGTGTCGCTGTGCTACGAGCCGCCCGCCTCGCAGAGCAACAATTTCACGGGCGTGGCCTACGACAAACGCCCGGAACCCGAACAGTGGCTTGCCAATCACAAATCCGCCGACGCGAACTACCTCGAAACCTTCGGGCTGAAACTCGTCGCTGGCCGCAACCTCCAACCCAGCGACACCATCCGCGAATTTGTTGTCAATGAGGCACTTACGCGCAAACTCAACCTCGCCTCGCCCGACGAAATCCTGCTCAAAAACATCCAAATTGACGGCAAGAACGGCCCGGTGGTGGGCGTTGTCCGCGATTTCCACAACTGGGAACTGTCCGAGCCGATTGCGGCCATCGCGTTTTCCACCAGTTCGGGCAATTACCAAACCTGCGCCGTGCAGCTCGCGCCCGGCAACCCGGCCCCGGCTTTGGCGCAAATCCGCGCCATCTGGGAGCGGTATTTCCCGGAAAACTACTACGAGCACCATTTCATGGACGAGCGGCTGGGCGAGTTTTTGGAAACAGAGACGATGATTTTGCGGCTCGTGCGGACGTTCGCGGGTATCGCCATCTTCATCGGCTGCCTCGGTTTGTACGGTTTGGCGGCGTTCATGGTCACGCGCAAACGCAAGGAAGTCGGCATCCGCAAAACCCTCGGCGCGAGCGTGCCGGGCATCCTTTGGCTGTTCGGCAAAGAGTACGCACGGCTGGTTCTCATTGCCTTTCTGCTCGCCGCGCCCGTCGCTTGGTGGGCCATGAACGCTTGGCTGGAAGATTACGCCTACCGGATTTCGGTCGGAGCGGGCATTTTCGGCGTATCGCTGTTGGCAACTTTCGCGGTCGCTGCGCTGACCGTCGGCACGCAAAGCGTGCGGGCGGCCTTGTCCAATCCGGTGAATGCGCTGCGAAGCGAATAGCCCGCCTAAATCATTGATTTTCAACGACTAAACAACCGAGCCATGTTCAAAAACTATCTGGCCGTCGCGCTGCGCAACCTCCGCAAAAACCGCACGTTCGCCACGCTCAACATCGTGGGTTTGGGCCTCAGCATCGCTTGCTGCGTCCTGATTTTCATGTTGGTCAGGCACCATTTGAGTTTCGATACTTTCCACGCAAAGGCCGACCGCATCGCCCTCATCGGCACTGAATCGCGCCGCGACGAGGTGGAAAAAGAGAACAACGTGCCCTACCCGATGGGCGCGGCCTTGCGGCAGGAGTACGCATTTTTGGAAAAAACGGCCATGCTCGCCGCCCGCCCCAACACGCTGGTCACGATTGAAAACGGAGGGCAGGCTCCCGTGAAATTCAAGGAAGAAGAGGCGCGGGCGTTCGCCGAGCCGGAGCTGTTCGAGATGTTCGATTTCCCGCTTTTGCAGGGCAGCCTGCGCGATTTTGAAAAACCCCGCACCGTGCTCTTGACCGAAAAACTGGCCCGGAAATATTTCGGCACGACTGATGCCCTCGGCAAGACCTTGAAAATCAACAACCGGACGGACTTTGAAGTGGTCGGTATTTTGAAGGAACTGCCCGCGAACACCGACCTGCGCTTCGAGATGTTCACCTCGTGGGCCACGCTCACCTCCGACTCCAACAGTATGCGGATGCTCCGCAACTGGGGCGGCATTCACGGCGGCACGCGCTGCTACGTCCTCTTCCGCGAAGGCCACGCCGCCCCCGAATTGGAAACGGCTTTGGTCGGGTTTCGGGAAAAATATTTCCACCCGGAGGTGCGCGACTGGTTTTACCACGCCGTCCCGCTCAAAGGCGTGCATTTCGACCCCGATTACGGCGTGGGCATCACCAAAAAATATGTGTGGACGCTGAGCCTCATCGGGCTTTTTCTGCTCATCACCGCCTGCGTCAATTTCGTCAACATGGCCACCGCGCAGGCCCTCAACCGGGCGCGGGAAGTGGGCGTTCGGAAAACGATGGGCAGCACTCGCAGCCAACTTTTCTGGCAATTCATGGCCGAAACGGGGGTCATCGTGGCCGCCGCGAGCCTCATCGGGCTGGCACTGGCATGGGGCGGGCTGCCTTACCTCAACCAAATGGCCGAGACCGAGCTGCGCTTCGATTTTGTGCGCGATGCGTCCATGTACGGTTTTTTGGCTGTGCTGATGGTGCTCGTGGCATTTTTGGCAGGGGCGTATCCGGGCGTGGCTTTGTCGGGCTTCCGTCCGGCCGAGTCGCTCAAAGGCAGCGCGGACACGCGGCAAGTGGGCGGCTTTTTGCTGCGGCGGCTGTTGGTCGGGACGCAATTTGCCATTTCGCAGGCCCTCATCATCGCGGCGGTGGTGGTCACGTCGCAAATGGAATTTGCCCGCAACGCCGACCTCGGCTTCCGGCGCGAGGGCATGGTCACGCTGCCGCTGCCCCGCAACGATGCCCCGAAAACCTCCGCGCTGCGGCAGCAACTGAACGACTTGGCTGGCGTGGAAAACGTCAGCCTTTGCATGCAGCCGCCCGCTTCTGGCTCAAACTGGAACACGACCATCCGATTCCAAGACCGGGCTGAAGAGGAAAAATGGATCATCAACTACAAGTTTGCCGACGAGCACTATCTGGAAACGTATGGCCTGCAATTGGTGGCTGGCCGCAACCTCACGCCCTCGGACACCGTGCGCGAATACCTTGTGAACGAGGAAATTGTGCAGCGGCTCGGCCTCGCCTCGCCGGAAGAAATCATCGGCAAAAAAATCAGCGTTGACCATGTGGCCTTCCCGGTGGTGGGCGTGGTGCGGAACTTCCACAACCACTCGTTCCACGAGGGCATCCAACCGCAGGTTTTTGCCAGCGATGCGGGCAATTACGATGTGGTCGCGCTGCGCATCAATTTGCAAAATGCCAAGCCGACGCTGGCCGCCGTCGAAAAAGTGTGGACGGGCGTTTTCCCGGAATTCTACTACGAGTACGATTTCATGGATGCCCAAATAGCGGATTTTTACGAGCAGGAATCCATCATCTTGCAGCTGGCGCGGCTGTTCGCGGGCATCGCTATATTCATCGGCTGCCTCGGTTTGTACGGGCTGGCGGCGTTCATGGTGCTGCGGAAAACGAAGGAAATCGGCATCCGCAAGACGCTGGGCGCAAGCATTTCGGGCATCCTTTGGCTGTTCGGCAAAGAATATGTGCGCCTGATTATCGCCGCTTTTTTGGTGGCCGCACCGCTCGCTTGGTGGGCCATGAACACTTGGCTGGAAGATTACGCCTACCGGATTTCCATCGGGGCCGGGATTTTCGCCGTGTCGCTGCTGGCGACTTTCGCAGTCGCCATGCTGACCGTCGGGGTGCAAAGTGCGCGGGCCGCGCTGGCCAATCCCGTGAATTCCTTGCGGAGCGAATAGGCCGTTTTTTCCCAGCTGCTGAAAAAACAAGGGGCTGACATTCCAAGTCCACCCTATTTTTGCCCCACCACAGGCACCGTTCTCTGCGGCGGCTCGAACACCTTAGTTTTTTATAGGGACACGCTGCGGACTCAAGGAAGTTAGCTCGCCGTTGACTTGTCCGGCAACATAGCCAGCACGCCCAACCCCCGTCAGCCTGCCCGTTTTTGCGTCAAGCTTTGCGAAGCCTTGTCCAGCACAACACGGTGTCTGTGGTTCTTTTTTCGCAGTTGAAAAGCGGGAGGGGTTGAAAAGGGAGAGGGAAAAGAGGAAGGGTTGAAAAGTTGAACAAGGCTAAGTGCCCGCTTCAACT
>JBKBIC010000163.1:0-10928 GCA_046299435.1 Saprospiraceae bacterium
GGCGGCTACTTTGAACGCCCGCAGCGCGTACTGGTCGTAGGCCGTCGTGAACACGACCTCGAATGAGATTTTGCCCAGCGCTTCCAGCATCTCGAAGCCCGTCATGTGCGGCATATGGATGTCCAGAAAGACCAGTTCCGGCGCGTGGGCATTGATTTTTTCGATGCCTTCCTGTGCGGAAAAAGCCTTGCCGACGAGCGTCAAATCGGGCGCGACGAGGCGCAGCATTTCTTCGAGGGCCTCGGCGGAGTTTTGTTCGTCGTCAATGATGAGAGCTTTCATGTTGTTTTAGTCGGTTAGTCGGTTAGTCGGCTGGTCGAGGTAGTCGGCTGGTCAGGCAGTCGGCTGGTCGAGGTTGACGAACCGACTATCTGACTAACCGACTACTCCAACTAAAATTGGCATTTTCACGACCACTTTCGTGCCGCAGGGCTGGCCTTCAGAATCGTGCAAGTCAATGATTTCCAAGTGGATATCGTCTTCGAGGCGGGCGTTGAGCAGTTCGAGTCGTTGGCGGATGTTGGTCACGCCGGCAGAGCGGTGCCGCGTGGGGCGGTCTTTTTCGATGTCGCGGGCACGAGCGCGGCCAATTCCGTCGTCCTCGATTTCGCAGCGGAGGCTGGCCGGGCCGTTTTGCAAAAAACGCACCCGCACATGGCCGGGGCCGTCCTTGTGCATGAGGCCGTGCCAGATGGCGTTTTCGAGGTGCGGTTGGATGAGCATGCCGGGGATGCTGGTTTTTTCGGGGTCAATTTTCGAGTCAATTTCGATGTCGAATTGGAAACGTTGGTTGAAGCGCAGCGCCTCCAATTCGGTGTAATACCGCAGCAATTCCACCTCGCGGGCCAGCACAACGTATTGATTTTCAGAATTTTCCAAGATGAGCCGCATCAAGCGGGCGAATTTCGATAGGTAACGGCTGGCCTCGCGCACGTTGTTTTTCAGCATGAAATTCTGCACTGAGTTCAGCGCGTTGAAAATAAAGTGTGGGTTCATCTGCGCCCGCAGGGCCTTCACTTCGAGGTCGGCCAATTGCTGGCGGATGTTGGCCTTTTCAGTCTCGCGGCGATGCAATTCCCGGATGCGTCGCTGCGCGAACCAGTACCCACCGCCCAGCAGCAGGCCGAGGGTGCAAAACCGGAACGTCCATGTGGCCCAAAACGGCGGGTGGACGGTGATTTCGAGCGTCGCGTCGGTGGAGCTCCATAGGCCGTCGCCGTTGGCGGCCTGCACCCGGAAGGTGTATTTACCGGGCGCAAGGTTGAGATAAGTGGCTGATTTTGAGGCACCTGCCTCGACCCAAGTGTCGTCGCCACCGTCCAATCGGTAGCGGTAGGTGTTGCGGTCGCCGTCGAAAAAATTGATGCCCGTGAAATCAATGCTCACATCGTTTTGGCGATGCGAGAGCGAAAGGCCATCGCCAAACGGCATTAACGTTCCGCCCACGCGGACAGCAGTGATGTACATGAGCGGGGCGCGAGTGTTGCGCTCAATTTTGTCCGGCTCGAAGGTGCAAAGTCCCCGGTCGGTGCTGACGAGCAGAATGTTCCGCGCCGTATCGAGCAAAACCACGTCGGTGATGGCCGACGACAGCAAGCCGTCCGGTTCCAAAAACACGCGCACGATGCCCCGTTCGGGGTCGTAAAAATTCAGTCCGTTGCTTGTGGCGAGCCAGAGGCCGCCGTCGCGGTCGAGCGTAAAGCCGGTTAACTGGTTGGTTGTCAAGCCTTTGGATTTGTCGATGAGTTCGACCTGCAAACCGGGCAGTTGCAATCTGAAAAAGCCGTCGTCGGTCAGGAGCCAAAGGCATTTGCGGCGGCGGTCGGCCCGGATGTCCCAAGTGGCGGCGGGGTTGAGGGTGGTCGGGTTTTGGAGGGCGACGGAATCGAACCGCCCAGTGGACGGGTGCCACCTGACCAACACGCTGCTGCGGGCATACCCGAACCAGATGTTCCCGTCGCCGTCTTCCTCAATCGCGGTGGCCGAAGGAAGCGGGAAACTGGGGCTGCCGCCCTTGCTGGAATAATGCGTGAACCGGTCGGTTTGCGGGTCGTAGCGCATCACGCCGTTGCGCCACAGGTTGGCCCAAATGTGCCCCCGGCTGTCGCGCAACATGGCAAAAACCACGCTGGAATCTGCCGAAGTGGGCAGTCCCGATTTTCGCACGCGCCCGTGCTGGCCGTTTTTGGTGTTGAGCCACCAAATGCCGTTCAGCGGCGTGAACCAAATCGTGTCGCCCCGTTGCTGCAAAAATTGGCCAGGGTAATTCATGCCGTGCGTGTTGGGGTTGGTGATTTCCCGGAAGGCCCCGCCCACCGGGGCATAGCGATAAAAACCGCCGTTGCTGCTGCCCAGCCACCAATTCCCGCCCGCCGAGATGCCCGTGAAGGAATACCACTCGACGGCCCTTTTTTCGTGAAAATGGTTCAGGCTGTCCAACGGCCTGGCCGGCAGGTTTTTCATCGGGAAAAAAAACAGCCCGTCGAAGCGGGGTGCAATCCAAACGTTTCCGTCGCGGTCGGTGAAAACAGCGGCCATTTTGCCGTCGGGATAGGAGGTCTTCCAGAGGTCGAGCGTGGCTTTTTGGCGGGTTTTTGTGTCAAAAACGACAGATTTTCCGAAAAAAGACTGCATCAGCACAAGGCCGCCGGGCAGGAAACTTGGCACCGGAAAAGTGTTCAGGATTTCTTTGACGATTTGCTTTTGAGCCACGACCTCCGAAGTCTTGCTTGCCCAATCGAAGCGGATGAGCGAGGCATCTAAACTGGGTATCAATGAAGGCACCCAGAACGCACCGTCGCCCCAAGTCAAGCGGGAATGTTGCCGGGCAACCGTGTCCAACGCAGCGAGTCCGGGGCGGAGCTCGCGGAACGGCACGAGGATATGCTTCGTGGTGTCCAATGTATAAAGCATTTGTCTGGCGGGGTTCGTCCAGTAACCGAAGAAAGCGACCGCGCCATCGGGCATTTCCACGAACTGCTCCACCAAACGTCCGGCAAGTGGGAGCGGCTCGAAATAGACGTTTTTGCAACTCAAATCGCGGGTATCCAACAGGAACAATGCCGAGGGTGCGCCCACCCAAACCTGACCGCTGCGGTCAAGTTGGAGTTTGAGGATTTGCTCATCGGTGGCTGGTTTTTCGGTTCTGTGGGGCAAGGCGACGGGCGAGAAAATTTGCGTCCGCAAATCCAGCACACACAGCCCCTTTCCCGTGCCGACTAAAAGCCGCTTGCCCGGCAAGGCGACAAGGCTCGACACAGCGTTCGAGGGCAGCCCTTGCCCATCTGTGCGATAGTAAAAACTCGTGAAATGTTTCCCGTCGAAGCGGTTCAAGCCCTCCTCCGTGCCAATCCAGATGAAACCGTCCTCGTCCTGCGCGAACGACATGGCCGAGTTGCTCGAAAGCCCGTCTTTGATGGTAAAATGCCGATAACGGGCGAATTTCTCCAAAATATGGGCCGATTCGCCGCCGCCCTGTGCACGAGCGGCGGTCGCCAAAAGCGACAAAACGGCGAGGAAAAACAGTCGGGACATGGGCGCGAGCATTGGGCAAATGTCGGGACGCGGTTCGGGACACACTAACCAATTTCTCGCCCAAACCCGCCGCCGGCTCATTGGCCGAAATCGGGCATCTCCACTGCCGCCAATTTTAGGACTCGAAAGCCCCGCAACCCATTTTCCAAATCAGCACTTTCCACCGATGTTCATCGAACACACCTTCCCTCGCCGCGCTGTGCTGCCCGTTGTGCAAGCCACCTGTATTTTTTTGTTGCTTGTCGAGGTCGTTTGGCTGACGCTTTTCGAGGCAGGCAGTATCCGTTTGCGGGGCAGTTTGGGCATCCATTTGGCGGTCATCGTCGCCTGTGCAAGCCTGCTGCTCACGCTTCGCAGTGCCCATATTTGCCTGAAAATCAACCGAAAAAAAATCCAGTTCCGGTTTTTCCCGTGGCAATGGCAGTTCCGAGAAGTGGACTGGCGCGATGTGGAGCGGCTCCGGCTCGCCCGCGCCGAAGATTTGCCCGCGCTCGTTGGTCGCCCGCTGCGCCGCGCCGACCAAACTTTCCTGCTGATCGACCCCGACAGCCCCGCACTCTGGCTGCAACTGACCGACGGCTCAGAGATTTTCCTGTCCGTCGGCCAGCGCGTCGAGCTGCTGGCCTACCTGCGGAAAGACCTTGCGATGGCGGTGGTTTGACAGTGCAAGAGGCCAAATTTGAGCGATGAACCAGCGGGAGACAGCCCATGTGCCTACGACCTGTGCCAAAAGTTTACCTTTGTCGCGCAAAAACTCATCATTCATCACTCAAAACTCATCGCTCAAAAAATGAGGGTTTTCAAATTCGGCGGAGCCAGCCTGAAAGACGCGGCAGGCGTTCGGAACGTCGCCAGCATCCTGCAACGCTATCAAAATGAACAACTTGTGATAATCGTCTCCGCAATGGGCAAGACCACCAACGCCCTCGAAGACGTGATAAATGCCCACGCCAAACAGACCGGGCAGGCACAGGAACTGTACGACTTGGTGAAAAAACGCCATTACGACATGATGGCCGAACTGTTCGAACCGAACGACGAGGCGTTCGCTGCCGTGAACGATGTGTTTGTGGAAGGCGAGTGGGTTCTGGAGGAAAATCCGGCGGACGATTACGATTATATGTATGACCAAATCGTGTGTGTCGGCGAGCTGGTCTCCTCCAAAATCGTAGCCGCTTACCTGAACAAAATCGGCCTGAAAACCCACTGGCTCGATGCCCGCGACGTGGTCGCCACCGACAACACCTACCGCGAAGGCTGGGTCATTTGGGACAAAACGAAGGCCGCCGCCCAGAAAATCGTGCCCCCGATGCTGGCCGAAGGCGGCTTCGTGCTCACGCAGGGCTTCATCGGTTCCACGTCCGAAAATTTCACGACCACGCTGGGCCGCGAAGGTTCGGATTATTCGGCAGCTATTTTTTCACACTGCCTCGACGCGGAAAGCATGACCATCTGGAAAGACGTGCCGGGCGTGCTCAACGCCGACCCGCGCCTGTTCGACAACGTGGTCAAACTCGACCGCCTTTCGTACAAAGAAGCCATCGAAATGACCTACTACGGCGCGTCGGTCATCCACCCAAAAACCATCAAACCCATCCAAAACAAGAGCATCCCGCTCTACGTCAAGTCGTTCCTCGACCCCACCGCGCCCGGCACCGAGGTCAGCGGAGACGCGGAGGATATTTACCCGCCCATCGTCGTGGTCGAGAAAAACCAGTGCTTGCTGCAAATCAGCACCCGCGATTTCTCTTTCGTCGCCGAGCACCACATGGCCAAACTTTTCGGGCTGCTGGCCACCCACCGCATCATCGTCAATTCGATGCAAAACACGGCCATCAGCTTCACGATTTGCGTCCCGAATGTGGCCGAGCGCATCGAAAAATTCAGCCGCGAAATCGCCGACGAATTCACCGTCAAAAAACAGGACGGCCTCGAACTCATCACCATCCGGCACTACACCGATGAGACGGTGGCCAGCCTGAAAAAAGGAAAAATCGTCCTGTTCGAGGAAAAAATCCGCCAGACGATGCAAATGGTGGTCAAGCCCGTGCCGACCATCGAACGCAAAGGAGATTGACGATTTGCAATTGACGAATTACGATTTCAAACCCTGACAGCGAGGGCGCGGCCAATCGAAATTCGTCAATCGTCACTCGTAACTCGCTCATATTCACTCACTTTTGAGGTAAAGACCTTCGGCACGCCGCGTTTGTTCTTGCCGATGATGGGCGTGAACTTGGCATTCCAGACCACTTCCTCAGCTGCGTACGAACGCCGGGCATGGACGGTCTGCTCGTTGGCTTCTTCCACGCCCTTCACCAAGACCATGATTTCGGCATTGGCCTCCAAAAGGTCGGTTTGCGAGAAATTGAACAGCGGGCTTTTTTCCGTCAAGGCATGGACGAGCGTCCACGAAAGCGAGAAAAACGAGATTTTGCCCACCTCCAATTCCAGTTGAAAATAGCGACGGCTGATTTTTCCGGCAGCATCCTGTTGGTTCAAGGCGAGGATGGCCTGCGCCTCTGTTTCGAGCAGCTCGCTGCGGCTGGCGTTCACCATGCGGAGCATGAACGCCATGCCATCTTTATATGGCGCGACGAGCATGTTTTCGCTGAACACGATGTGCGCCTGCGACCGCGAAAACCGCCCGTACACCAACCCGGAAATGATGGCAAAACTCAGCAGCCCAATCAACGATTCAGTCGAGGAAAGCACGTTGGTCAAGATGCCCACCGGGGCCACGCGCCCGTAGCCGACCGTCGTCAACGTCTGGGTACTGAAAAACAGGGCCTCCCGGAAGTTGTGCCAAAAACCACCCACCTCGATGCCAGCCAAGTGCTCAATGCCGATGAGGCAATAAAGGCTCGCAAACATGATGTTGAGCAGGCCAAAAACCGTGAAAACCAGCGCGAAAAACCTCGGCCACGAATCAGTCATCAGGTTGTAATAAATGTTGTCCCAGAGGCCGGTGCTCTCGCGCACCACGTTCATGGAGCCATCGGGGAGCATCATGCGCTCGCCGCGCCCGGTGCCGACCGCCGAACCCAAACCGAGCTCGCGCTCCTCGGCGCGTTTGAGTATTTTTTTGAGCATGGACATTTCGATGAGTGATGAATGATGAACGATAAATGTTGAGTTGAGCGGGGCGGGCTACTTTTGCCGCGTTTTAGAAGGGCAAGAACACAAAATTTTCGCCAAACAAAAGCCTGCCGAGGAAGGTTTAGGGCGTGTGTCCTTTGCGACCTCCGCGAAACCAACCACACCCCGAATTTTCAAAGAAGTCAAATCACCGAATCAACATCAATGAAACACCGCGCTGTCATCTGGTTTCGTCAGGATTTGAGGGTACACGACAACGAAGCCTTGCACACAGCCCTCCGTATTTGCGAAGAAATCGTCCCGGTTTATGTGTTCGACGAGCGAGTTTTTGTGGGCAAAACCCGCTTCGGCTTCCCGAAAACAGGCAAATTCCGGGCAAAATTCATCCTCGAAAGCGTGGCCGACCTGCGGCAAAACCTGCGCTCGATTGGCTCCGACTTGGTCGTCCGAACCGGAAAGCCCGAAGAAATCGTCTTCGAAATCGCCCGCGAAATCAAGGCCAGCTGGGTGTTCTGCAACCGCGAGCGCACCGACGAAGAGGTGCAGGTGCAAGACGCACTCGAACAAAAACTGTGGACTTTGGGCGTGGAGCTCTGGTACACGCGCGGCAAAATGCTCTACCACACGCAGGATTTCCCGATGCCTGTGCAGCACACGCCGGATGTTTTCACCCAATTTCGGAAGGAAAACGAGCACATCACGCCCGTCCGCGAACCACTGCCCCGCCCTACTTCCCTGCCGCCCATGCCGCCCAAAACAGGCATCGAATCCGGTGAAATACCCACGCTCCGCGATTTTGGGCACGAGGATTTCGAGGCCGACCCGCGTGCCGTGATGCCGTTCCGGGGCGGCGAAACCGAGGGGCTGCGCCGCTTGCACTATTATTTCTGGGAAAAAAACCTCGTCGCCGATTACAAAAACACCCGCAACGGCATGGTCGGCGGCGATTACTCGTCCAAATTCTCGCCGTGGCTGGCGCAGGGCTGCCTCTCGCCTAAGCAAGTTTACCACGAACTGAAAAAATATGAGCGCGAGCGCACCAGCAACGAGAGCACTTATTGGCTGTTTTTCGAGCTTTTGTGGCGCGATTACTTCCGGCTCATGGGCAAAAAATGGGGCAACCGGATTTTCAAAAAAGGAGGCCCACAAAACAAACCGCTGACTTTCCTGAAAAACAACCGCGAGATGTTCCGGCTCTGGGCAGAAGGCAAAACGGGCGTGCCGTTCATTGATGCCAACCTGCGCGAACTGAACGCGACGGGCTGGATGAGCAACCGGGGCCGCCAAAACGCGGCCAGCTTCCTCGTCCGCGACCTGAAAGTGAACTGGCAAATGGGCGCGGAATACTTTGAAAGTCAATTGATTGACTACGATGTTTGCTCCAATTGGGGCAACTGGAACTACGTTGCCGGCGTGGGCAGCGACCCCCGCGAAGACCGCTATTTCAACATACTGACCCAGGCCCGCAACTACGACCCAAAGGGTGATTTCGTGCGGCTTTGGCTGCCGGAACTGGCGCAAGTCCCCGTCGAAAAAATCCACCGCCCCGACCTGCTGACGGCAACCGAGCGCAGCGAATTGGGCGCAGCGGCCTACCCAAAATCAGTCGTGAAAATTGAAAAGTGGGCAGGTCAATGACGGCAACGGAGCAATGAGCTGAATCGCCCGAACCTCCACATTTTCAAACGAGCACCCCTGCCAGTAACGACTCAAAAAGTCCGCGCCCATCGGTGTTGCCCAGCACCGATTCGCTGGCGCGTTCGGGGTGCGGCATCATGCCGAAGACGTTGCGGCGTTCGTTGCAGATGCCGGCGATGTTGCGGGCCGCGCCGTTCGGGTTGGCTTCGGGTGTGATTTGGCCGTCGGGCGTACAGTATTTGAACAGGATTTGGTCGTTGCGTTCGAGCGCGTCGAGTGTTTTTTCGTCGGCATGGTAGCGGCCCTCGCCGTGCGCGATGGGGATTTTGAGGGCGCGTTCCAAGTCCAGTTCAACAGTAATGGGCGAGTTTTGGGTGATGGTTTTCAGCCAGATGTTCTTGCAGATGAATTTTTGCCCGCTGTTGTGGAGCAAAGTGCCGGGCAGCAAGCCGGATTCGCAAAGGATTTGGAAGCCGTTGCACACGCCGAAAACGTACCCCCCGGCGGCTGCGAATTCCTTGACCGCCCGCATGATGGGCGAAAGGTTGGCGAGCGCACCGGAGCGGACGTAATCGCCGAACGAAAAACCGCCGGGCAGCACGATGCAGTCGTCGGTCGTGAAGTCGCCGAGTTGGGTGTCTTTGTGCCAGATTTTGGTGACTTCTTGCTGCATCACGTCGCCGAGGACGTGTACCATGTCGTCGTCGCAGTTGGAGCCGGGGAAAACGATTACGCCGAATTTCATCAGAGGTAAGAAAGTGAGATGTGAGACTGTGAGATTTCTGCGGCAAAGTTTCCAAAAATTGCTGGAAGCGGCGGCACAGGCGGCCCGACATTTTCCCAAAATCAGGTCGGCGAACCCTGCCCGTCCGCTACTTTTGCCCGTTCGTCGGCGCCCAAAAAATCGCTCTCCGAAGGAGTCCTTCGGACATTCGCTCATTCACCCAATCACTCAATGTCATGTTGACAACCAAAGCATTGTTCGCGTCCGGCGAAAACTTGGACGACCGCAGCCTCGAATTTTTGGCGCAAGCCATCGAAAGGAGCAACCTGCCGGGCTTCGATTACTTCGAGTTCAAACGCGCCGTCGCCACGCTCGCTTCCATGCAAATTGACGAGGCGACGGCTTACAAAAGCGCGTTCACGACCGCCGCGACGGTCGGCATCACGAAAGAAAAACTGCTCGAAACGGCGGCTTTCTACAAAAACGTGGTCGAAAAAGAACGCGAGCAATTCGCCAAAGCCCTTGAAAATCAACAAGCTGCGAAAGTCACCTCCCGCCAAACCGAAGTGGCCCGCCTGCGCGACCAAATCGAGCGGCACAAGGCTGACATCCAGCGTTTGCAGGACGAAATGGCGGGCTACCTGACGCAAATCGAACAGGCCGAGGCCAGCGCGAAAACTGAGGCCGAAAAACTGGCGAAGACCAAAGATGCCTTCGAGTTCACGCACAAATCCGTGCTCCTGCAAATCGAAAAAGACATCGAAAACCTGCACAAGTATGTTTAGTCGGATAGTCGGTTAGTCAGATAGTCTCCCAGTTGTTGGGCAATTAAGCCACCGGACTAACCGACTAACCGACCAACTGACTAACCGACTATCTTCTCATGGAAAAATCATTTTGGAAAAGGCCCGAAGGCGCGACCGGCGCGGTCTTCTTGGCAGCCATCGTAGGTGGCGGGCTGTGGCTGCTGTACTCGATGCTGCCGACGCTTATCGTATTGGCACAGAACACTTTATACCTCGCCGGGATGTTGGCGGCGTTGGGCGCGCTGCTTTTCGTCGTCCTCGACCCGAAGGCGCGGAACCTTGTTTGGTATGCCTACAAATCCGTCATGCGCTGGGTCACGGGGATTTTTGTGCAGATTGACCCAATCGGGATTTTGAAATCGTACCTCGAAGAATTGGAGGACAACCTGCGGAAAATGTCCAAGCAAATCGGCTCGCTGCGCGGCCAGATGCGCCAACTGAAAGGCACGATGGAACAAAACGAGGCCGAAATCCGCAAAAACATGGGCCTCGCCGAGCAAGCCAAAAAGAAGGGTGACGAGAAAAACATCGCGCTCGCGGCCCGCAAGGCCGGGCGTTTGCAGGAAGTGAACGCCAAGTACGACGTGCTATACAAAAAGATGGATGTGCTCTACCGCTTGCTGACCAAAATGTACGAAAACTCGGAAATCGTCTGGGAGGACACGAAAGACCAAGTGAAGGTGAAAGAGCAAGAGTATCAAGCGATTAGGACGAGCCATGGAGCCATCCGCTCGGCCATGTCGGTCATCTCCGGCGACCCTGACAAACGCGCCATGTTCGACCAAGCCCTCGAAGCAATGGCCGACGAACTCGGCCAAAAAGTGGGCGAAATGGAGCGTTTCATGGATACCAGCCGCCACTTGATGGACACGATTGACCTGCAAAATGGCACGTTTGAAGACGAGGGTCTGCGGATGCTGGAACAACTCGAAAAAACCAATCCGCTCCTCGCCACGCCCAAAGGCAGCCGCGCCGCCGCCCACGCCACCGAAAAGCCGCTCGACCTGAACCAGCCGCCCAAGCAAATCGTGAAAGAGGAAAACGACTACACGCGGCTGTTTGATTGAAGTTGAAGTGTTGAAAAGCGGAAAAGTTGAGGAGAGTTAAAAAGAGGAAAAGAGGAAGGG
>JBKBIC010000164.1:0-10881 GCA_046299435.1 Saprospiraceae bacterium
GGTGGTTTTTTATTTTTTTTTAAATGTTTATGTTTTACAAATTTTAATCTTTATTCCTATTAAATTTTCCACCCACAAATATTTTCAACCCACATTTCAACTCTTCAACTGCGCGAGCCACCTTTTCGTCCAAAACTGTGTCTGTTCGCGGCGGACATTCTCATTTTTCCGTTCGACAATCCCGCCAGACACAAATTCACCACAACTCTATCATTTTCAGCATGAAAAGACTGCTTTTGCCCGCCCTCTTGCTGGCGTTCACGGCCTACTTTGCCCAAGCCCAGTCGGATTTGCCGACCTACAACCCGGACGACATTGACGTGCCGTACCGCAAATTCACGCTGCCCAACGGCCTGCGCCTCATTGTCCACGAAGACCACAAAGCCCCGATTGCGGCGGTCAACGTGTGGTACCACGTCGGCTCGAAGAACGAAAAACCCGGCAAATCGGGCTTCGCGCACCTGTTCGAGCACCTGATGTTCAATGGTTCGGAGCACTACAACACCGATTATTTTCAAGCTTTGGAGGCCATCGGTGCGACGGATTTGAACGGCACGACCAACGAAGACCGCACCAACTACTTCCAAAACGTCCCGCTCAACGCCCTCGACCAAGTGCTTTTCCTCGAAAGCGACCGCATGGGCCACCTGCTCAAAGCCGTTGACCAGGCCAAACTCGACGAGCAGCGCGGCGTGGTGCAAAACGAAAAACGGCAGGGCGAAAACCAGCCCTACGCCCGCGAATGGGAACTCTTCACAAAGGAAATGTTCCCGCCGCACCACCCCTACGGCCACACGGTCATCGGCGAAATGGCCGACCTGAACGCTGCCAGCTTGGACGACGTGCATGAGTGGTTCAAGACATATTATGGCGCGGCCAACGCCGTCCTCGTCGTGGCAGGCGACGTGAAAACAGAGGAGATTTACGAAAAAGTGCTCAAATACTTCGGCAACATCCCCGCCGGGCCGACGCTGGCCCGCTACGAAAAAAGCATCCCGCGCCGCACGGGCGAGGTGCGGATGAGCTATCAAGACCGTGTGCCAGAGGCCAAAATCGAAATGGTCTGGAACGTGCCGGAGTGGGGCAGCGCGGAATCCGTGTGGCTCGACCTCGCCAGCGACGTGCTCGCGTCGGGCAAAAACAGCCGACTTTACAAAAAACTCGTCATCGAAAAACAGCTCGCCGTCGAAGCCTACGCTTGGTGCTATCCGCAGGAAATCGCGGGCCAGTTCCACGTCGGCGCGGTCGTGAAAAAAGGCCACACGGTGGAAGAAGTCGAGGCCGCGCTGAACGAAGTAGTGGCCGAGTTCCTGAAAAATGGCCCGACCGAAGATGAAATGAAGCGCGTGAAAGCCAACTATTTCGCCAACTTCATCAAAGGTTTGGAGCGCATCGGCGGCTTCGGCGGCAAAAGCGACCTGCTCGCCCAAAACGAGGTGTACGGCGGCTCGCCCGATTTTTACAAAAAACAGCTGCGCCGCTACTCGGAAGCGACCGCCAAGCTCGTCCACGAGACCTCGAAAAACTGGCTGAGCGACGGGAAATTGGTCGTCATCGCCGAGCCGTTCCCGGAATATTCCACGACTGGCAACGAAGCCGACCGCTCAAAACTGCCCGAACTGGCGGGCGCGGTGAACGCGCAATTCCCTGAAATCCAACGCACTACGCTCAAAAACGGTCTCAAAGTCGTGCTCGCCCGCCGCAAGGAAAGCCCGACAGTGGTGATGAGCATGATGTTCGACGCGGGCTACGTCACCGACAAATTCGGCGGCAAACTCGGCCTCGCCGCACTCGGCATGAACATGCTCGACGAAGGCACGACCACCCGCACGAGCTTGCAAATCAACGAGCGGCTGCAACTTTTGGGCGCGAGCATCAACACGTTCAGCGACCTCGATTACTCCTACGCCAACCTCAACACGCTGAAACAATCGCTCGACCCCAGCCTCGATTTGTATGCCGACGTGCTGCTCAACCCGGCTTTCCCGGAGGGCGATTTCAACCGCCTGCGCGACCAACAACTGAGTGGCATCGAAAGCGAAAAATCCGAGCCGTTCAGCATGGCCATGCGCGTCGCGCCCATGTTCATGTACGGCGAAAACCACCCCTACGGGATGCCGATGACGGGCAGCGGCACGGAAGAATCGGTGCGCGGCATCGAACTGGGCGACGTGCGGAATTTCCGCGAACGCTGGCTGCGCCCGAACAACGCCACGCTGACCGTCGTCGGCGATATTTCAATGGAAGAATTGACCGCCAAACTCGAAAAACGCTTCGGCAGCTGGCAAAAAGCCGACGTGCCGAAAAAGGTCATCCCAGAGGTGAAAAACGTCCAGAACAACGGCAAACTCTTCCTGATTGACCGCCCGGAAAGCCAACAAAGCGTGCTCGTGGCGGGCTATTTGACCAAAAAATACGGCGAGCTGGACGAGGACGCGGTCGAGCAAATGAACAACGTGCTCGGCGGCGATTTCACCAGCCGCATCAACATGAACATCCGCGAGGACAAGCACTGGAGCTACGGCTCGCGCTCATGGATTTCCGACACCAAAGGCCAACGCCCCTTCCTCGTCGTCGCGCCGGTGCAGACCGACAAGACCAAAGAAAGTGCCCAAGAAGTGGTCAAAGAACTCAATGCCTACATCGGCGACAAGCCCATGACCCAAGCCGAGTTCGACAAAACCAAGCGAAACACCGTGCTGGGCATGGCCGGGATGTGGGAAACCAATGGCCGCGTGAACCGCAGCCTGCAACAATTGGTCAAGTACAACCTCTCCGACGACTACTGGAAAAAGTACAGTGACAAAGTCAACTCACTGACACTCAACCAAGTACACGCAGCCGCCAAGTCCGTCGTGCAGCCCAGCCAGCTCGGCTGGTTCGTCACGGGCGACAAAGCCAAAGTGCTGCCCGGCCTGCAAACGCTCAACCTCGAAATCATCGAAATTGACGCGGACGGCAAGCCCGTGAGCAAAAAGACGAAACCGTAAAACCGGATTTGCGCGCGGCGATTTACGAATGGCGATTTGCGGCAATCGTAAATCGCCATTCGCAAATCGCAAATCCATCGAATGAAAAACTGGTTCCGCAAATGGTCGGCGTGGGAGTTTTGGCCGATGTGGCTGGCCGTCGCGCCGATTGGGCTGATGTACGCATGGTTCGCGGCGCGGGCGCGGCACCTGTTTTTTTTCAGCAACGTAAACCCCGCCATCCCGCTGGCCGGCGCGGTGGGCGAATCCAAAATGGACATCCTGCGGCTGTTGCCGCCCGAAATCCTGCCCAAAACAGTGTTCGTGCCCAGCGGCCAACCATTCGAAAAAACGCTCGCCGAACTCCGGCAAACCGGCATCGGCTTCCCGCTCTTGGCAAAACCCGACGTGGGCGAGCGCGGTTTTTTGGTCAAAAAATGTGCGGGCGAAGCCGAACTCCGGCAGCATCTGGCTCGATTCCCGATTGATTTTATCGTGCAAGAATTCCTCGAACTGCCCGTCGAGATGACCGTCCTTTTCCATCGGTTTCCGGGCGCGGGCGGGCGTTTCGGTATCACCTCTGTTTGTGAAAAGGAGTTTCTGGCCGTGCGCGGCGACGGTCGGGCCACCGTCCGCGAATTGATGTTGGGCAGTGTCCGTGCGGCCTTCCAAGTGCCTCGTTTCGAGTTGGAGTTTCCCGATGTTTTAGAAAAAATACCCGCCGCTGGCGAGCGCGTCCTGCTTGAACCCATCGGCAACCACTGCCGGGGCACGAAATTCGTGAACGCCAACCAATACATTGATAATCAGTTGGTTGCCGCGTTCGAGCAAATATGTCGCCGCATTGAAGGCGTTTGCTATGGGCGTTTTGACTTGAAATGCGCCTCGCCCGAAGCCCTGAAAAACGGCGAATTCAAAGTCATGGAACTGAACGGTGTGCTCGGCGAGCCTGCCCACGTGTACGACCCGGCCTTCGGGATGCGGCGGGCGTACCGCGATTTTTACCGACACTGGCGGCTCATTTTCGAGCTGCACCGGGCCGCGTTGGCCGCCCAGATGAAGCCGACGACGCACCGGGCGGCGTTCCAGTTCATCGGCCAATATTTCGAGTACAAGCGAAGGCTGGGGTAGTTGATTGGGTAGCCAGCCAGCCAATCAATCAGTCAATCCAACTAATAAACCAATCAACCAGCCAACCAATCAACCAATCAACCTACTTTTGCTCGCCTTTTGGACGTTGAAGCACAGACTTTACACGCGGGACTTTCTTCGCAAACAATTAGTTATCAACAACTTGAATTCGCTTTCAACGCCCAGCGTCCAACGTCCCGTGCGCCAATTTTTTCCAATGACAATTTCAGCAAACAAGGTGGTGAACGTTCACTACACTTTGACGGAAGGCACCGCCGAGGGTGAGCTCGTGGAGAGCACACAAGGCAGCCACCCGCTCGCTTTCATCTTCGGAGTGGGGATGATGATCCCGGATTTCGAGGCGAACCTCGCTGGCTTGAAAGCGGGCGACAAGTTTTCGTTCGGTATTGAGGCAGCCAACGCTTACGGCAAATACGACGAATCCATGCTGGTCGAAGTGCCCAAAACGGCGTTCATGCACGAGGGCAAAGTCCCCGACGGCCTCCTCGAAGTAGGCAACATGTTGCCGCTGCAAGACCAAGACGGCAACCGCATGGACGGCATGGTGGCTTGGGTCGGACTGGACAAAGTGAAGATTGACTTCAACCACCCGATGGCGGGCGTTGACCTGTGGTTCACGGGCAACGTGGAGTCCGTCCGCGATGCCGACCCGATGGAACTCGAACACGGCCATGTGCATGGCCCCGGCGGGCACCACCACCACTGAACCAATGAGCGAATGGACCAATGAGCGGATGAGCGATTGCTCTGGCTCTTTCGTCCATTCGCTCAATCTCCCATTGACTCATTCACTCATTGAAGTATGTCTTCGAATCACGGAGGCGACCTGCAAAAACTATCGGCAGCGGGTCTTCTTGTCACCCTCGGCATCATTTATGGCGACATCGGCACGTCGCCCCTGTATGTGATGAAGGCTGTTGTCGGGAACAAAAACCCCATCAACGAGGCCAACGTCCTCGGCGGCATCAGCCTGATATTCTGGACGCTGACCATCCAGACCACCCTGAAATACATCATGTTGGTGCTGCGGGCCGACAACAAGGGCGAAGGCGGGATTTTCTCGCTGTACTCGCTCATCCGGCGGCGCAAAAAGTGGCTGATGTACCCGGCCATTTTGGGCGGGGCCTGTATGCTGGCCGAGGGAATGATTACGCCGCCGATTTCGGTATCGTCGGCTATCGAGGGCTTGGAATTGAAGTATCACGGCATCCCGGTTGTGCCCATCACCATTGCGATTATCTCGCTGCTTTTTTTCATCCAACGGTTCGGGACAAACTTCGTGGGCAAGTGGTTCGGCCCCATGATGGGCATTTGGTTCACGATGCTCGGCGTGCTGGGCGTACACCATATCGTGGATTTGCCCCACGTTTTGGCAGCCGTCAACCCCATGTACGGCATCGAGCTGCTAATTTTCAGCCCCTCGGCTTTGGTGGTCATGGGCGCGGTTTTCCTCTGCACTACCGGGGCGGAGGCACTGTATGCCGACTTGGGGCACTGCGGCCTGAAAAACATCCGCGTCAGCTGGATTTTCGTGAAAGCCATGTTGTTGCTCAACTACTTCGGGCAGGCCGCTTGGCTCTTGAAAAATGAAGGTCGCTTGCTGGCCGAAAACGAAAACCCGTTCTATGGCGTGATGCCCGATTGGTTCCTCTGGCCCGGCATCATCATCGCCACGATGGCCGCCATCATCGCCAGCCAAGCCATGATTTCGGGGTCGTTCACGCTCGTCTCGGAGGCCATCCGGCTGAGTTTGATGCCCAAGATGACCGTGAAATTCCCCTCGGACATGAAAGGGCAGATTTACATCCCGGCGGTCAACACCTTCCTCTGGCTTGGGTGCGTCGGGGTGGTGATTTTGTTCCAAGAAAGCTCCCGCATGGAAGCGGCCTACGGGCTTTCGGTCGTGACCACGATGCTCTGTTCCACGATTTTGATTTCCAACTGGATGGTCATGCACCGCTGGAAATCGGCGTTCATCTGGGTTTTCCTCATTTTTTACCTCGTTTGGGAGGGCGCGTTTTTCCTCGCCAACACCCTGAAATTCCTCGACGGCGGCTTCGTCACGGTCATCATGGCCTCGCTGCTTTTTACGGTGATGATGATTTGGATAACGGCTAAAAAAATCCGCCAACGCTACAACGACGAAGTGAAAATCAGGGATTACCTCGACCAGCTCATCCTCCTGAGCAACGACGACGACGTGCCCAAATACGCCACCAACCTCGTCTTCCTCAGCACGGCCAAAAGCCCGAAAAAAGTGGAGGACAAAATCATGTACTCCATCCTCCAAACCCAGCCGAAACGCGCCGACGTATATTGGTTTGTCAACATCGAAACCACCGACGAACCCTACACCCGGCAGTACGAAGTAAACGCCATCGCGCCCGACGATGTGTACAAAGTCAATTTCCGGCTCGGCTTCCGGGTGCAGCAACGCATGAACCTGTTCATGAAAAAAGTGGTCGAGGAACTGGTCGAGAACGACGAAATCTCCGTTGCCTCGCGCTACCACACCACATCGAGCCAATACCCGACCGGTGATTTCAAGTTCATCATCATCCAAGAATTCCTCTCCAACGAAAACGAGCTGCCGTGGTTTGACCAACTGGTGCTCAGCTTTTACCTCACCATCAAAGGTTGGGTGTCGTCGCCCAAAAACTGGTTCGGGCTGGACAGCGACTCGGTCGTCGTCGAGGACGCACCCCTCGTGCTAAATCCCGTCAAAGAGACGGGCCTGACGCGGGTACACCGGAAGCGCGACACGGGGATTTGAGTTGAAAGGGTTGAAAAGTTGAAAACAAAGCGGTCGTTCAACTTTTCAACTCTTTCTCTCCTCAAAAAACCACTTGACAATGAAGAGAATCGGCCTGCTTTCCGACACCCATTCGCACCTGCCCTCGAAAGTGTTCGAGCACTTCGCTGGCTGCGACGAGGTTTGGCACGCAGGCGATTTTGGCAACTGGGACGTGGCCGAGCGGCTGCGGCAGTTCAAGCCCCTGCGCGGCGTGTTCGGGAACATTGACGGCCACGAAATCCGGGCCGAGTTCCCGGAGGATTTGCGGTTCGAGTGCGAAGGAGTGCCGGTTTTTATGACCCATATCGGCGGCTATCCGGGGCGTTACGCGCCCCGCGTCCGGGAAATTTTGCGGGGCGAGCCGCCGCGCGGTGGCCTGTTCATCAGCGGGCATTCGCATATTTTGAAAGTCATGCCCGATGCCGCGCTCGGATTTTTGCACATCAATCCAGGGGCTTGCGGGCTGGAAGGCTGGCACAAAGTGAAGACCCTCGTGCGCTTCACGCTCGATTCAGGCAAAATCAGCGACCTACAAATCATCGAATTAGGCCCCAAAAACGCAGCCTGAAGACGGTCAAGCCACCTGTGCTTCCGCTGCCCGGCGGGCCTTGCGGGCTATTTTTTCGTCGTTGTTGCTTTCGTAGATACAGTATTGGTCGTACTTCACCCGGTCGCGGCTCGCCCAAATGTCCTTTCCGATGTCGCAGAGCACGACCAGTTCCGCGTGGAGTTTGTTGCCTTGCAGCATCCGCCGCTCCACCGCAATATCGCGGTCGTGGACGCGGTCTTGCTGGATGTTCATCGCGTTCTCGAATTCCGCGCAGGCATCCAGCACCCGCCCGATGAGGTTCTCGTTCACGCCCACATCTGCCAGAAAATCAAGCTGTTGGCGTGCCACCCGCGCCACTCGCCGCCCGCAAAACAGTAGTTGCGCGTCGCTCATGTCGCCCAATTTGGCTGTGCCGAACTTGCGGTAGCGGCCCGTTTTGTCGTGGAATTTCATGGCCACGCGGGTCATCATGGAGCGGATAGCCGTGCGGAGTTTGTCGGCGGCTTGGTATTTTTTTTCGGTGACAATCATCTGGTCGCCAACCATTTCGTCGTCGTCGGGCAGTGCATGGAACTGGTCGCACATGGCCTTGAAGGCTTTGAGCCGTTCTGGTCCATAGCCGTACTGTTGGAACAGGTCAAGGTCGCGGTGCGCGTTTCGGATGGCTTCGACGCACCATCGGTAGAGCTCGGCATCGGGGCAGTTGAACAGTCGTTGGGTGGCTTGTTTCTTCATATCGGATTTGTAACTGCTTGGTTGTCAGGCCACAAATTTATTTCAAACTTTTTTGTGTCAAAAAATATGACACAAAAATTTTTCAAAAATTTACTGTGCCAAAATTTTCGCATCAAATTTTACAAGACGAAACTTCAATCTATTTCCGGGAAAGGTGCTACGTTGGCTGCCTCGCCCCTTCGCTCCTTCAACGCTTGAACTTTTAACTTTTCAACTTCACCATGATACATTTTAGGATTGCCGACGAACAGGACACTGACATCGTGGCCGCGCTGCTGGCCGCACTTTTCGAGGAGGTCGGGCACACGCCAAGCGCGGAGGAAATCGCCGCGATTTTTGCCGACATGGATGCCGACGACAAGCACTCCACATTGCTCGCGCTGGACGACGACGAGGATGTGGTTGGCGTTTTGACGCTCACCGAGTCGTTGGCCCTTTACGCTGGCGGCCATATCGGGGTCATCAACGAACTATACGTCGTGCCTGAATACCGCTCCGAAGGTGTCGGTAAAATGCTGCTTGACGAGGCCAAAGAACTGGCCGAAAACCGGGGCTGGCGGCGGCTTGAAGTGACCACGCCCGGCGACGATTACCCGAAAACGCTGCGGTTTTATGAGCGCGAGGGCTTTTTCAAAATCGGGCCGCGTTACAAGTTTGAGTTGTGAACTTGAATCACCTCGAAAGTTGCACAAAGAATTGAAAAAGAACACTTTGTGCAACTTTGTGTGCTTCGTGGCTACGAAACCGCTCGCCAGATTTTGAGCAAAATTTCCCGCTCGTTTTCCCAATTCCAGACTTCGCGGGCGGCTCGGCAAGCAGCTTGCAGACGGGCATATTCGTCCGGGTTTTCGAGCAAATGCCGCACGGCGCGGGCGATTTTTTCAGCCGAAAGTTCGTCCAACAACAAGGCCACGCGATGCTCGGCGCAAAGTGCCTCGTATTCTGGGAAGGCCATCGTCAGCCCCGGCACTTCGGCTTGGGCGTAGTCGAAAAACTTGTTCGCCAGCGAGTAGTAATAGCTCAACCCCTTGTTTTCCAATAAGTTAAGTCCCAGCCACGCGCCGTCGGTGAGGGCTTTCAAATCGGCGGGTTTCACGAAGCCGAGGAAGCGGATACGCCCGGCGGCAGGCGACCGAGCGGCCAGCCCGCGCAGTTTTTCGGACAAATCGCCCTCGCCTGCGAGCCACAATTCGGGCAGGAATGAGGAATGAGGGATGAGGGAGGGTAGCAAACTCATGGCTTCGATGGCCTGTTCGATGCCGCGCCCCTCGTTCAGCGCACCTTGATAAATCATGTAGGGCGGATTTTTCGGTTGGTCGCCCGCACGGACGGGCTGGAAAGTTCGTCGCACGGGCACGTTCCGCACGACGGCAAAGGGTTGGCCGAATTCCTTTCCCAAAAATTCCGCGAGTCCCGGCCCGACCGTGTATGCCCGATGGTAAAACCGAGCTAACGCCCAGCCGACCATTTTCCAGAAATTTTTGATGATTGGCCGGTTGGTCACTTCCGGCACCTCCGTGAAATGCTCATGGGCATCGAACACGCGGCGTTTGCCGCGCAGCAAAGCCGCGAGACAGCCGCCGGGCATCGTGTCGAGGTCAACTGTGCCGAGCACGTCGAACTTTTGGAAGCACAAAAACAGGAACAGCCGCAGGTTCCATTCGGCGTAAAACAGGAAGCCTCTGCGGAAAAAACAAGGGAGGCGTTTTTGCCTAAATCGTTGGTTGTCAAGTGGTTTGGAGTCGGGCAGCCTGCGCCCAACGAGCAGCGCGTCCCAGCCGTCGTCGGCCAATGCGGTGCAAATGCGCTGCATCCGTTGGTCGTAGGTCAGGTCGTTGGAGACGGTCAGGATGGCACGTTTCATGGCTCGAAAATCCTACATTTGCATTCGTTGAAGTCAATAAATCTTGGGAAATGCAACAGAACTCTTCCTCCTCGTCTACCGCCCTCGACGAAATCGCCGGGTTGTTAGCCTCGATTGGCCCCGAAAAAATCTTGACATTCAAGTTTTCATCGGCTCTGCAGACCCGGATGGCGGGGTTGGCGCAGCGTAAAAAAGAAGGTCTGCTGCGTCCCGATGAACTGGCGGATTTGGAGCGTTACATGGCCTATGATTTTTTGATTAGCCTCGCAAAAGCACGCGCTATCCGAACGCTCTCAACACAAAAACAGGCCCCACGCCTCCGCAAAGCGGGCTGGGGCCGGGCAATTTTCCGCTATGTCGCGCCCGATTTTGATGAAACCCCACCGGGTTTTGAAGAATATATGCCCTCATGAAAATCCTGATTGACACCCACATTCTTATCTGGCATGGTGAAAACAATGTGAAATTGACCGCCGGAGCATTGGCTTTGCTGGACGACCCTGCCAACGAGGTTTTCGTCAGCCACGCTTCGCTTTGGGAAAGCGCCATCAAAGTCGGCCTCGGCAAATTGGATATCGCCGTTCCCATTGACCAACTCGAAACCGTGATTTTCCAGAACGGATTCGACCTGCTGCCGTTTCGGGCAGGGCATTATTTGGCCCTTCCACCCTGCCTTTTTTCCACAACGATCCGTTCGACCGGATGCTCATCGCCCAAGCCATGAGCGAGGGCTTAGCTCTGTTGACCCACGACGACAAGTTCAAACTATACCCGGTGCCGCTGTTGTGAGCCGATCATGGCTCGAATTTCGCCAATT
>JBKBIC010000165.1:0-10812 GCA_046299435.1 Saprospiraceae bacterium
TCCAACGCCCCAGCTTGTGGTACCTGAAACCGCAAACCGTGAACGCCGACCCGCGCAACATCAGCGCAGGCAATCCGTACCTCGACCCTGAATTCACGCACGCCATCGAGTTCGGGTACTCGGTTTTTGCCGGGCAAAACAACATCTCGCTTACCCTCGAACAGGGCATCACGACCGATGCCATCAATGATTTCACGGAGATTGACGCGAGCACAGGTGTCTCAAAATCAACGTTTTACAATCTCGGCAAAAACTCGCGCACGGCTTTTTCGGCCAACGGCTCGGCCACCATTTTCAAAAAACTGACCTTGTACAGCAACCTGACGGTGGCCTACGAAATCCTCGATGGCTACTCTGGCACGACACGCTACCGCAACAGCGGCTTCACCGGGAACGGTTACGGAAACCTGCAATACAACATCGGTAAAGGCTGGCGCGTGCAAGGCAACGGCTGGATCGGCGTGGGCAACCTGACCCTGCAAGGCCGCACGGGCGCGTGGTACAACTATCAAATGGGCCTCTCGAAATCGGTGCTGAAAAACAGCGCGCTGCGCTTTTCGCTGCTGGCCGACAACTTCGTGACCAAAGACCGCCTGTGGCAATCCACCACGAACGACCCGCTTTTCCGCACCACTTGGAAAAGCTACTCGCCCGCACGGGCTATCCGGTTTGCGGTGAATTACCGCTTCGGGAAACTGAAAGAGAACGTTAGCCGCAAAAAAGGCGTGTCGAACAACGACCAAAAAGGCGGCGGCGGTTCGGGCGGGAATTGAAGGTGCCAGTTGAAAAGTTGAAAGGGTTGAAGCGTTGAATTGCCGCATGGGACGGCTTTCAACGCTTCAACCCTTTCAACTTTTCAACTCACCCTATTCCACCACCACTTTTCGCACCGCTGCACCCACGCGCACGAGGTAAACACCCGGTGCAAAGTGGCCAATCTCCAGTTCGGCCAAGCCGCCCGCGATTTCGGTGGCGAGGACTCGTTGGCCCGTCAGGTTGAAAATTTCGAGCGGGAGGTTTCCGGCGATGGAGGCCACGACGGTGAGTCGGTTGGAGGTCGGGTTGGGGAAGACGTGCAGTTCGGGCACTTCCGCGCCGGGCGCATCGGTGCCGACGGAAGTGTCGTTGTTGGCCCCGAAAGTCGGCGGTTTGATGACAAAATCGCCCGTGCCGTTCGGTTGGCGAGCGTAGCCCAAATCTTCCTGTTGCTCCCCAAAAATCACTTCTTGGACGATGTTCGTATCGCGGTCGAGCAGCCACAAAGTTTCGCCGCCAGCAGAGAGTTTGAAGTTGGCGTGGAGTGCGTCGGTTTCATCGTCCTCGTCGGCCCAGACGATGAGGTAGCCTTTTGCCGGGATGCTCGTGCCCGTCGGGAATTTGTACTTGGGCAGGTTGTCGGCGTTGTCGGAAAGGAACCAACCGGAGAGGTCAACCGCCACATCGGAAGTGTTGTAAAGTTCAATCCAGTCGGCGTTTTGGCCCTGCGGGTCAGCGGCGGTGTTGGCGTTATCGGCCATGATTTCATTGATAACTACTTCGCGCTGAACAACTTGCGGGAACCCGACTTTGTACACATACACGTCGTGCTCCGCGCCTTTGGGTTGGTAAGTGGCAGTTTTGGCTGCATCGTTGGCGATGGCTTCGACGTAAAAACGCACCCAAGTATGCTTGTCAAAACCGGGAATCGTGCCGCCGAACGTGCCGTCGCCCGCTGCACCGTCGCCGTGCTGGCCGTCGTCGAACATTTCCGTCCGGTCAAAATTGCCCGTGAAACCGGTGGCAAAATAAAGCCGCACCGTGCTCACGCCAGCCGCGCCCGACACGGCACAAGTGACCGTCGTGGTTTCGCCTGCTTTCGGGTCCGAGAACTCGGCATCCGAGATTTCGAGGCCGACGGTTTTCACTTCGGCGTTGTTCAGGTACAGGTTGCGGCGAGTGGAGACGAAGTTTTTAAGCACTTGCTTTTCGCTCAAAAACTGGTTGTAGGTATAAAGTTTCTTCGGGTCATTTTTCACGAACGAGTCAATCTGGGCATAGTAAGCATCAATCCGGGCACCGATTTCGGTCGGGTCGAATGATTCTTCGAGCAGGGTGCGGACGTGCGCGAGGTATCGCTGGCGCAGTTCGGGCACAGCCATCAGGCGGTTCATCAGCGGGAAACGGGTGTCGGTCTCGCGGTAGAACGGCGACCAGTTTTGGTTCTGGGTTTTCATCACGGTATTGCCATCGAATTCGAGCGGCACGATGCGGCCACTTTCCGGCTCCCAGTAGATGTAATAGTCCATGCCGCCTTTGTGGACGTAGCCGTCGTCGTCGGAAAACAGGATTTCTGTGGCGAGGAACCACAGCGTTTTGTCGAGGTCAAGGTATTGACGCACAGAGTCTTGCAGCACGGCGAGGGGCGGGTTGTTCAGCGCGGCGCAAGTGTTGCGGAGGTCTTCCCATGGGTGTTCTTTTTTGGTGTTTTTTAGGGTGTATTTGGGCTTGTAAAGCGCGGTATCGGCTCCCAAATAATTGAGCGAGCAAACACCCGTGCCAAACGGCCCACCGCCAGGCCCGCCGGGGCCGCCACTGGCATCGGTGCGTAGGGCGCGCCAGCGGGTGCCGTCGTTGCTGAGGAACCATTCTTTGATGAAATCGCCGTCCAATTGTTGGGCACTTGGGTAGAGGCCCCAGTTTTGGCCGTTGATGAAAAGTTGGGCAAAGTTGCCTTTCAACGACGGGGTGTGCAGGCGGCTTTGGTGCAGGTAGAGCACCTCGCGGACGAAGCTGGGGTCGTCGAAACAGTTGTTGAGGTTCAATGAGTTATAGCCTTTGTACGACTGTTCCGCGTCCACGAAATTCATCGAGATACTGAACGATTTTTTCTGGCCTTGCACCATCGAGTAGCTCGTCTGGCCTTTGAAGTGCACCCCGACCGGGCTGGCGAGCGTGTCGCCGTCAATTATCATCGTGGCCGGGATGTCGGTGCTGCTCTGGTAGTTTTGGGTGAGGAGCGTCCAATAGTTGGCCTGCGCGAACCAAAGTTCGACTTTATGGATGTTGGACTCATTGTAATAGCCGCTGACCGATTGGCCGTTGGCGACGAGGCGTTTGCCGTCGGCGGAAAACCGCCACGATTCGGGCAGCGATTGCCCGACGATTTTTGCCGAAAAGCTGAGGATGAAAAAGAGCGCGAGCGCAACGGGGATACAGCAGTAGGTGGTTAGTTTTTTCATTGAAAATGAGAGATTTAGAAAAATGTCGGGTCGGTGTGTGCGACCGTAAAATTAACTGTTCCTCGATACGTCGCCCCCGTTGCTTGGGTTGCTTCGTGTTTTGTCGGCGGTTGACAATTTATGCGGCGAAAAAAACAGCCCGACGGAACTTGCTGTCCGTCGGGCTGTTGTCCAAAACTGGATGTGGGATGTCTCTTAGCCGTTGTTTTTGTGCTCGAAAATGCCCTCGAAGACGGGGCCAAGGTCAAGTTCGATACCGAGGTTGGGGTCGCGGAGTGTCTCGTTTTTGGTGTAAATCTCGAAGTCGTTGGGCGCGTGATAGACGTAAATGGAGAGCAATTCGGGCAAAACCAGCCAATAGGAGCGCACGCCGGCGCGGAAATAGACATTCTTGCGGGCTATCAATTCGGAGAGTTCTTGTTGCGGCGAAAGGATTTCGACGACGGCCAGCGGCATTTCGGTCATGCGGATTTCGTCCTCCATAAAACTCAGGTCGGCAGGGTAGATGCCGATGTCGGGCACGCGGTCGCGTTTGCCGTCGGCCACGTCTTTCGGCATTTTGACGGTGATTTCGGGCAATGCTTCGAGGTGCTTAGAGTAATTCAATTCGAGTTGAAGCATCAACTTTTTTTGCAGGCGGGCATGAAACTTACTGGGCATGGGTTTTCCACGTTCTGTTTGATAGGAGGGATGTGCGGCGACTGCTGCTTCCATATTCGGCTGATTTTTTTGTCAAAAGTAAGTTGCCCAACTGGGAAATGCCCCGGTTTTTCGGCTTGCCCGTTTTCCGAATATCAAAAAAGGCGTGGCCGGACAGCCACGCCTTTTCAGTGTTGACCCGGCAAATCGGGTTTTTATTTCACCTCGAAAAACTCATACGAGGCACGCTCCGGGAGGGTAGCGGCCATGTCGTCGTTTTCGCCGATGATGTAATAGTGCTTGATTTTGGCGGCCTCGACGCGGGCGGTGAAGATGCCGTCTCCGGGGGTCGCGTCGCCGTTTTGGCCGTCGTCGTGCATGGGCACACGGCTGAACGCCTTGAACTTGAGGTCGCGGTGGCAGAGCCATGCGGATTTGCCACCTTCCAATTTCACGCTCACGGTGCAGAGCGAATCGGCCACAACTGCTTGGTTGTCAGTGATTTTGGGCTGGGGCTTGGCAAGCAGGCCGTGCCGGGCGAGCCACTTGGCGCGGGCATCCATGAGCTGCCGGATGCCGATGATGTGGTCGGGGCCGTTGGTCATGGTCTTGTCGAGCGCGTCGTTGAAGGTTTGCATCGGGTAAAGTTTGAGGCTGTCGGCCTGCACGACGGGCCGGGCCGTAGCCATGAGTTTTTCGGCGGATTTGAGCAGCTCGCCGCTGGCGAGGAAGTCGTTGACGATGGTTTTGTAGTGGGCGAGGTAGATTTTGCCGTAGAACTTGTTTTTCAGCAGCTGGGAGATGAGCGGGCGTTTGGCGTTGGTGCTTTCGGCGAGCGGGGAGTACATGACGAGTTGCTCGTCGCTCATTTCAGAGAAGCTCATGTCGCGCCGCCAGCCGCCGAAGGCCATGTTGAAATCCCACATGATGGGGTGGCAAACGCCGAACGTGTCGGCCCAGAGGTAGTAGTTGTGCGAGAGCGAGCCAGTGTAGGAATCGAGGTTGACCATGACGTTGTTCAGGGCGTGCATCCAGAGGGTCTGGTCAACGTTGAGGGCAGTCTCGATTTTTTCGGGGGTCTTGTTCAGGATTTTGATGAGGCGCAGGAGCGGTTGCCATGCTTTCACATCCTCGACTTCGTAAAAAGCGTCGTAGCAGCCGGGCGCGTCGTTGAGGTAAGCGAGCGAGGCGTTTTCGCCTTTGGGGCAGCCGGATTGGCTGCGCGTTTTTTTCCAGTTGTCGGGGTCGCACTTGATGATGTGGCCGGTGGCGGTGCCGAAATGTTTGCGGAGGAAGGCCGAGTCAATGCTCTCGGTGTTGATGTATAGCCCATAAAATTTTTCGTTGACGAACACCTTGGCGAAGTTGCACTGTGGCGCAGGCATATACCGGCGCACCACTTCGTACATGAGCGGGTCGCGGATGAAACTGGGGTCGAGGAAGGCGTTGGAGAGCCGCACGGTGTTGTGCCCGCCGGGGATTTGGGCGTTGCGTTTTTTGAAGTTCAACTTGACGTTGAGGGGCAGTTTTTTGTACGTCTCCTTGCGGGTGCGGAAGTAGGAGCTGTTGCCTTTGTAGCGCACGCCCACGCTGTCGAAGTACATTCCGTCCACGTAAGCCGTGCCGAGCAGCCGCGCATCGGGGTTGTTCTTTTTGATGGAATCGAGTTTCCAGTCCCAGTTCCGGTAGGGCAGTTCGATGCGTACTTCGCGGACGGCGGAGGGTGCGAAAAAATCCTGCGCGGGGGCGAAAAAAGGCAACAAGAAAAATAGGGCAAGGAAGCGTATCTGCATGATTTTCAATGAAATATGGTTTGTGGGCTGTTCACCCAAGCCCGCCTCGTGGGCGGCGGGCTTGGATGAACAATGCTTCATTTATTGACTTCGCTCAACTTAACCATGTAAGGTTTGCTCATGTAATTGGACGGGCTGAACGACACAGTGCCGGCGTTTTCGGCCATGATGTAGTAATCCAACGTGTCGTTTTCGGAATGGGCTTCGATGCTTGCGCTGAACACCTTGACCCCTGCCGCTTGGCCCGCACTTTCCTCGGTCATCGGTGCCATTTGGTAGGGCTTGTCGGACGCGAAACGGTAGTAAACAACCATGCGCTTCGGGAATCGGTCGCCTTTGGCGGAGATGTTGAAGGCGTTGATTTTCTGGTTCTCAAACTTGCCCCGGTTTTTGACGACCACTTCCGTGATTTCGGAGGGCAGGGCCGTGAGGTCTGGGTGGTTTTTGAGGAAGCGGGCGCGTTGCGACATGAGCTCGACGATGCCGGGGATTTTGCTGCGGCGGCCAACCGTTTCGGTCAGGTTTTTCTGGAAATCGTCGAGGCTGTATTGCTTGTTTTTGTCGTCGTTGAAAGCGGTCAAAATCATGCCTTGCAGTTCTTTGGCGCGTTTCTCGTACCAGCCGTTGTCAAAGTTTTCGGAGAGAATCTGGCGGATGTGCGCGAGGTAGGTTTTGCGGTAAAGCGGGTCTTTGAGCAGCTGGCTGACGAGTGGTTTGAGCGGGTTGTCGGCGTGCAGGGTGGGCGAGAGGCGTTGGAGGTCTTTGAGTTCGAGGTCGCTGCCGGAGCCTGTGTTTTTGAAGCTGCCAAAGGCGAGGTTCAGGTCCCAGTGGATGGGCTGGAACCGTCCGTGCTCGTCCATATATAGGTAGTAGTTCTGGCTGTAATTGCCGGAGTAGCTGCTGAGGTTGACCATGACGTTGTTCAGGGCGAGCATCCAGAGGGCCGCGTCCACGTCGAGGATTTTTTCGATGTTTTTGGGGTCTTGGTTCAGGACGCGGGTCAGTTCTTGTATTTCTTCCCAGCCGCGCTCGCTTTCCATCTCAAAATTGCCTTTGTAGCAGGCGAGGTTCGGCTCAAATTCGAGGGAGCCGAAAATGCGTTGGCGGCAGCCTGCGGCGGTTTCGGGTGCATAGTCCACGCCAGCTTTGAAGAACGGGTTGTCGGAGGAGCCGAAGTGCTTTTTGACAAACTGCGCGTCCACAGATTCGACGTTGATGAAAATGCCGACGTACTCGTCATTGATGAACAATTTGGTATAGTTGGCTTGGGGCGTAGCCATGTATTTGCCGGCGATTTCGGTGAACAACATCTCGCGCACCATGCTGGGGTCGCGGAGGGCGGAGGAGAGTTTGAGGCTCGTCAGGCCCTGGTGCGCGATGAGCGAGTCGCCGCCCGCGATGTCGAGTTTGATGTGGAAAGGGTTGCGCTTGATGCCCATTTGGTACGAGGCATTGCCACGGAAACGCACCCCGGCGGTCGGGTAGGTGCTGCCGTCCACCGTTGCTTGGGCGGGCATCATGCCAGTGCCGTAGAGCCGCATGGAGTCGAGCGCGTCGTTCCAGTTTTTGACGGGCAGGGTGAGGCGGATTTCGCCGATGGTTTTGCTATCGAAAATGGGGCGTTGCGAGGCGGGCTTGCCGGTTTGGGCTGCGAGGAGCATCGGCAAGAGGCAGGTTATCAGGGCTGTGGCAAATTGTCGCATGGCAAGTAGTCCAGTTGAATGGATAAATATGTTTGAGGGCGCAATGATACGGCAAGACGGTGGACGGCAGACGGTGGACGGCAGACGGATTTTGGATTTATGAATGACGATTTGTGGCAATGATGGCAATCGCAATTCGCCATTCGCAAATTCAAAATCCGTCAAATGATTTCCTCGAAAAACTCCTCCCGCGCTGGCTCGAAACGGGCAAGGGCACGGGTGCGGGTTTGGTGCATGGCCTGAAATTGGGCGAGTACGGATTGGACAAAATCCTCGTCCACGAGTTTTTGCACGTCCGCGACGGTGGCAAAGCGGTCGTCTTGACCGAGTTTGTAGGTCTGTTCGTACAGCGGGTTTTCAAATTTGACGCTCGTGCGTCCGTCGTTTTTGAACACCGAGATTTTCAGGTGCGGGTGTTCGATGGTGCCTATGATTCTCATTTTCAGAAGTTTGTAAAATTGGTTGGTGTGCGGCGTGCAGGGTTTTATGCCCGGTTCAGGATTTGAAAAATGGAGGTTGCTGCTGCTGCGCCGAGCAATTCGCCCAAAAGGTAAATCCACAAATCGCCCCACGCCACTGTGCCCGCAGCGGCCATGCCAACGGCCAAAGCAGGATTGAAAAAGCCGCCGCTCAGTCCATTGAATATCGCATGGCCGACCAGCAGCGCGAGGCCGCCAAAAAGCGCGTGACTCATTGATTGCCTTGTGGTTGCTGTCCATGCGTTCAGGATAGCCCAAACAAAAGCGAACGTGCCGAAAAACTCGGCCACCAGCGCGCAAATCGGTTCATTGCTGCGGGCCGCGATTTCGGGCGCGCCGCCGCACCTGAGCAAGAACGCGGCGACCAATGCCCCTGCAATGGCGGCCAATGTTTGGAACAAAAAGTGGGCGGGCAACTCGAACCGCTCCATTTTTCCGAGCATGAGCTGGGCGAGCGACGTGGCCGGGTTGAAATGGCCGCCCACCGAAGCCGTCGTGGCAAAGGCCGCACCGATGATGATGGAGGTCGGCAGGCCTGCCAAGTTGGAGGCCATGACGAAGGCCAATGCGAACCAAAAAGTACCGATGAACTCGACGATGGGCTTTTTCACATGGAAATGTTTTGGCGAGAGGTGGGTGCGCCAAAAGTAGAAAGTGTTTGGTTTTTTGAACCTTTGCGGACGGTTAATTTTCATGCGCCAAATCTCTGGCTGGCACGAATAAGTCATTGGTTGTCAGAGATTTGGCCTCAATTTTTCAACCTCTAACTTTGATTGCGAATGTCAAAAGTCAAGCACATGAAAAGCGTGTTCGCGCTGGCGTTGGCCGCGTTTCTCGTTTCGGCAAGCCCGCGTTTGCAGGCCCAAAAACTTACTCCCGAACTGCTCTGGCAACTGGGCCGGGTGGGCCTCGATTGCGTCTCGCCCGATGGCCAGCTGGCTGTGTATGGTGTGCAACGGTATGATTTGAAATCCAACAAAGGCAGCCGCGCACTGTACGCAGTGAACCTGCAAACGGGCGAAACCCGTCAACTGACCGACGCGGCCAAGACCTCCGGCGATGCCGAGTTCCGGCCCGACGGGAAAGTGGTCGGGTTCCTGCAAGACGGTTTTTTGCACGAAATCGCTCCCGACGGCACGGGGCAGCGCAAGGTCTCGGACGTGGACATGAACGGTTTTCACTATGCCCCGAACGGGCGGCAAATCCTGTTCACCCGCGATGTGAAGTACGACAAATCGCCCACCGACCTGCACCCGGATTTGCCGATGACGAGCGGGCGGGCGTTCGACGGGCTGTTTTACAGGCACTGGAAATCGTGGCATGATTACAAATACAGCAATGTGTTTGTGGCCTCATATTCAGCGGGTTCGGTCGGCAGCGACATGAAAAACATCATGGACGAGCCATACGATTCGCCCCTGCAACCCGACGGTGGCATGGAGCAAATCACTTGGAGCCCCGATAGCCGATTCATCGTTTACACCTGCCGGAAACTGAGCGGCACCGCCGAGGCGCAAAGCACCAACTCGGATTTGTATGCCTACGACGTGGCCGCAGGCAAGGCCGTGAACCTCACGGGCGACCTGCCGGGCTACGACCTGAACCCGACGTTCAGCCCCGACGGGAAATATCTGGCGTGGACAAGTATGGAACATCCCGGCAACGAGGCCGACCGCCCGCGCCTGATGCTGCTCGAAGTAGCGACCAGCCAACGCCGCGAACTGACCGAGGGCTGGCAATACGAAGCCAATGACCCGCAATGGGCACCCGACAGCAAGTCCATCTACTTTTTGAGCAGCACAGACTTTACTTACCATCCATATAATATAGGTGTGGATGGCGGCAAACCGCGCCGGATTACCGAAGGGCAGTTCGATTACTCGGCCATGAAAGTGGCGGGCGAGCGGCTGGTGGCGACGCGCACCTCGATGGCAAACCCGGCGGAGGTGTTCGTCATCAACCCAAAAACCGGCGAGGCAAAACCCGTGACGCAAGTCAACCAAACTACATGGGGCAGTTTGACGAAAGGCCGCGTCGAACGCCGGACGATGAAAGCCACCGACGGCAAAAACCTAAACGTGTGGGTGATTTACCCGCCGGATTTCGATGCGAAGAAAAAATACCCCGCGCTGCTTTATTGTCAGGGAGGGCCGCAGTCGCCGCTGAGCCAAGGGTTCTCGTTTCGCTGGAATTTTCAGTTGATGGCCGCCAACGGCTACATCGTCATCGCGCCCTGTCGGCGCGGCATGCCCGGCAGCGGGCAATCTTGGAACGACGAAATATCGGGCGACTGGGGCGGCCAAGCCATGCGCGACCTGCTCACAGCCACCGACGAAATGTCGAAAGAACCATTCGTGGACAAAAACCGGCTCGGCGCGGTAGGGGCAAGTTTTGGCGGGTTTGCGGTGTACTGGCTGGCCGGCAACCACCAAAAACGGTTCAAGGCATTCATCAGCCACTGCGGCGTGTTCAACTTTGAAAGCTTCTTGGGCACGACGGAAGAACTCTGGTTTCCCGGCCACGACATCCCCGGCAACTACTGGACAAAACCGCAAGCCGAGACTTGGCAGCGCGACAATCCCATCCGCTACGTCCAAAATTGGGACACCCCCATTTTGGTCATCCACAACGAGCTGGATTTCAGGGTTCCCTTTGGCGAAGGGATGCAAGCATTTCAGGCGGCACAGTTGCGCGGCGTGCCCTCGAGGTTTTTGTCCTTCCCGGATGAGGGCCACTGGATGAGCAAGCCGCAGAACAGCATCCTCTGGCAGCGGGAGTTTTTCGGGTGGCTGGACAGGTGGCTCAAATGACGCTCGAAAAAAAATTACTGAATGTGCTTAGCACAAAGCATTGGCAATCAAATGTTTGTGAAACAACTTCTGAAAAAAATGCCTGTTTCAGCAAAAAAAATCTTCGATGCCTTGCACAGGTGATTCGGTGGCCTTTATCTTCGTGTCAGGTTTTTTGGGGTTATATTTCT
>JBKBIC010000166.1:0-10803 GCA_046299435.1 Saprospiraceae bacterium
TTCGTGACGGAACCCATGAGCGCGTCCTTGACTTGCGTCGCGCTCAGTTCGGGGTAGTACGAACGGATGATGGCGGCCACGCCAGCCGCAGCGGGCGATGCCATCGAAGTGCCTTGAAACGAGGCGTATTTGTTCTCCGGGATGGTGCTGTAAATGGCCACGCCGGGCGAGAACAAGTCCACGTTTTTCTTGCCGTAGTTGCTGAAATTGGCCGGGCGTTTTTCGCCGGTTTTCCAGTTGAGGGCACCGATTTCCATCCAGTTTGCGGCTTTTTTCGGTTTGAAAAGGCCGCCTTTTTTGGCGTAGGTGTCGTTCGGGAAGTTCGGGTCGGTGTCGTTGTTTTCGGAGTCGTTGCCGGCAGCGTGTACGAGCAGCACGTCGTGCTCGCGGGCGTAGCGGAGCGCGTCGTCCACGTACTGTTTGTTCGGGCTGTAGCCTTTGCCGAAGGACATATTGATGATGCTCGCGCCGTTGTCCACCGCGTAGCGGATGGCGTTGGCTACGTCTTTGTCGCGCTCGTCGCCGTCGGGGACGCAGCGGACGGACATGATGCGGACGTTATCGGCCACGCCGTCCATGCCCACGCTGTTGCCGCGCTTGGCCGCGATGATGCCTGCCACGTGCGTGCCGTGTGCGGCATCGGGGCCTTTCACGTCGTTGTTGCCATAAAAGCGGGTTTCGAGGCGGCAATCATACGGGTCGTCGCCGACGATGGTGCGCGGGTTGTATTCTGGGTTGAGGCCGTATTGGAGGCCGCCGTCGAAGTATTCGGATGCGTTGGCTTTTTCGTCCTCGAAAGTCTCCGGCGTGATGCCTTGGCCGAAAGCTTTTTCGAGCATGGCGATGTGCTCTTTCAGGTCTTTGCTGTCCAATTTTTTCAGTTCGGGCAGGTCATCGGGCGTGATTTTGGCCTTGCCGAGTGCCTTTGCGCCAGCGGCGAACGCTTTTTCAACTTTGGCAAAGTAGTCGTCCACCATTTTCTTTTGCTGTTCCAGCTCGCCGCGCTTTTCCTCGAAAGCGGACTTGATTTCGAGCCAGTAGGCGTATTCTTTCTTATCGGAGGCAGTGGTGGCATCCTTGCCGTTGTACTTTTTGCTGAGGCGGGCGTACTCGCGGGTCAGCTCGTAGGTATCGTGGTGGACGTTTTGGCCGTCCTTGCCGCCGATGAAGTTCCAGCCGTGGATGTCGTCCACATAGCCGTTTTTGTCATCGTCAATGCCATTGTCGGCGATTTCGCCGGGGTTCGTCCACATCACGTCTTTGAGGTCTTCGTGCTTGTAGTCCACGCCCGAATCGAGCACGGCGACGATGATGGTTTTGCCTTTTTTGCCTTTGGCTTTGAGTTTGGCGTAGGCTTCTTCGGTGCTCATGCCCTGCACGCCGTCTTTCGTCAGGTCTTTGTTGAACCAGTTGTCGGGGGCCTTCGTCTGGGCATTTCCGAGCAAACCGGGCAAGCAAAGGGCGCAGGCCGCCACCCATTTTTGAATCCGCATCTGTTGAAAAAATTTACGTTTGATGAATGTGTGTGGTGAGCTTGATGGAGTTTTTTTGATTGGTAAATGAGGTTGGGTTTCACATAAAAGCCGCCCGCTGCGAGCGCAACGGGCGGCTTTTTCGTGTGGCAAAATTAACCCATCGTTTCTCGGCTGTTGGTCATGGATTAGACAAAAAACCGTCGGGCATGGGTCAAAAGATGGTTTACCGCACTTTGCGGAGCATCACCGGACGACCAATTTCCGAACGCCCCGGCCTTTTTCGTGCTCGACGGCCACCATGTAGATGCCTTCGGGCAGCGCGGCCACATCGAGCGTGAGGCCCGTTTGCCCGGCGGCGAGCAGGCGGGTTTGCACCAATTGGCCTGCGGCATTGAACACCGAGACGCGGGTGTCGGACGGTGTGGCCTCGCCGAAGGTCAGCTGCACGGTCTCGTTGGCCGGGTTCGGGGCGAGGCGGAAGCGCAGGGCGTTGGCGGCTTCGTTCGTGCCGACTGGTTTCGGCTGGATGGTGAACGTGCCGGAGACCATGCCGCCCTCGCCGTCCGTGACGATGAAGCGGAACGAGTACGGGCCGGGGTTGGTGCCGTAGTCGAACAGGCGCACCAGCCCGTTGTCGAGGTCGGCTTGCGTGAAGGTGCTGCCGGGCGCGGCAGTTTGGTTGTTGATTTCGATGCGTGCGTCCGCCGGGACAGTGATGAGCGTGAATGTCAGTTGCGGCGGGGTGTTGTTCGCGTCGTCGGCTTTCAGTAAGTTGTTGGAAATCAGTGCGTTGACACCGGGGTCAAGCGAAAGAACGTTGTTGTTGACGATGAACGGCGGGTTGAGCGCGGAGGCTGCACAGAGCTCCAGTTGGAAGGCTTCGATGACACCGCCGCCGCCTGCTTCGTTGTCTTTCGCCACCAATTTCCAGTTGCCGGTGGCGGCTTGGCCGTTGAAGGAGGCCAGCGAGCCTTGCGGCTTGGTCGGTTGGGTGGTGGTCAACGGCGGCGGGCAGGGGAAGGTGGTCGAGGCATCGTCCACGCCGAGGTTGAAGTTGACGGAAAGCGAGCCGCATTTGTTCTTGAACAGCAGCACATCGGTGCCTTGCGGGCTGACGAGGTGCAGCTCCAACTGCCGGAACGACTCGTGGAAACCTTTGACTTGCTTCACGTTCACATCGCTGACCGTGCCGCCGGAGGGGATGTTGATTGGGATTTCGATGCTGGGCGTACCGTTGGCGGCGAGGGTTTTGGGCAGGTCGGTGGCTGTGAGCGTGGCGCAGGATTCGACGAGCGTGGCAAACGAGAATGCTTCCGACCACGCGCTTTCGCCGCACTCGTTTTTGGCCCGGACGCGCCAGAAATACACTTTGCCTTTGTCCAAAACGATGGGCGATTGGTAGCTGTTGACGGTCAAATCCGATTGCGACGCGACGATGGTGCCTGCCGCGAACGACGGGCTGGTCGCCAGTTCGACATCATATTTGTCGGCATAGGGCAAGGTTTTCCAAGTCAAAATGGGCGATTGTGCCACGCCTGTCGCACCATCCGTAGGCGTTTCCTGCCCCAAGCCAGCAAGGTTCGCGTTGTAATATGTGAACGTGTACTCGCGGGTTTCGGTCAGGCCATTGGCCGTGCCGGTGACGGTGAGGGAGTAGGTGCCGTCCGTCAAATCCGCCGGGAAATCCACGCGGAGCTCGGTGGATTGGCCGGGATTGATGGTGGTCGGCGAGAACGACACGTTCGCGCCGACAGGCAGGCCCAATGCCGTGAACGTGATGGGGTCGCTGAACGCGCTGACAGGCGCCGTGGAAATTTGGGAGGTGAAAGTCGCTGGGGCGCAGATGGTCTGTTTCAAGTTGTCGCCGCAGATGCCGAAGCCCGGCGTGGTCGGGGCTTCGATGCGGAAGTTCGCATTGGAAATGTCGAAGAAGATATTGTCGGCAGCTTCCACCCGGACGCGGGCTTGGATGGATACTTTGTCGGGCACCAACACGCAGGCCACGCCTGTGTTCGGCACGTTGCTGGCAAGCACGGTCGGGTAGTTGTAGCCGCCGTCGGTGGAGAGCAGGATATTGACGGTTTTGCAGTTGACGGGGAATTGGTCGGTGTGTGCCACATCCCAAGTGACCAACACATAATCACCCACCGTCCAACGGTCGGAGCCGACGTTGGGGGCAGTGACGAGGAATGGCCCGGCTTTATCGGTGGTTTTGAACACCAAATCGGCGTAGCCCACGCCGCCGCCCGGCACATGGTTGTCGCGCACGACGAAGCGGAAGTTCAAATCGCGGTTGTACGCAGGCAGTTGTTCAGCGATGGAGGTCTGGTTCAGGACGATGGTCTGCATGCGCGGGAAGACGCGGTTGGTCTTCGTGCTCGGCGGCCACGAGCGGAAAAGTGGGCAGCTGCTGAGCGGTTGGCCCGGCGGCGTGTACGGGCCGGTGTCGGTTTCGTCCCAGATGTAGGTCAGGTTGGTGTCGCCGTCGGGGTCGGTGGCGGAGCCTTCGAGTTCAAAGGGCGTGAGGATGGGGATGAAAAAATTGTCTTGGTAGGGGTGCGTGGCGATGGGCGCGTTGTTCGTGGTGACTTGCGTGGAGCCGCAAGTGTTGCCAATGTTGCCTTTCACAAAATCACGGATTTCGACGATAGAGCAGGCTTGGTAATAGAGGTCGGCACTGGTCGCCACGTTGTACTGCCCACAAGAGCCAGCATAGGACATGACCGTGCTGCCGCTGCCCGGCTCGCAGGCTGAGGATTGATTCCATTGGTTGTTGGCGGTGCAGTAGTTCCAAGTGTGGCCGCCCGCCCATTGGTGGCCGATTTCTTGGCCGGGGATGGTCAAAAAGCCGTCACCGTAGGGGTTGGTGCCCGACGAGCAGCCCGCCGCTTTCGACAGGGTGCAGCACAGGCCGCCCGCCACGCCCGCCGCGTCGCCACCGAGGTAACGCGCAAAACAGTGGCCGATGTCGTATTTGTCAAAACCGCCCAAATAGGTGTTCAAGATCTGACCGTTTTGGCCGGCCCATTGCCCGACGGTGGAGCCGGTGTACGGGTCGGTCGCAGGGTCGAGGAAGATGAGCTTGTCCTCGTCGTCCACCAAAATCAGGCGGATGTCGAGGTCGGCTTCGTACACGATGTTCATTTTATTGGTGTAGCTCACCACTTTGGCGAGCACGGCGGGCACTGTGCCACCATGATCTTGCGAAAACTCACCGGTGCAGCCCACCGCAAAACGGTACAGTTTCATCTGCACAGGGTCGAGCAAGCCGCGCTCTTCCATTTCAAATTCGGGCGCGAACGGTGTTTCGCCGACGGCGGCGTTGGCCGGGAGCGAATTGTCGGGGTGCGGTTTGGCCACGATTTGGCCTTTCGGGCGCAGCTCCTGCGGGAAGTCGCGGCGGTCGTACACGCGGTACCATTCGGTCTGGTTCAAGGCCATCGGCTCCACATACTCCACACGATAGTCTTCGTGGCGAATCATGGCCTCGATGCCCCATTCGGGCGAGACGGTGAAGCGCATGACCTTGCCGGGCGTTTGCACGGACTGGCCGTAGTAGGTGCGGATGTTCGGGTATTTGGCTTGCAAGCCTGCCATCATCACGGGCGACTCGCGGATGCTGAACGGTTCGAGCGTGCCGTCGGCCTGCGGGATTTGCAGGACGAGTGTTTTTTGCGTCGCCGCGAATTCCATCGGCGCGTTTTGGAGGGCGGCTTTGAAGCTTGCGAGGTCGAGCCGGAACGCTTGGTAATTATTCGGCTCAAAGTCCCGGACGGAATTGGCCGGGAGGAAAACGTCGTCGGTGCGGACGTTTTTCCAGAAGTTCTGGGCGTTTTGGCCCGTCGCAGAAGCCATTGCCCCAAACACGAAAAGTAAGGCGATGAAAAGGCGCATTTTCAGTGGCGATTGTGTTGAATGGTGAAAAAACTTGGATGTGGGTTCTTGGTGGGATTGGGTCGGATATGCCCCGTTGGGCACTCATATTTCAGGGCAAAAATCTGGTTTTGCATCGGCAAGGGTGGCGGTTTTTTCGCCTGTTTGCACCAAAACGGCGAACAGCGGCAGGGCAGCGGGCGCGAACGGCTTTTTCGCTAAAATTGGCTTTTTGCGGCTCGCCGGCTTGCTTGTTCAAACCTCTTTGTTGGCAAGCTGCCCGCAGGCCGCGTCAATGTCCTTGCCCCGGCTGCGGCGCACGGTGACGGTCACGCCCTTGTCGGCAAGGTAAGCGGCGAAGGCGTTGAGGCGTTCCTCGCCCGTCTTGGTGAAGGCCGCGCCGTCAATCGGGTTGTACTCGATGATGTTGACGCGGACTGGGAACTGGCGGCGGCACAGCTGCACGAGCCGGGCCGCGTCCTCGCGGGAGTCGTTGAAATTCTGGAAAGCGATATACTCGTAGGAAATGCGGCCTTTGGTTTTGTGGTAGAAATATTCGAGCGATTGCATCAGCGCGTCGAGGTTGTTCGATTCGTTGATGGGCATGATTTCGTTGCGTTTCGTGTCGTCGGCGGCGTGCAGGCTGAGCGCGAGGTTGGAGCGGAAGCCGTCGTCGGCCAGTTTGCGGATCATCTTGGCGATGCCTGCCGTGCTGACGGTGATGCGCCGCGCACCCATGCCCAGCCCGTCGGGCGCGGCGGCGGTGAGCAATTCGATGCTCCGCAAGGTATTCGCGTAGGTCAGCAGCGGCTCGCCCATGCCCATGTAAACGACGTTCGTGATGCCGTGCCCGAAGGCTTGGAGGCACTGCTGGTTGACGAGCCGCACTTGGTCAAAAATCTCCGCCGCTTCGAGGTTGCGCTTGCGGCCCATGCGCCCGGTCGCGCAGAACTTGCAGGTGAGGCTGCACCCGACCTGCGTGCTGACGCAGACGGTGAACCGCTCGTCCGCCGGCACCGGGATGAGCACGCTTTCGATGCGGTGGCCGTCGTGCGTGAGCCAGCGGGTTTTGATGGTACCGTCGGTGCTGTGCTGTGTTTTTTCCTCGAAAAGCGTGTGCAGCGCGAAGTTTTCGGCCAGCCGCCCGCGCAGGTTTTTGGGCAGGTTGCTCATTTGCTCGAACGATTCCGCGCCTTTTGCCCAGAGCCACTCGTAGATTTGCCGGGCACGGAAGCGGGGTTCGCCCCAGTCGGCGAGTGTTTTTTCCAGTTCAGGGAGTGCGAGCGCACGGATGTCGGGCATGGGAAAATGTGATGATTTGAAAACGGGCCAATGGGCCAATCCTGCGGGCGCATTGAGTCCGACAAAGACACAGGGGGGTGGCGAAAAGTTGCGCAAAAGTACGTTTTCCGAGCCGCCCGGACGAGTGCGGCGGAAATCGGGCGGCCAGCATTTGCAAATGCCGATGCAAAAACAATTTCTACTTTTGACGGCCAATCGCCCGTCCAATTTTCAACAAGCATGACACGCACGCTCTCCCTGCTACTTTGCCTTGCGCTCGGCGCAGCAACGGCTTTTGCCCAGACAAACGCGGCCAAAACCAGCGCACATCCCGTCAAAATTGACGACGCAGCCGCCCGCCAAGCCACCGAAAAACTGGCCGCGAAATACAGCCTCAACGCCGACCAAGCCAAGCAGATGTACGGCATCCAGACCCGGAAACTGCGGAACCTCGGCGAAATCGAACGGCTCCGCACCGAAAACCCAGCCCAGTTCCGGGCGAAATTGGAGAGCATCCAACGCAACACCCTCGTAGCCATCCGCCGCATCCTCCGCACAAAGGCGCAGGTCGGGATTTTCAAAAAAACACAAGACGAGGTGCGCCTCCTCCGGGCCACCAAACGCAAGGAGCTCGCCCAAAAAGGTGCCACGAAAGAAGCAGCAGACGCAGCCCTGCTCGAAATTTATGCCGAGTGAGTTGATGGATTGGTGGCTGGTTGACCAGTGACTGGTTGATTGGTTGCACCCTCTCCAACACCAATCAACCAGTCCCGGTCAACCAATCACCAATCATCCGCACGAAATGTCTGTTCGACAAAGCATAGTCCTGTTTTTCCTTGCCTGTTTGCCCGTGTTCGGTGCCTGCCAAGCCAACCCATCCGGCATCACCATCGTGCCGCGACCCGTGTCCGTGACCGCCCGCGAAGGCCGGTTCGTGCTCAACTCGGAGACGCGCTTTTATTTCCCCGCCGAAAGCCCCGATTGGGAAATGGCCGCGCAGTACCTGATGGGCGTGCTGCAAACCTCGACCGGGTTCCGGTTCGCCGCACACCCGCTCAAACGCAAGCTGACGCTGCCCCGCGAGAATGCCATCCACTTCGTGCCCGACGAAGAAATCACCCAGCCCGAAGCGTACAAGCTCGAAATCAACCCCGACCACATCGTCGTCCGGGCAGGCACAGCGGCGGGCGCGTTTTACGCCGTGCAATCGCTGCGGCAGCTGTTCCCGCCCGAAGTCAACAGCCTCGAAATGAGGTCGCACGGCATCCTCTGGGCCGCGCCGTGCTGCATCATCGAGGACTATCCGCGCTTCCAATACCGGGGCCTGCACTTGGATGTGGGGCGGCACTTTTTCAAAGTGGATTTCATCAAACGCTACATTGACCTGCTGGCCGCGCACAAGCTCAACACCTTTCATTGGCACCTCACCGACGACCAAGGGTGGCGCATCGAAATCCCGAAATACCCCAAGTTGCAAACCATCGCCGCCTGCCGGAACGAAACCCTCGTCGGGCACTACTCCGACGAGCCGCGCAAACTCGACGGCAAAAAATACTGTGGCTACTACACCCAAGAAGAGGTCAAAGAAGTGCTCGAACACGCCCGGCGACGGTTCGTGACAGTGGTGCCCGAAATCGAGTTGCCCGGCCACGCGCAGGCCGCGCTTTCGGCCTACCCGGAGCTGGGCTGCACGGGCGGGCCATACGAAGCTGCCACAGGCTGGGGTGTTTTTTACGAAGTGTTTTGTGCCGGCAACGAGAAGACCTTTGAGTTTCTGGACAATGTGCTGGCCGAGGTGTGCGCCCTTTTCCCCGGCCAGTATGTCCACGTCGGCGGCGACGAATGCCCGAAGGAACGCTGGAAAAGCTGCCCCAAATGCCAGCAACGCATCCGCGAAAACGGCCTCAAAGACGAGCACGAACTGCAGAGCTACGTCATCAAACGCGCCGAACAGATGCTCGCCAAGCACGGCAAAAAACTCATCGGCTGGGACGAAATCCTCGAAGGCGGCCTCGCCCCCTCGGCCACCGTCATGAGCTGGCGCGGCACCGAAGGCGGCATCGCAGCAGCCAAAGCCCGCCACGACGTGATTATGACCCCGACCGACTACTGCTATTTCGATTATTACCAAAGCGAGCCGACCACCGAGCCGCTCGCCATCGGCGGTTTCTTGACCATCGAAAGCGTGTACGATTACGAGCCTGTGCCGACCGAACTCACGCCCGACGAGGCCCGGCACATCCTCGGCACACAGGCCAATCTTTGGACGGAGTACATCCCAACGCCCGAACAAGCCGAGTACATGGCATGGCCCCGCGCCTGCGCCCTGGCCGAAGTGGCCTGGACTTCGCGGGATTTGAAGGATTGGAAAGATTTTTCGCGGCGGATGCGGAAGCATTTTGCCCGCTTGGACGCAATGAAAGTCAACTACTCGAAGGCATTTTTCGACATCACCGCCACGTTCGAGCACGGCAAGGTCAGCCTCGTCTGCAACGATCCCGAACAGCCCATCCGGTACACCACCGACGGCAGCGAACCGACGGCCAAATCCACGCCGTACACCGGGCCGTTCGCACTGCCGAAATCCGCGACCGTCCGCGCCGCAGCCTTCCAAAACGAGCAAAAACAGGGCAAAACCATGTCGGTCGAATACCTCGTCCACAAGGCCAGCGGCAAGCCCTACACCCTCTCGCACCAGCCCACCAAGTACACCGGCGGCGAAACCTTCGGCCTGACCAACGGCGTGACCGGCAACCTCAAACGCTGGAACGCTTGGGTCGCACTCGAAGGCCACGACCTCGACCCCGTGATTGACCTCGGCACGGCCACGCCGCTGCGCCGCGTGACGACGCATTTCGTGAACGGCAAAGACTCTTGGATTTACCCGCCGCGCTCGGTCGAAGTGCTGGTTTCCGCTGACGGTCAGGCATTTAAGTCCGTCGCCCGCCGCGAAATCGAGGCCGAAAAAATGTCCGGCTATTCCATCGAAACCGTCGCGTTGGATTTGCCGCCGGGCACCTCGGCGCGGTTCGTGAAATTGGTCGCCACACAATTTGGCCCCATCCCGGCGGCGGCTCCGGGCGGCGGCAACCCGGCGTGGGTGTTTCTCGATGAGGTCATCGTGGAATGAGCAGGGCTTGCGCTACTTTTGCCGATGATTTTTTGATTGATGATTGACGATTACATGATTGTTGATTGCAGATTTCCAGCACATCAAAAATCAACAATCATGTAATCGTCAATCATCAATCAAAAAATCATCGGCTCACTCACTTACACTCACACACCGGCAAATGTGGCAAGCCCTCCGCCGCCTCGGCATCGAAATTTACTGCTTCCTGACGGCTCCTGTTTTCCTCAAAAACTGCCTCGGCATGACGGCGTTTTTGGGCAGTATTTTCATGCTCACGTTCTGGTGGATGAAGTGCTACACCAATCACGGCGAGAGCATGGAAGTGCCGAACTACGTCGGCATGAGCTTCCGCGAGGCATCGAAAAAAGCCAAAGCCCGCGACTTCCGGGTGGCCGTCAGCGACTCCATTTACCTGCCCGGCAAGCCGCCCGGCGAAATCACGTCGCAAAGCCCCAAATCGGGCAGCCGCGTGAAAGAGGAGCGTACCATCTATTTCACGGTGACGAAAAACAACCCCGACATCGTGCGGCTCCCCGACCTCGTCGGCACCGATGACTATGATTTGTACTCCCGGAAAATCGCCCGCCTCGGCCTCAAACCCCGCATCAGTGCCCGCGTGAACGACCCCAAACTGGAACCCAACACCATCGTCGGTGTCATTTACAAGGGCGACACCATCACCGACAAACTCGACCAAGGCATCCATGTGGACATGGGCAGCACGGTGGATTTCGTCGTCTCCGAAAAAGTCACGCTCACGGTCAGCATCCCCGATGTGCTGTGCATGCCCCTCGATGCGGCCAAGTTCCTCATCCAAAGCTCGAACCTCAACCTCGGCTCCATCGTCCGCGACAACACCGTGACCGACCCCGAACGCGCCTACATCTATCGGCAAAGCCCCAAGTACGACCCCAACGGCAAGATGCGCGTCGGCGAACAAATTGACCTTTACATCACCCAAGAGCGGCCCAAAGGCTGCCCGGAAGAATGATTTTTCATGTTGATTCGGCGATTTGCTGATTCGGTGATTTGGAATGACCA
>JBKBIC010000167.1:0-10774 GCA_046299435.1 Saprospiraceae bacterium
ACCGTGATGGTCACTTGGGCGGTGGAGGTCAGGTTGCAGTCGCCCGTCACCGTGACCGTGTAAGTCGTTGTGGTTGAAGGGCTTACGGTGATAGCGGCGGTGGTCGCACCCGTGTTCCAGAGGTATGTGCCGCCACCGTAGGCCGTCAAAGTGGTGCTTTGGCCGAGGCAAATATTTTGGGCAGTGAAGGAAATGTACGCGAGCGGCGGGGTTTTCACTGTGATGGTCACTTGGTCGGTGGCGGTGCAGCCCGCGTCGTCAGTAACGGTCACGATGTAAGTCGTTGTGACTGTGGGACTTGCGAGGGTCATTGGACCGCTCGTGGCCGAAAGCCCGGCAGCTGGCCCCCACGCAAAGGTGTAGCCCGGTGTGCCGCCCGAAGCCATCGCCATGAGCATGATGCCCGAACCGGGGCAAACCGCCACGTCGCCCGGCATGATGTCCACCGTTGGCGGGTTGTTGCTGACCGTGACGGTGGCCGAAGTGCTGGCTGTGCAGCCTGCCGCGCTCGTCACCGTGACCGTATAAGTCGTTGCAACTGCGGGCGTTACGTTGATGGCAGCAGTCGTCGCGCCCGTACTCCATAAATATGTGCCGCCGCCCGAAGCAGTCAGAGTCGTGCTTTGACCATTGCAAATAGTCAGGTCTCCGGCGATGCTGGGCACAGGCAAGGGATTGACCGTGACCGTGCGCGAAGTGCTGGCTGTGCAGCCGTTTGCAGCCGTGACCGTGACCGTATAAGTCGTTGTGGATGCGGGGTTTACAGTAATCCAATTTTGGTTTGACCCATTGCTCCACAAATAAGTGCCACCGCCAGAGGCGGTCAGCGTGGTGCTTTGCCCGGCGCAGATGGTCAGGTTCCCGGTGACGTTCGGGGTGGGCAGCGGATTGACCGTGACCGTCGAAGATGCGGTGGCCGTACAGCCGTTCGCACTCGTCACCGTGACCGTGTAAGTCGTTGTGTTTGCTGGAGTTACGTTGACGGCGGCGGTCGTTGCGCCTGTGCTCCATGAATATGTGCCGCCGCCCGAAGCCGTCAAGGTCGTGCTTTGGCCGGCGCAAATCGTGGTGTTGCCCGCGACGCTCGGCGTGGGCAATTGATTGACGGTGACGGTGGCCGTCGCGGTAGCGGTGCAAACTCCGCCGTTGGTGGCCGTGACCGTATAAGTCGTTGTATTTGTGGGGCTTACATTGATGGCAGCGGTCGTCGCGCCTGTGCTCCACAAGTAAGTGCCGCCGCCGCTGGCCGTCAACGTCGTGCTTTGGCCGTTGCAAATCGTGGTGTTGCCAGCGATGCTCGGCGTAGGGTATTGATTCACTGTGACCGTCACTTGGGCAGTTGAGGTCAAATTGCAGTCGCCAGTGACTGTAACTGTATAAGTCGTTGTGTTTGCGGGCGTTACGTTGATGGCGGCGGTCGTCGCGCCGGTGTTCCAGAGGTAAGTGCCGCCGCCGCTGGCCGTCAAATTCACACTTTGGCCGATGCAGATTTGAGGGGCGGCGGGAGAAATATTGACAACGGGAGGAGTCTTGACGGTAACAGTCACTTGGTCAGTGGCAGTACAGCCGTCGTCGTCCGTGACTGTGACCGCATAAGTCGTTGTGACTGTGGGGCTTGCGAGCGTCATCGGCCCGGTGGTGGTCGAAAGTCCGGCGGCTGGACCCCAAGCAAAGGTGTAATTCGGCACGCCACCCGTCGCGTTTGCCATGAGCATGATGCCCGAACCGGGACAAACCGCTACGTCGCCCGGCATGATGTCCACCGCCAGCGAATTGGGGCATTGCGCGAGAGCGGAGGCTGATATTTTCAGGGTCAAAAACAACGCAACAAACAGTCGGAAAGCAGACATCCGGCACCCTGCAAACGTGGGGAAACAAAAACCCGCGCCATGCTTTTGCATGGTTTCGGAAAACGGGCGATTGTTGGAAGGCGAGGGTAAGCGTGATTTCATAAAGTTTTGGTTTTGAGCCGGATACGGGGAGGGGGAATGTCTTTTCCGACGCGGTGATTTGTTTCGTGTTCAAATGTTCGACCGTGCGCAAACACAGAAGCCGACCCGCCGACTCGCACCATCGTGCGAGTGGCAAAGCCGGTATGCTCAACCCAAAAAAAGAGACGTGGTAAACCCAAGTTCATGCGGATTAGTCAGTTTCTGTTTTGGCCGAATCTGTAAAAAACGTTCACTGTGCACAGCGTGGCCGCGACAGCAAGGGAGGGGTTTCCGCAAGATTTAGTCTCAGAAAATGCCCCGGAAAAGGAAAGAATTGGAACACATTGCCCTTGTGAAAGGGGGGATTAAAAGCAACGTCCGCCGAAAGGCATAACAGGTACAAATAATACCAAAAATCTTGCCAAAGTTGGCCGATGCGTGACGGCGGGCCAGTCGCTGAGCAGTTGCGGAAAATAGCCGTCACATGAAAAAATTCCTTTTCTGAACTTTGCCGACGCAGGTATTCCCCTGTCCTCATTTTCAAAACACAGTTTCAAAAGCCATGCTGAAAACGCTTTTACCACTACTCCTTTGGCTACATGCAGCCCCGGCGTTTGCCCAAATTTGCTCGCCAATGGCCTACGAGAGTTTCGATTATCCGAACAACACACCCATCAATGGCCTCTCCGACGGCTCCGGCTGGGAGACCGTTTGGGATTTGCAAAACGGCAACACCAACGTCCCCGGCTGGAACGCCACCACCGCTACTACGCTCTCTTTCAGCGATTTACAAGAAAATGGCAACGCGCTCACGGGCGGGTACGCCTACCTCACGCTCGGTCGTCGGTTGAACGTCTCGAACAGCGGGCCGTTCGCGGGCTACATCAATTCGGACGGACAAATCGGCGCGTTGGACAGCACTGTGTTTTTCAGCGTGATGCTCCGCAAAGCCAACGCGAACGACGAGCCGGTGTTCGCAGTCCTGCACCAAAACGGCACGCCGTGGTACTCGAACAACCCGCAGCCCGCCGTGCGCGTGGGTTATTTCGGGGCGAACTCCAATTCGGGCGGGCAGCGGTTTTGGTCGCTGCAAATCGGCAACACCGCCGCGCCGACCGTCTTGACCACGAAACAAGTAGCCATCGGGCAGACGGCTTTTTTGGTCATTGGCGTGCGCTTTTTTGCCAATTCCGCCGAGGTCCGGTATTGGGTCAATCCCGCGCAAATCGGCACCACTGCCCCGCCCCAGCCCGACACGACATTGACCGCCGCGACCGCGCTGCAATTCCGCTCGCTCGCACTCTATCTCGGCAACGGCCCCGGGCAAGGCCAAGCCGACGAAATCCGCTTCGCCAGTACCTATCGCTGCGCCACACCCAACGCCGACACACCCGTGAACAACCCGCCGACGGCCAATTTCACGATGTCCGTCACGAGTGGCAACGCGCCGCTGACGGTCAATTTTGACGGCTCGGCCAGTACCGATGACGGCGGCATCGCCAGCCGCGTGTGGCATTTCGCCGACGGCACCCCCGATGTGGCCGGGCCAATCACGGTTTCGCACACGTTCACGCAGCCGGGCATCATGGATGTGCGGCTGACCGTGACCGATTCCATAGGCTCGCAGCACACCCGAATCAATCGGCTAATCGTCTATGATTCAACAGGTTATCTCAATTGCCACACTTCCATGAGGCTTGACCGCATGGCCACTTGCGGCCAATCCAACGGGCGTTTTTCACTGATGAACGACCTCGCGTTGGGGCAGGTTTTCACGGTCAGAAATGCTGGCGGAACCGTCGTTCCGCCCACATCCACGAACGGAAATACGCGCATTTTCGACAACCTCGCGCCGGGCAATTACACGGTAAAAATCACGGGCAACTACGCTTGCTCGGACAGTTTCAACATCCAAATCCCGGTGGATTCGTTCACTTGCGCGGGCTACAATCCGCCGGATTGTCGGCTTTCGGTCGGCACGAACATCAGCGGCGTGGCCTATTGGGTGCCCGAACGCCCGTTCGTCAACCTGTTCAAAAACGGCGACGAGTTTTTCACCTACTATAATGGTAGCGGCTGGAATTCGGGCGCGATGGCGAGCGTCCCGGTGGACTCGAACGGCTATCCTTTGCAGATTCCGTACACCGTCAACGGCCAGCAGCAAATGGTGCGCATGGTCGTCTCTGCCGACGGCTATCTACCTCTGGGTCAATATGTTATCAAGTATGACGGCGTGGGCACTTTGCAGCCGCAAGGCGATTTGCAAACGGTCAGCAGCGCGCCGGGTCGCATCGTCGTGAACGTCGTGGGCTTGGGCAATTGCTGGCTCCACCTCACGCAAAGCACCCTCGGCAACCACGTCCGCAACATCCGGCTGCTGCGGATTGCCGACGAGTTTTCGACGGAGACTTTTTACGCGGGCTTCAAAAGTCGGCTGTCCAATTTCTCGACCATCCGGTTCATGGACTGGGCCGCCACGAACGGCAGCCCGAACGTGACTTGGGCCGACCGCGCCAAACCGACGTACCACACCTACGCCACTTCGGCGGGCGTGCCTTATGAATTGATGATTCAACTCTGCAACGAAATGGAGCGCGACGCTTGGGTGTGCCTGCCCCACGCGGCGGACGACAATTACATCCGGCAGGTCGCCAAACTGTTCAAAAACAACCTCAACCCCGGCCTGAAAATCTATCTCGAATACTCAAACGAGGTCTGGAACTGGCAGTTCGCACAGGCGCATTGGGTGGCCGAACGGAGGCCGGATTACCTCTCCTATCCGCGTGCGTACACCGACCGTTCGCTCAACGTGTTCCGCATTTGGCAGCAGGAATTTGGTGGCGCGTTTGCGGCGCGGGTCAAGCGCGTGTTGGCGACGCAAAATCTCTGGGGCTACATCGGCGAGCAGATTTTGGCGCAGTCGCACGGCGAGTTTGACTGTTTTTCGCCGACGTTTTATTTCGGTTACGACCCCGCGCCGTGCGGCATCAACGCCGCGTCCACGCCATTGGACATCATCAATTGCGCCCGCAGCCAGTTCCGAGCCAATGGCCCGAACTACCGCCAAGAGTACCTGAACGCCAAACTCTACGGCAAAACCGTCGTCGGCTACGAAGGTGGCCAGCACATCACGCACAACCCCGTGACCGTCGCGTGGCAACAGGCCATTTACGACGCACAAATCCACCCCGAAATGGGCGCGGCCTACCAAGAATTGTACGATTCGCTGCGCCGCTGGGACAATCGGCTGGCGATGAATTTCTCGTTTTGTGGTCGCCGCCAGTCGGTCTATGGCTCGTGGGGCCTGCTCGAAGACATCAATCAAGACACCGCCGCCATGCCCGCGCCCAAGTGGAACGCCACGCTCAACAACACCTGCTGCCCGGATTTTGACGACGACCAAATCTGCGATTCCGCCGACCCGGACGACGACAACGACGGCTCGCCCGACGCGCAAGATTGCCGCCCCCGCGACCCATCCGTACGGCCCGGCGCGCCGGAAATTTGCGACGGCAAAGACAACGACTGCGACAATTTGATTGACGAACCGCTCGTCGTCGTCGGCTCAAAAACCAATGTCACCTGCAACGGCGCGGCCAACGGCACGGCCAGCGTCGCGCCCAGCTGCGGCAAACCACCGTACACCTACCTCTGGACGACCGGCGCGACCACCGCGAGCATCTCGAACCTCGCGCCCGGCACCTACCGCGTGACCGTGACCGATGCACAGGGCCTCACCAAAACCTACTCGGCTGGCATCACGCAACCGACCGTCCTCAACCTCACTTTGACCAGCATCGCCGCCAAATGCCCCGCCGGAAGTGGCGGCCCGGCGGGCGGTTCGGCCAAAGCGGTCGCCTCTGGCGGCACGGGCGCGAAGACCTATTTGTGGAGCACCGGCGCGACCACCGCCCAAGCCTCGAACCTCTACGGCGGCACTTACACCGTGACCGCCACCGACGCAAGCGGCTGTACCTCAACGGGTTCCGTCATTGTCGGGCAGCCTCCGGCACTTTCCATCAACATCGTCTCGCAAACCCAACAGACCAATGGCCGCTGGACGGTCGTGGTCGCCGGGGCAGGCGGCACCCCGCACCCGACGGGCGCGGCCTACCGCTTCCGCCGATGCACAAGCGCGGGCAGTTGCTCGAGTTACAGTTCGTCGGCCACGTTCACCAATTTGCTGGCCGGGACGTACAGTTTTTGGGTGCGCGACAAAAACCTCTGCACCCAAAGCATCACCGTGCAAGTGGGCGGCACTGCGCTCCGCAACGAGTTGACGACCAATGATTTAATCGAAATTTTCCCGAACCCGACCAGCGGCCAAATCTGGCTCCGCAGCCAGCAAAACATCGTTGGCGTAGCCGTGCGCGACGCTTCGGGGCGGCTCGTTTTGGAGCAAAATTTCCCGTCGGAAATGGTTGACCTCGGACGGTTTCCGGCGGGCATTTATTGGCTCGAAATTGCGCTGGCCGATGTGTCGGAACGGGCCGTTGTGCGAGTCGTAAAAGAATAATTGATGTGAAAATTTTGGGAAAGCCTGAATCTTTCCCACAGATGAATCTTTCCCACAGATGAATCTGTGGGCTGTGAGCCGAAAATCCGCCGGATTTTTCGCTTAAAATCGTTCAGATTTTTTCATGCTCAGCCGACAGATTCATCTGTGGGAAAACCATCATTGAAACGCGGCGAGCCTCGCAAACCTTTGTCAACCAATGGCTTGCGAGGCTCGCCGCGTTTTTTGCACATATAAAAAAGGGGGCGTTTGGTCGCATTTTTGAGAACCCGGGCGGCTGGTTCGCAGTTGTTTGCGGGTCGTTGGCAAGCCTGTTTTTTTTACCGAGCATCAAACCCTACGCCGACAATCCGCGCCAACACCGCACACACTATCCAACTTTACCGACACATGAAAAAAAGCCTTGCGTCCCTCCTGTTTTCCCTGTTTTTCACGGCCCAATTTTTTGCCCAAACCCTCGTCGGCAAGGTGCTCGACGACGCGGGCGAGCCGCTCCCGTTCGCGTCCGTTTTTGTCCAAAACAGCACCAACGGCACGACTGCCAATGCCGAGGGCGAGTTTCGGCTTTCGCTCGAAAAGGGCACGCACCGCGTTGTGTTTCAGTATGTTGGGTTCAAGCAAAAAATCGAAACCGTCGAAATCACGGGCGAAAAACCCATCGTGCGCCTGACCGTCCGCATGGAATCCAACGCCCTCGAAATCGGCGAGGTCGTCGTGCTCGCCAACGCCGAAGACCCCGCCTACGGCATCATGCGCGAGGCCATCGCCCGGCGCAAGCAGCACAAAAAGTGGCTCCCGGAATATGCCTGCGATGCCTACGTCAAAGGGCTTTACAAAATGCTGGACGCGCCCAAAAAACTGCTCGGCAAGGACGTGGGCAACATGGGCGGCGCGCTGGATTCCAACCGCACGGGCATCGTGTACCTCTCGGAATCGGTCTCGAAAATGTATGTGCAGGCCGCGCCCGCCCGCAAAAAAGAGGTGATGATTTCGAGCAAAGTCAGCGGCGACCCCAACGGTTTCAGCCTGAACCGCGCCACTTTGACCGATTTCAGCCTGTACGACGAACACATCGAGGTCGAGCGCGACATCCTTTCGCCGCTGGCCGACAACGCATTTTCGTATTACCGTTTTCGCTTGGTCGGGCGTTTCAAAGACCAAAACGGCCACGAAATCGCCAAAATCGAGGTCATCCCAAAACGCGAGACCGACCCGGTTTTCGGCGGCTTTCTGTACATCGTGGACGGTGAGTGGTGCCTGCAAGGCGCGGACTTGGTGCTGACCGGGGCGGCCATCCACCAGCCGGTTTTGGACACGCTGCACATCGCGCAGGAGTTTGTCCCGATGGGCACGGGCACGGGCACGGGCTGGGCCTTGCTTTCGCAGGTGACGACTTTCAAATTCGGCATTTTCGGGTTCAAAATCGGCGGCTTTTTCAATTCCGTTTTTTCCAATTACGACCTGAAACCGGCGTTCCCGGCGGGGCTTTTCAGCAACGAGGTATTCAAAATCGAGGAAAAAGCCGCCGAGCGCGATTCGAGTTATTGGGAAAAAATCCGCCCGATGCCGCTGACCGAAGAGGAAAGCCGCGACTATGTGAAAAAGGACAGCCTGCGCCGCATCGTCACCTCGAAAGCCTACCTCGACAGCGTTGACCGTGTGGACAACAAGTACAAGCTGGTCAATTTCTTTTTCGGCTACACTTATAGCAAGTCGTTCGAGCGGCTCGATTTTTCGGTGCCGTCGGCGTTCCGGTGGGTGCAGTTCAACACCGTGCAAGGCGGCCTGCTGAACATCGAGCCAAGCCTGCGGAAAGAAGGCGACGAACGTGCCACGCATTTCTGGGAAGCCAACGGGCGGCTGAACTACGGTTTCGCGGAAAAAAGGCTGCGCGGCGACGCGGGCTTCCGGCGGCGGTTCAACAGCGTGAACTTCGCCGAATTGCGGCTCGCGGGCGGCCTGAAAACCGAGCAATTCAATGAGAACCAACCGATTAGCCCGCTCATCAACACCTCGTACTCGCTTTTCGGGCGGCGCAATTACATGAAGATTTACGAAAAAGCATTCGCCGAGGCGCAGTTCAGCCGCGAGATTCGGCATGGCATTTTCGGCACGGCCTCCCTCGAATGGGCCGACCGCCGCCTGCTCGAAAACCATTCGGACTACTCGTGGAGCCGCAAATCCGACCGCCAATACACCCCGAACGACCCCGTGCCGACCGAAGGCCGCGAGCAACTTTTCACTGGCGGGCGGGCGTTTTTCGCGGAGCTGCGGCTGCGGTTCCGCTTCGCACAGGAGTACCTCTCGTACCCGAAACAAAAGGTTTACGGCGAATCGAAATGGCCGGACTTGACCGTCATTTACCGGAAAGCCGTGCCCAACGTGGCGGGCAGCACGGCGGATTTTGACTTTTTGATGGGCCAATTCCGGCAGACTGGGCTGGGCTTCGGCATTGCCGGCCACACAAGCTGGACGCTGGCGGGCGGTACTTTCCTGCGGGCCCAAAACCTGCAATTCGTGGACTTCCGGCACTTCCTCGGCAACCAGACTCAACTCGGCAACCCAAGCAATTACACACGCGGGTTTTTCATGTTGCCCTACTACGATTTCAGCACCGACGGGGCGTTCGCACAGGCCCACGCGCAGCATCATTTCGAGGGGTATTTTCTGGACAAAATACCCGGCATCCGCAAGCTCGGCTGGAAAGAAGTGCTGGGTTTCAATGTGTTATGGACGGACAAAGGCTCGCTCGTGCCGACCGAGACCGACCGCCCACTGCCCTATTGGGAACTGAATTTCGGCTTCGAGAACATCGGGTTTGGAGCCTTCCGCATGGGGCGTTTGGATGTGGTGGCCAACTGGTTCGGCGGCAATTTCGAGCGCGTAGGCGTGGTGTTTGGCGCGGATTTGTGAGCCGATTTCACCGCTATTTGCCTAAAAAGAGCACCTGCTGCCGCCCGTCTTTTTCCATGCGGATTTTCAGCGAATCGGGCGAGAGGAAGAGCACTTTCAGCATTTTTTCCTGTGGTGGGAAAACCGTCGTGTCGGTCAGCAGCAGGTAGTGCATCGAGCACTTGAACCGCCCGGCCTCGCTGTACTTGAACGGCCCGCGAAAAACGTACTGCCCAGTCGGCAAAAATTCGAGCGAAACCTCGTCGAGCGGTGCGGCCACCGATTGCCCTTCCTCGAAAAAAGCGGCTGCCCCCCAACGGCCTCGAAGGGTGTCTTCATCAAGGTTGCAGGCCGCAAAAATCGGCAGCAAAAGCCAAGCGATTTTTTTGATATGATGGCTGCCCTGCGGCGTTGCGGGGCGGCGGCTGGGTTTTTCGTCGGCGCGTAAAAAATTGATTGTCAAAAACTTGCGCACTTGTTTCGGCATTTTTTTTGCCGAAAAATAGAAAAAGTCGTTGCTTTCCGGCTCGAACAATTCAAACAATGGATTTACAAAAAACTACCCTCTCCTCTCGATTGATGCCCGTGTGCGGATTGTTCTTGGTGCTCGCGGCAATGCCCTCATGCGTCAAGCCGAAAATTTACCGCCTCGAAAAGGAGCGGCGCAAGCAGTCCGAAGCCCGCGAAGTGGTGCAGCTGCGCGAACTCGCCGACCGCAAAAAGGAGGTCGCCAACCTGACCAAAACCGTTGGCGAACTGAACCGCAGCCTCGGCGAACAGGACGAACAAATCCGCAACCTGAAAACAGAAGTCATCGCTCGCTCGCAGCAGTTCGGCGAATCCGAGAGCAAACTCGCCACGCAGAAGGCCAAAATCCAGTCCGAACTTTTCCGAACAAAGGACACGCTGGCCATGTGCGAGGCCGCCCTGCGGCGGGTCACTTCCGTCCAACGCCAGCAAACGGCCATCTTGCTCGACATTTTCAATCCCATGTCGGAGGCTTACGACGCTTGGTCGGCCTCTGGCGCGGTGGTTGATTTCACGAACAACGAGCTGTCGCTCACGCTGCCCGACCCCCAACTTTTTGCATCTAACGGCCTGACAATCAGTTCAAACGGCCTCACGCTATTGATGCCGCTGGCCGAGTATCTGGCCGCCCACCCGGAGCTGAACGTGGAAATCCAAGCCCACACGGACAACACTTTGCCGAAGGACAAATCCGTGAAGGACACTTGGGATTGGAGCCTTGCCCGCGCCACCAACATCGCCCGTGCGCTCGTCCGCGACCTGAACGTGAACGCCAACCAACTCACACCCGTCGGCAAAGGCGAGTTCTCGCCCGTCGCCTCGAACGAGACCGCCGAAGGCCGGGCCAAAAACCGCCGGACAGTAGTCGTGTTCAAGCCCGATTTGCCGCTGCTGCCGACGGCGGAAT
>JBKBIC010000168.1:0-4787 GCA_046299435.1 Saprospiraceae bacterium
GCTGGTCAATTTCCCGTTCCCGTTTGATACGCCGACCGACACGCTGTACCAGTTCCAAACCAGTGTGCTGCCGCTCGTGGACGAGGGTTTCACGCTGGATTTACGGCAGCAATTCACCGCGCCCTGCGATTTTTCGGAGCTGGCCGAGCACGAAAACAACATGTCAATCGCTTGGCAACCGCCTTCGCCGATTGACACGCTGCAAACTTTCGGCATCCGCAGCGGCCTCGAAACAGTGCCGCCTGACACGTTCGGGTTCATCCCTGTGCGGCCGTTTTTGTTCGCTTCGGGCCTGAACCTCAACTATTTAAGCTCGGACGACAAAGGCCGCTGGACGCTGAACTTCATCCACGCTGGCGGCACCGTGCTTGCCTCGAACGCTTGGATTTATTTTGAAAACTCAACGGGCGGACTGACCGATTTTCAGGTGCTGCGGCTGCCCGGCGGCACACCGCTGCCGCAGGTCAACGGCGTTTTCCAAATCGGCGACATCATGCCGGGACAAGTCCTGCAAGTGCAAGTCACGGCCACCAACGCGGGCTGCCAACCCGAACAAGTGCTGGCTTTTTACGGCTGGAACTGCGACCCCGTGCTTGACCCCGGCACGTCGGCCTGCTCGCGTAAAACGCTCTCGATGAGCGTCACGCCGCAAAATGCCGAACTCGAATTGGACGTGAAAACACCCGCCGCCTCGGTTGACCTTTGCGACACGACGGATTACCACAACATTCGGATTTTCAACGCTTTGCAAGGCGCGGCCTTCGGCGTGGTGGCTCAAATCAAACTGCCACCGGGCCTCCAAATCGTGCCGGGCAGCTGCCAAATTTCGTACCCGACCGGGGCAAACTGGGCAGCAATTCCCGACCCGACCCCCGCGCCGGGCTTCGGCCTCGGCTGGTCGCTGGCGGCCCTGAACGCGACCATTGCCCAAAATGGGCTGGTGGGTTTCACGGCGGCCCCGGCCAACTCGGCGAGCATCCGTTTCAAGACGCAGACCGTCTGCGGGTTCATCACCGGCGAGCAAATCCGCTTCCGAACCTTCGGCGACCAAGGCTGCGGCGACTCCACCAACATCCTGCTCAAACCCGGCGACCCGATTTTGCTCAACGGCGTGCCACCCGCTTCAGATGTGCAAATCCTGCCCAGCCTGACCGTGCCGCAGCCTGTCGGTTGCGCCGACGAAGTGCCCATCGCGGTCGCGTTTTTGAGCTCGGCTGCGAGCGGCACGAAGGACAGCCTGTTCGTGACCCTGCCGCCCGGCGTGGCTTTTGTCCAAAATTCTTACCAGCCCGGCGCGAACGCGCCCGCCGCCCAGCCTGCCGTGATGAACATGGGCGGTCGGCAAATTTTGAAATGGAAACAACTGCCCAACGTGCCCGCCAACGCGACCGTGCAACTGACCTTCGCGGCAACCAATTTCGGCTCGCAAGGCTGCGGCGTGCTGGACACCATATTTATACGCACCACGCAGCAGCAAACCGCCGTGTGCGTCGCCGACGGCTCGGTGTGCGACGCGACGGCCACGAGCGGCGAGGCGTTTTTGACCGTCGCGGCCTACCACCCGGAATTCGAGGTCGAAGATTTTGACGTGGACTTCAACGCGGGCATCGCAGGCTACAAATTGCGGCTGAAAAACGCGGGCACCTTCCAGCACAGCACGCCGACGTATTTCAAATTTTACCGCGACCAAGACGGCTCCGGCACGCTCACCGCCGCCGACCAAAAGCTGCACGAAGCCGCCATTTTCTTCCCCGTCGGGGCCGGGCAAACGGTGGATTTGGCCGGGCCGCTGCCGATTGATTTGGCCGATTTGTGCCACCTCATCGTCGTGCTGGAAGCCGCCGATATGTGCCTTTGCGAGACGGTCGCGCTGCCGATTGACGATATTTCGCGGCAAATCGAACCCAAAACGGTGTGTTCCGGGGCATTCATCAATTTGGGCGTGGCCCCCACGCCGGGCCATAAATTCAAGTGGACTCCAGCCACTTGGCTCGAATGCGACACCTGTGCGTTCCCGAAATTCATGTTTAAAAACGCGACCACGCAGCCCATGACTTTCGTGTACCAATTCACGGAAACGGCGGGTGATTGCTCGGTCAGTTCCGATGTGTCCGTCACCGTGCTGCCGCAACCGAAAATCCTGAACCCCGACACGGCCATCTGCGTGGGCGAAATCGTCACGCTGATGACGACCCCAGCGGCAAATTACGAGTGGTTCGGCTCTGGCATCGTTGACCCGACGCTGCCCGTGCAGGTGGTCAGCCCGATTGCCACGAGCCAGTATTTCGTGAAAATCACCGACGCACTTGGTTGCGAAAACATTGATACTGTGATGATTGCGGTGAAGCCCACGCCCTACGCGGCCATCGGCCCCGATACATTGGGCGTGTGCGGCAACGCCGATTTGCAGTTCAATCCGTTCTTCGATGCCGGGTTTGTGTACCGCTGGTCGCCCGCCGGGTTGGTCTCAAACCCGGACATTCACAACCCGTTTTTCACAGGCACGGCTTCGGCCACGCTCATTTTGACGGTTTCCACGCCGCTCAGCGATTGCGTGAAACGCGACACGGTGTTTGTCGGATTTTCCGAAAACCCAACCATCTCGGCCAATGCCGCTGCCCTGACCAACTGCATCGGCGACACGGCTTTCGTGCTTTTGAGCGGGGCGAAAGACTATTTCTGGGCACCTTCGGCGGGCGTTTTTTGCCAAAACCCCGCCTGCTCGGTGGTCGGCGTGGCCCCGACGGCGAACACGACATACAAAATCTTGGGCTACAACGAGTTCGGTTGCAAGGACTCGATTTTGCTGCCCGTCGTCGTGCCGGGCGCGGTGCAAAATACCAGTTCGCAAATGACGATTTGTGCGGGCGAGTCGGCCACGATTTTCGGGCAAACCCAAACCCTGCCGGGCGTGTACTGCCAACCGTTCACGGCCACAACTGGTTGCGATTCAACACATTGCATCACGTTGACTGTGCTCGACACAAGTTTCACAAAACAAGAGGCCGTGCTTTGCCCCGGCTCGGTGGTGACAATCGGCGGCATCACCTATTCCGCGCCGGGCCAGTATCCGCAGACGGTACCGGGCGCGAACGGCTGCGACTCGACGAGTTTGGTGGTCATCACCGCCGCGCAAAAACCCAATTTGGACACACTTTTCCGCGTCGTTTGGCCGCAGGATTCGGCGGTGCAGCTGGGCCTGCCGGGCGGTTTTGCCAAATATGAATGGTCGCCCGCGACCTACTTGAGCTGTGCCGATTGTCCGAACCCGGTGGCCGACGTGCCCGCTGGGATTGACAGCCTGAGCTATTCGGTGACGGTGACGAACGCGGCGGGCTGCACGGAAGTGGTGGTCGTCATTTTGCGCCTGCTGCCGCCCTGCGACCCGAAAAACGTGCCCGTGCCCAATGCCTTCACACCCGACAACGGCGACCAAATAAACCAGACTTTCCGGGTGCCGGAGTACGAAGGTTTTGAGCAGCTCATCGCACTGCGCGTTTACGACCGCTGGGGCGTGGTGATGTACTCGACCAACACGCCCGGCGGCACGGGTTGGGATGGCCGTGCGCCGAACGGCAAGCCGCTGCCGTCGGATGTGTACGTCTATGTGTTGGAAGTGGGCTGCCCCGGCAACGTGGGCGGCGGCAAAAAAGCGGGCAACGTCACGCTGCTGCGATGAGTGGCCTATCGTCCTGAAAATCAATTTTTTGCACCCCACACGACCCATTGAGTTTCGTGCTGCCAACTACCTTTGGCGCACCCGCAGGCGACCGCCTATTTTTTGACGAAACGAAACTCAGTTGCACATGAATCCACTCTGGGGCATTGACCTCGGCGGCACAAAAATCGAAGGAGCCATCCTCGAAAGCCGCGATAACCCGCAGCCGCTCGTGCGTTTCCGGCTGCCGACCGAAGCCCATTTGGGCTATGAGCACATCGTCGGGCAAATCGAAAAACTGATAAACACGCTCGCCGCCGAATCGGGGCTGCGGCCCGACAAAATCGGCATCGGGCATCCCGGCACCCTCGACCCGCAAACCAACACCATCAAAAACGCGAACACCACAGCCCTGAACGGGCGGCCTTTCCGCGACGACCTGCAACGGCTGCTCGGCATCCCGGTCAACCTCGCCAACGATGCCAACTGCTTTGCCGTCGCCGAGACGCTCATGGGCGCGGCGCACGACATTGCGCCGAACGCAGAGGTGGTTTTCGGGGTCATCATGGGCACGGGCGTGGGCGGCGGCGTGGTCGTGCGCGGCAAAGTCATCAACGGTCGGCAGGGCATCGGCGGGGAATGGGGCCACAACCTGCTTGACCCCGGCGGCAGCAAATGCTATTGCGGCCAAACGGGCTGCGTGGAGACGGTCATTTCCGGGCCAGCCTTGGAAAAATACTATGCCTCCGTCGCAGGCAATCCATTGAAACTCAAAGAGATAGTCGCCCGCAGCGAAGCAGGCGAACCCGCTGCCGTGCAGACGATGGACAGGCTTGTGCAGTATTTCGGAAAAGCCATTGCGGTGGTCATCAACATCATTGACCCTGACGTGGTCGTCATCGGCGGCGGCGTGGGCAATATTGACCGACTATACACCGACGGCGTGGCGGAGGTGAAAAAGTGGGTGTTCAACCCTCGCGTGGACACTATTTTCGTGAAGCCCAAACTGGGCGATTCGGCGGGCGTGTTCGGGGCGGCATTGCTTTGATTGGCAGTCGGGGGGGGGGGGGGGGTGTTGATGGGGGCCCCCCCCCCCCCCACCAACCAACAACCCAACCCCCCGGGGGAC
>JBKBIC010000168.1:4797-10661 GCA_046299435.1 Saprospiraceae bacterium
GCGGGTTGCGATTTCAGTGAATCGCAACCCGCCGACCCCGAAATCACAAAGTCCGCAGCCGCGTGCTGAACCCGACGGAAATGCCACGCACCCGCAGGCTGCCCTCGCCGCCGTAGAGCCTATCCACATTGTTGTTCCCGAACCAAGCCCGCAGGAAGAGTGCAGGCTGCGCTTTTTCCCAGCTTTTGCCGCCGATGCGCCGCGAAAACCCTGCCGCAAAGCCCCAATCGGGTTCCAAGTCGCGGTTGGGCTGCGTGAACCAGTTGTCCAAAGTTTCCTTGCTGTAAGTTTTGACCGAGCCGTCAAAGTCGCGCTGGAACACCGCTGTCATATAAATCCCGCCGGAAACGGCCCATTCGCGTGCCTCGCCGACGGCGATTTCGGGCATAAGGGCGAAGTAAAAATCCGTGCGTTGGTAGTTGCCGTCCCGGAAAACGCCGCCGTTGTATGGCAGTTCGGACTCGACGTGGATTTGCCGCCGCAACACCCCAACTTCCAGCCCAATCGCCAGCGGCCCTTCCAAACTCCGAAACGTGGTGCCCAGCCCAAGCTCAAAACCGGGCCGCGCCGAGAACTCCTGCCGACCGTACAAAATGCCTCGTGTGCTCAGGCTCGTCAGATTGGCCCCGGCCCGGAGGCGCAAATCGAGCCGCGTGACGCGCTGGTAAAATCGGCGGTAGTCATAGGTTTTGTCGGTGCCTAACTCGTTGACAGTTAGTGAAAAATAGTTTTGCCCGAAAAAATTCCAACCGATACGGGCGTGCCCGGCGGCGGGGTTTTGGTTCTGGAAAACCGGCTCGAACGGGTCGGTGCTGGCAAGGCGGAATTGCATCGGCGCGGAAAGTTGGAGCGAGTCGGCGAAGAGCTCGAGTTGCAGGTGGCCGTCGTCGGTCGCATGGATGCGGGTGCAGCTGAGTTCGACGGTATCGCCGCAGATGAGCGTGAACGTGCGGTTTTCGAGGCCGTCGGCGGTTTTTTGCCAGATGCTGAACACGGCTTGGCGGCGGTCGTTGAGGTACCACGAGCCTTCGAGCAGCTGGAGGCGTTGCCAAGTCTCGGAGATGTTTTGGCCGATGGCGACCGACGCGGCAGCGGCGAATAGGGCGGCGAAAAGCGTTTTTTTCATACGAGGTTGGGTTTGCGGTGAGGATGGATTTGGCTGGTTAGATGCGGTTCGTGGGCTTCACGCTTTCCGGGCTTGCGGGCGTTGGTGGGGCAGGCTTGGTTTAACATTTTTTTGAGGCCGGGACGACGGTCGGTTCTTCAGAGACAGGCGGCGGCCTACATTTGTGCGCCCTCTCGGTCGCCTTTTTGTTGGCCGACTTTTTGTAAAAAAGGTGGCCTCATGCCGCCCAATAAACTTACAAATGAGAAAAATACTCTGGTTTCCGGCTTTTTTCGCCCTTGTGTTTGCGGGCGACCGGTTGGGCGGCTGGTTTTTGCAGAAACAGGTGGACGATAGTCAATTCCGCTATTCTCGGATGTACCGGGGCGAGGCGGGCGCGGAAATCCTGCTCGTCGGCAACTCACGCGGGCTGACGTTCTTTCAGCCTTACATTGAGCAGGTCACGGGCAAAACCACCTTCAACCTTAGTTACAACGGCCTGCCTGCCGATGCCGCCAAAGTGCTCGTGCAGGACTACCTCGAACGCTACCCGGCCCCGCAGTGTATGCTCGTGGACATCACGACTTGCGACCGCGTGAACGATGAACTGCTCACGGGTTTCCTGACATACACGGCTCATTCTCAACGACTTGACACGCTCATACATGGCAAACAGCCCAAGATGTGGTGGGGCAGCCAAGTGTCGTGGCTGACGCGCTTCAACAACGAGGTTTTCCAGCGGAGCCAGCTGCACCGCTCCAAATCGGACGAGGACTGGATGCTCGACCGGGTGATTTCCGAGCGGCTCGTGGCCGAGGTCGCGCAGAACCAGTATCCGCTGGAAGTCCACCCATATCTGGTCTTGCAGTTGAAGGAAATCGTGGCTGCCGCCCGCGCCAAAGGGGTGGCTGTCAAATTGGTCATCAGCCCGTACTTGCCCGGCTTCACGGTGACGAATTTGGATGCGCTGAAAACAGCGGTGGAACAGGCGACCGGGCTGCCTGTGCATGATTACCGCGCGGCACTGGCCGATGTGACGCTGTTCGGCGATTTCATGCACCCGAACAAAAAAGGCTCGTTGCAGTACATTGATTTGCTGAAACGGGACTCGGTTTTGCCCTGAAACTGGGTCCGCCTAACACAAAAAAGTCCCTGCGGCTCCGGGCCGCAGGGACTTTTTTGTGTCGCTTGCCCACCATCCCGTCATGCAGGCTCGTGTGCTTCGATGCCTTCCGCGTCTGCCAGTGCGTCTTCGCTCACGAATGTGGAGAAGATGCCCACTGCGCGGGCGGCCTCTTCGACACGGGGATAATCCACGATGTAAAAGATGAACTTGCCGTCGCGCTCGGTGCGCACCAGCCCGGCTTGCCGGAGGATGCGGAGGTGCTGCGAGGTTATGGACTGCTCAAGGCCGAGTGCGGAGTATATCTTGTTGACATTGACGGATTTGTGAAAATCAATGAATTCCAAGAGTTGCATCCGAAGCGGGTGCGCCAATGCCCTCAAAATTTCAGAGGAGACGCGGAGTTTGTCATGGTGTAGCAAGGAGGATTTTCCTGTTCGTTTCATAGGTTGTTATCTCATTTGATGTTTGTCGTACAGATTGCAAATGTGGCAATATTCGGAAGAACCACAAATCATCGGCAAAAAAAATGCTGCCCGCCACCGGACAAGGTGGGCGGGCAGCATGGGAAGTGTCTTTGCGCTCGGAACCGCGATGTGCGAAATCCCTCCAAAATAGGTGCGGACGGTTCAGATGGCGAGCTCTTCCACGAGTCGGGAAATCTGGTTGAGGCGGTCTTTGTCAAGGGAGTAGTAAATGAACTTGCCCTGACGTTCGGTAGCCGCCACGCCGGCTTTGCGAAGGATTGCCAGGTGCTGGCTGGCGACGCTTTGCTCGAGACGGAGCTTGATGTAGATGTCCGTCACGGTCATGCGCTCGTTTTCTTCGAGCAGGTCAATGATGCGTTGGCGGAGCTTGTGATTGACAGCGCGGAGCACCAGCACGGCCTTCCGCAACTCGGCGTAGTCGAGTTGAATGTCTTTTTTCCCTTTCTTTAAGACAACTGTTTCAGTCTTGTTCGGCTTTCTCATATAATATGTTTTAAAAGATTAAAGAAAAACTGTTTTGATGTGCCCTCTTTGCCAAACATTGTGCCAATTTGAAATTGAAAAAATCAAATGTGTGCCCGTGCTTGGTTTCAGAGATTTTGCTTTACAAGACTAAGTTACAACGGGACTCTTTTAAATTAACAAACAAATCAATGCAAAATTTTTCATCAGGTTTCAAACAGGTGCGGGCTTTGGGGCTGTGATGTTGGGTGGCTTCATATACGTTGGTTCAAAATATGCCAATGACTGAAAATCAGATTCTTGAAAATATTTTTCTGCCAACGCCGCTAAGTGCCCGGCGGAGCATTGCTTGATACCCAAAAAAACGCTTCCCGGAATTTTGAGCACGTTTTCGGCTTTCATGGAGCCGTTCCCCGACAAAACGTATCGAATTATTTTTTCAAGAGGCTTTTTGGAGACAGAGGAATCCCCGGACGTTTGCGAATCAATTTCAAACATTTTGTCGTTCAAAATTTCGGGTTTGGATGCCTGTACAAGGTTTAAATCCGCGTCGAAAATGGCGAAGCAAACTTCCTGCCGCCGGGCATCAATCATGGGCGCGAACAGGTGCGGGGCGTTCAAAACATCTGGATTGGTTTGGCGCAGGGTTTCGCGGCTTGCCCACGCGAGGGCTTGCAGGGTGTCCACCGCGATGAGGGGCTTGCCGAGTGCGTAGCAAATGCCTTTGGCCACCGACGACCCAATGCGGAGCGATGTGTACGACCCCGGCCCGCTGCTCACGGCCACCGCGTCCAAGTCGCGCAGGGCGATGCCGCTGTCGCGGACGCAGGCTTCTATTTGCGGCGTGAGCAGGGCGGCGTGTTCGGTGGAATTGGGTTTCTCGTGCTGTGCCACGACCGCGCCATCCACTGCGATGGCTGCGCCGCAGGCTTCGGTGGCCGTTTCGATGAGCAGGATTTTTGCCATGATGGGAGATTGGTGAATTTAGGCTTGTTGGTGGCGCAAAATTTTGATTTTCAATGGGTTACAAGAACGGGTTGTACTCTTTTTCGTGCCGGATGGTGGTGGCTGGGCCATGCCCCGGATAGACGATGGTTGCGTCGGGTAGCAGAAAAAGCCGTGTTCGGATGCTGTTTATCAAGGTGTCAAAATCGCCGCCGGGAAGGTCGGTGCGCCCGATGCTCTCGAAAAACAGCACATCCCCCGCCACGACGAAACCCTCTTTTTCGCAAAAGAACGACAGGCTGGCAGGCGAGTGGCCGGGCGTGAGGATGGCTTGCAGGCGCGTCTCGCCGAATTCGATGAGGTCGCCGTCTTCGATGAATTTCCCGACGGCGGGCTGCGGCTCTACGTTTGGGATACCGTACTTCTGGGCCACATCGTGGTAGCGTTCGAGGACGGGCAGCTCGCCGCGATGGATTTCAAGTTCGAGGCTCCATGTGCGGGCGACGAAGTCGTTGCCGAACACATGGTCGAGGTGGCAATGGGTGTTGATGAGCCGCACGGGGCGGAGTTTTTTTTCGGAGATAAACGCCTGTAATTCAGTGCGTTCATGCGGATAATAGCAGCCGGGGTCGAAGATGGCGCAGGCCCCGGAATCGTCCCAGACGAGGTAGGTGTTTTCGGCAAAAGGGTTGAACTCGAAGGCGTGGATGTGCGTCATCGGAAGTCGGGTTTGGGGATTTGTTGATTCGTTGTTTTGAGCGGCGACGGTCGTCAATCTGAACTCCGAAACCTGAAATAGCGGGTCAGTTCCGCACATCGGCACCCCAAGCCAGTTTTTCGCGGATGGTCGTGAGGAAGGTCACGTCCTGCAATTGGATGATGCGGACGGGGAAGCCATTTTTGCGGACGGCCAGTTGGTGCTGTGCGGAGATGAGCTCGAAGCGCGAGTCGAGGGTGCAAATGAAGTTGTCGCCCCGGCCTTCGATTTCGAACGAGATGACCGATTCGTCGGAGATAACAATGGGCCGCACGTTGAGGTTGTGCGGCGCGACGGGCGTGATGACGAAGTTGCCCGAACGCGGGAACACAATCGGGCCGCCGCAGCTGAGCGAATAGCCGGTGCTGCCCGTCGGGGTGGCGATGACGATGCCATCGGCCCAGTAGGAGTTGAGGTAGTCGCCGTTGATGAACGTGTGGAGGGTTATCATGGACGAGGTGTCGCGCTTCAGGATGGTGCAGTCGTTGAGCGCGAAGGGGATGTCGCCGAAGATGGCCGGGTGGCTTTCGAGGTAGAGCATGACGCGCTCTTCGATGCTGTAAAGGCCGCGCTGCAGCTTGCCGATGGCCTCTGCGATGGCGTTTTTGCCGATGGCGGCAAGGAAGCCAAGCCGCCCGAGGTTGATGCCGAGCATGGGCACGCCGGAATCGCGCACGAGGGTGACGGCGTTGAGCATGGTGCCGTCGCCGCCGAGGGTGATGACCACGTCAATCTTGTGTTTTGCAAAATCGGTGTGGTCGTTGAAGGGCTTGGCTTCGCGGGGGAACGTGAGCCGCTCGCGGATTTCCTCCAAAAACGGGGTATAGATGTATGCCTCGAAGTCGTTGGTGTGCAGCGCGTCGAGCAGGGCCTGCGTGAAGGGCAGGTCTTTTTCGCGGAATTGCTTGCAGAAAATGACGACTTGCATTTGCAGTGGGCGGTAAGCAGTGGGCAGTAAGCAGTGGGCAGTAAGCAGTGGGCGGT
>JBKBIC010000169.1:0-10543 GCA_046299435.1 Saprospiraceae bacterium
TGAACACTATTTGTCCCAGCAGACTCCTTTGGAGAAAAATCCGTAAAAACTTCCCCTCAAATTTTAAAACATACTCTAAGCCGCGTTGAACTCGTATGTGAACGACGAACCCAAAAAGCTCTTGGCTTCGACAGCGATTTTTTCGGTGCCACGCTCTGCCGCTATGATTTTTTCGGCACCCAAATCTATTTCCCGACGACGGCTTTCATCGTTTACGAGCACCAACGGGTCGTGCGTGATTGTCCAACCGTCGTTTTCCAACGCGGTACGCACGATGTCGTGGAAAATGTCTTTTGCCATGTGTAGTCGTTGTTGATGGATTCATGCTGAAAAATTACTCCATCTCAATCTTACAAAACCCATCCGGCCACGACACCCGCACCGCCTCGCGCCGTTTCAGCCAATCCGTGAGTTCCGGGCCGAGCAATTCGGCGCGCCAGCCGCCGAGCAGGTTGTGGTCGAAGGTGTCGGCATCGGTTTTCAGTTTGTTGAAGTCGCCTTTGGGCAGCAGCAGCGCGGCGGAAATCTCGTGCTCGACGCAGCGTTGCCGGACGAGCATATACAGGAATTCGAGCATCCACTCGCGCTCCGGGTCGTCGGCCACCGGCTGCGGCAATGCGTCGAGCACGGCTTTTTCGGTCGGGTTGGGCGGGGTTTTGTAGAGGTTTTCCCAGTCGGCGAAGTGTTTTTTCCACACATTTTCGGGCAGGGTGCGGTTGCTCTTGAACCCGCCGAGGCCGTGTTTCATGGCTTTCACGACGCTGCCGATGTGTTTGCCCTGCAAGACTGTCTCGCGTGGGACGTTCAGCGCGGCGGCTTTTTCGCGCCGCCAGACATAAATCCGCAGCAGGAACAGTTTTTCCTTGCTGTCCAATTGGTAGATGAATTCGCCGCCAAGTGCCTCGCGGTAGGGGTCGGTGACGTAAAAATTGGCGGTTTCCCACTTGCGGTTTTCCTCGCGTGCCCATGCGGTGCGGTGGCGACGGGCGAGTTTCGCGCTCAATTTTTGGTGCAGCGCGGGCAGGTATTTCACGTCCTCGACTGCGTAGTTGAGGGCTTTTGGGTCAATCGGGCGGGCCTCCCAATCGGCCACCGTGTGGCTTTTCGCCAGATTGACGCGCAGCTCGCGCTCACAGATTTTGGCGAAGCCCGCCGGATAATTGTAGCCCACGAACCCGGCGGCGATTTGCGTGTCGAAGGTGTTTTGCGGCACGGTGCCGAAAAGCGTGTTCAGGAGGCGGTAATCATTGTCGCCGGCGTGGGTGACTTTGAGCACGGCTGGGTCTTCGACGATGCCCAAAAACAGGCGCAAGTCCTTGATTTTCAGTGTGTCAATCAGGTACACATTTTCCCCGGCGACGACTTGGATGAGGCACAAAACGGGGATGTAGGTTTTTTCACCGACAAATTCGGTGTCGAATCCGACCCAATCCAGCCGAGCCAGCTCGGCCATCACGCGGTCAAAATCTTCTTGGTGGTCAATGAAATGGATTTGGAAACTCATGAAAAGGTAGGCCCCGGCTTTCGGGATTGTTTTGATTTGTTGCGGGCAAAGGTAGCAAGGGGAGTTGTTAGTGGTTAGTTGTCATCGGGCTGGCCGCCGCCAATCAAAGGAGAAATTTTTGCCAGCTTTATGGAAAGCGAAACGTCGGCTTCATCGTTTTACGTCCGACTTTTGAGCAACTGCGTTTCTACATTTGCTGATGAAACAATGGTTCGATGACACCAGAACACTACGAATTCACCCAGCACAACTTCCAAAAACTCTACATTTTCCAAAGCATCGGAAAGCGGACGGTCGTCAAAGCGGTGCAGTTTTCGCTCGAACGCAACGGGCTTTACAACCTCGGATTGGCCGATTTTGAAAATGGAAAGTTGCGATTTGACCAGTTCACGGCCAACGACGATGCTTGGAAAGTGCTGAACACGGTGGCGGCAATCACCCTCAACTTCTCCGAAAACCGCCCGGAAGCCCGCATTTTGATTCGAGCGACGGAACCCAAAAGGCAACAGTTGTACAACCGCATTTTTCAAAGCCGCATCAACTTGGTTCAAGAAGCTTTTGAGGTGGAAGGCATACTCCAATACCCGCAAATTGTGTCCGTGCCTTTTGACCCTGAAAAACAATACGAAGGCTTTATTTTGACGCGAAAAATTCAAGAAACATGAAAAATACGCCGACCGCCGAACCATTGCCGCCTGTGATCGGCCATTGGAACAAGCAACTTTTCCCGGCTGAAATACGGGCTGCATTCGAGCATTTCGATGCCCACGACGAACCCATCAACCCCGACAAGGCGGGCGATTCGCTCGAATTTTCGTTCAAAAAAAAGTGGAAAAGGCGCATGGCGAAAGCAAAAGCCGAGCACCCAGAGGTATCCTTCAAATCACTCGCCGCCGCCATGATTTTGGACATGACCGAGGCGTGGCCCGACTGGGAGGTTGAAGTCATGGTGGCATGGGCTTGGAAAACATTTTCAGCCATCAAAAAGCCTGCGCTCGCAAAATTTCCCGCAGATGAATCTGTGGGCTTTGAATGAAAAATCCTGCCGGATTTTTGCACCCAGCCATAGATTTATCTATGGGCAAACACACAAAAACTCGCTCATCTTCAATGAAAAAGCTCCTCATCGGCCTCGCCGCCGTTTTTGCCATCCTGCTGGCCGCGCTCGCGGCCGTGCCCTATTTTTTCAAAGACGACATCGTGGCCGCCGTCAAGACCGCCGCGAACGAAAACTTGAACGCCAAACTCGACTTCACGGACGTGGACATTTCCGTGTTCCGGCATTTCCCGAAACTCTCCGTCGGCCTCGAAGGGCTGGACGTGACGGGCGTGGACGAGTTCGAGGGCACACGCCTCATCCACTGCGAACGCCTCGACGTGGCGGTGGATTTGTGGTCGGCCATTTTCGGTAGTGATTTGACAATCAATGGGTTGCACCTCCAAAAGCCGAACATCCACGTCTTCGTGCTGTCCAACGGCAAGGCCAATTACGACATCGCCAAGCCCTCGCCCGAAACCCCGGCGACCGCCGAACCCGCATCCGGCGGCGCGATGAAACTCGAATCGTACAGCATCACCGACGGCAAAATCGTGTACGACGACCGCTCGCTGGATATGCTCGCCGAGCTGGACGAACTGAACCACACGGGCAAGGGCGATTTCGCTGCCGACGTGTACGATTTGGTGATGAAAACCGACATCGGCAAACTTTCCGTCAACTACGGCGGCGTGAAATATTTGTCCAAAGCCCACGCCATTTGGGACGCGACGCTCGGCGCGGACATGGGTCAAATGAAATTCACGTTCAAAGAAAACGAACTGAAAATCAATGATTTGCAGGTCAATTTGGACGGGTGGCTGTCCATGCCGAACGACGTGGATATGCTCATGGACTTGACTTTCGGCACCCCGCAAAACACGTTCAAAAGCCTGCTCTCCATCGTGCCCGGCGCGTACACCAAAGATTTCGATGGCATGACCGCCAACGGCACGTTCCAGTTCGGCGGCTTCGCCAAAGGCAAGTACAACGAGACGACCTACCCGGCTTTCAAACTTGATTTCAAAGTGGGCAACGGCGACTTCAAATACCCCGCCTTGCCGCTCGGCGTATCGGGCATCAACGTGGACGCGAGCATCAACAGCCCCTCGCAAGACCTAAACGCGATGACCGTCGCCATCCCGAAATTCGGCCTGAAAATCGGCTCGAACCCGCTCGAAGGCTACTTCAATTTGAAAACGCCCATCAGCGACCCGACGGTGGACACCAAAATCACCGGCACCCTCAACCTCGCCGAACTCGGCAAGGCATTCCCGATGGACGGCGTGCAGGAACTCACCGGCATCATCGGCGCGAACATGACCCTTAAAGCCGCGCAGAGCCAACTCGACCAGCAACAATACGATCAAGTCAACATGGCCGGCAGCCTGAGCATCCGGCTGTTCAACTACCGCGCCGCAGGCACGCCGCCCGTCAAAATCAACGATTTGACGATGACATTCAGCCCGCAATTCGTTGATATTCAAAACTTTGACGCTCGCCTCGGCAAAAGCGACCTCCGCGCCAAAGGCCGTGTGGACAACATCCTCGCCTATTTCTCGCCCGAAAAAACGATGAAGGGGAGCGTGATGCTCAGCTCTGTTTTCTTCGATGCGAACGAGTGGACGGAACCCGAACCGACCGCCGAAGCCGCCGCCGCTGGCCCCGGAAAAGTGCCCAGCGACCCGGCCCCGACTGCCTCGGAAAAGGTGTTCGACCAGTGGGATTTCGACCTGAACCTTGATTTCAAAAAACTGAAATACGACGTGTACGACATCAGCGACCTGTTTGCCAAAGGCCACTTCACGCCGAACCGCATGGAGGTCTCGGATTTTGGCCTGAAAATCGGCAACAGCGACCTCGCTGGCAACGGCAAAATCCTGAACGCTTGGAACTATCTATTTGACAATCAAACGGTTGCGGGCACGGTGAACCTGCGCTCCAACCTGTTCGACCTCAACCAGTTCATGACCGAAGAACCCGCCAAGCCCACCGCAGGCAGCACGGCAGCGGCTCCGCCCGCCGAAGATGTCATTCCCGTCCCGGAAAACATGGACATGACCCTGAACGCCGATTTCAAAAAAGTGCTGTACACCAATTTGACACTCGAAAACCTTGACGGTCAAGTGGTTGTGAAAGACCGCGCCGCTCGTTTGCAGGATTGCACGGCCAACACGTTGGGCGGCCAAATCGGGCTGACGGGCGAGTACAACACCCAAAACCCGGCGAAACCGAGCTTCAACATGGACATGGCCATCCAAAACATGGGCTTCAAAGATGCCTACTCGAACTTTGCGACGGTCAAGTCGTTTGCGCCGATTGCCCAGTTGATTGACGGCAAGTTCAACACCTCGCTCTCCATGTCGGGCTTTTTGGGCAAGGACATGATGCCCGATATGCAGTCGTTTTCGGCGGCTGGTTTTCTCGAAACTTTGAGCGCGATCATCAACAATTTCAAGCCGGCGCAGGCCATCGGCGACAAACTGAACGTGGCCGCGCTGAAAAAATGGGAGCTGAAAAACACCAAAAACTGGTTTGAAATCAAGGACGGACAGGTGAGCGTCAAGCCGTTCAATGTGCAAATGGGCGAAATTGCCATGCAAATCGGCGGCTCGCACGGCCTGACCAACGAGATGAACTACCAGTTTTTGACCAAAGTGCCGCGCAAGATGTTGGAGCAAAACCCGGTCGGGTCGGCGGCCAGTTCGGGCCTGAGTTTCCTTTCCGGCGAGGCCGCGAAGTACGGCGTGAACATCAAGCAAGGCGAGTTTGTGAACGTGCGTTTCGACATGACTGGCTCGCTTTTCAGTCCGAAAATGGCCGTGAAAGTGCTCGGTTCCGACGGCGAAAGCACCCTCAAAGAACAGGCCACTGGGGCGGCCACCGCCGTTGTCGAACAGGCAAAAGACAGCCTGAAAAACGTGGCAAACCGCGAAATAGACAAGGCCAAAGAAAAAGCCCAAGCCGAGGCCGACCGCATCCGCGACTCGCTCCAACGGCTGGCTAACCAAAAAATCGAGGAGGCCAAAAACAAGGCGACCGAAAAAGTGAAAGATGAAGTGGGCAAGGCCGCTGGCGAAAAAGCGGGCGAGGTCATCGGCGAGCAAGGCAAAAAAACGGTGGACGAGGCCAAAAAACAGCTCGACAAATGGGACCCGTTCAAAAAGAAGAAAAAAGACGGCGGGCAGTAGTGTGTGAGACGGCGAGGGTGTGAGACGGCGAGGGTGTGAGACGGCGAGGCGACGGGCGGGCGGGAATTATCTCGCTGTCCCACCGTCTCGCCGTCTCACGTTTAGGGAGATTTTTCCAACCTTCGCGCAACTGTTTTTGGCTCACGGAGGCAAGACGAAATTCCACACACCGTGCAAATCCCACTTTGGAAAAAATGGCTCTCGTACCTGAGGCCAATCACGCTCGAAGAAACGGGCAGCGAGCAAAACTTGGAGCTGGCCGTCGTGCTCGACCGGGGGCGGCTGCAACTGCTCGCGGGCAATGCCATCTACTCGTGGGACGACCTTTACCGCAATTTTCGCGTGGCCTTTGAGCAGCTGGATTTGGCTGGCCGGAAATTGGACGACGTGCTGCTGCTCGGCCTCGGCTTGGCGAGCGTACCGTACATTTTGGAGAAAAAACACGGCAAAACCTGCCACTATTTGGCCGTCGAAGCCGACGAGGAAATCGCCCGCCTCGCACTCGAATACAGCCTGCCCCGCCTGAAAAGCTACGTCGAAGTCGTGACCGCCGACGCGGAGATGTACGTCGAGATTTGCGAGGAGCAGTTCGACATGGTGGTCATGGACATTTTCGAGGACGACCTCACGCCGCCGCAGTTCGAGACCCGCGAGTTTCTGGAAAACTGCGCCGCCCGCGTCCGGCCCGGCGGCCTGCTGCTGTTCAACCGCCTGCACCACACCCTCGCCGACCGCACGGCCACAGAGCGGTTTTACAAAAACACTTTCCAGACGGTTTTCCCCGCCGCCGAAAAGATTGACACGGGCGGAAACTGGATATTATCCGTAGTGGTGAGTGATGAGCGATAAGTGATGAATGAGCTGGCTTTCCTGTTGATTGTCAAGTTGTTGCATACATTCGCCCACTCGAAATCACTCATTCACACAATCGCTCATTCACTCAATGGAGCCACGTCGCCTTTCCCTTGCCTCTGCCACTTTTATCGTCTCCGGGAGCATGATTGGCTCCGGGATTTTCATCGTCAGTGCCGATATGGGCCGGGTGCTCGGCAGCCCGTTTTTGCTGCTGCTGGCGTGGCTCATCACTGGCCTGATGACGCTCGCCGCCGCGCTGTCGTATGGCGAGCTGGCGGCCATGTTCCCGAAATCGGGCGGGCAATACCAATATTTGAAAGAGGCGTTCGGCGAAATGCCGGCCTTCCTGTACGGCTGGGCGATGTTTGCCGTGATTCAATGTGGCACGATTGCGGCGGTGGCAGTGGCCTTCGGCAAATTCACAGGCGTGATTTTCCCGGTTTTCAGCCCCGAAAACGTGCTGGCCGACCTCGGTTTCGTGAAAATAAACGCTGCCCAACTGCTCGCCATCGCTTCGCTGGCCGTGCTGACTTGGCTCAACACACGCGGCCTGCAAGCGGGCGTTTTTGTGCAAAACACGCTCACCATCGTCAAAACCCTCTCGCTCGGAGGGCTGGTGCTGCTCGGCATTTTCGCGTTCAAAAATGCCGACGTGGTGGCCCAAAACTTCGGGCACTTTTTTGAAAACATGGGCGCGCCGGGGCCAATCGGGCTGACGGCTATTGCCTCTGCCATTGGCGTGGCGATGGTCGGCTCGCTGTTTTCGAGCGACGCATGGAACAACGTGACTTTCATCGCCGGCGAAATCGAAAATCCGCGCCGCAACGTGCCGCTCAGCCTGTTTTTCGGGGTGCTGCTCGTCACGCTGCTCTACCTCGCGGCCAACGTCGCGTACCTCTGCGTCCTGCCGTTTTGGGGCACGCCCGACGGCGCGGACGTGCTGGCACGCGGCATCCAACACGCCACGCAAGACCGCGTCGGCACCGCTGCATTTACGGCGATGATTGGCGCGGGCGGCGCGATGCTGATGGCCGTGATGATTATGATTTCCACGTTCGGCTGCAACAACGGCCTCGTCCTCGCCGGGGCGCGGCTCTACAAAAGCATGGCCGACGACGGGCTGTTTTTCCAAAAAATGCGCGACCTGAACACCCGCAACGTGCCGGCTTTTGCGCTCTGGCTGCAATTCGTGTGGTGTTCAATCCTTTGTTTGTCAGGGCGTTACGGCGATTTGCTGGACTATGTGATGTTCGTCGTGATGCTGTTTTACATCCTGACGGTGGCCGGGATTTTCGTGCTGCGCCGCAGCCGCCCCGACCTTGACCGCCCGTACAAAGCCTTCGGCTACCCGTTCGTGCCCGCGCTGTACATCTTGCTGGCCGCGCTTTTTACCCTCAATGTGCTGTGGACAAAACCGCAGTTCACCGTGCCGGGGCTGGTGATTTTGGCGGTGGGTGTGCCGTTGTATTTTTGGATGCGGCGGGGGCGGGCGGCGTGAAATGTGGTCGTTCGCGCTAAATTTGTCGGCATTTTAACCAATCAAAATCCGATACTTATGGGACTGACTTATGCGAACATTGACATTCAAAACGGCGAAGACTTGGCCGTTTTCAAAAGAGGTATCATCGGCGAAGACGAAATCCGCCACATCAACGTCCATGCGATGGTGGATACGGGCTCAATCATGCTCGCCATCAACGAGGAAATCCAGTACGCGCTCGGTTTGGAGGTGATTGACCATCGCCCTTCGCAACTGGCCGACGGTTCGCGGATGAAACTGCCAGTGGTTGGCCCGGTGGTGGTGCGTTTTGCCGACCGCTTTTGCACGACCAACGCCCTTGTGCTGCCCGACGATTCGGAGCCGCTGCTCGGCGCGATTCCTATGGAAGAGATGGATTTGTTCGTGCATCCGGGCCGGAACGAACTTGCGCCAGTCCACCCGGAGGGGCCAGTGATGAGCTTGAAATAGGCTTATTTTGATAAACAAAAATCCCCGCCGTGACTACTCCGTCCGGCGGGAATTTTTTTATGCAAACAGTTGAAAATCAACGCCACATCCATTCAACTCTTCAACTGCATTGCGGCTCTTCAACTTGACAATCAAGCCAATTTGATGCTCTTGTCCAAGTACACATCTTGGATTGAGTTCAGCAAGTTCACACCTTCTTTCATCGGTTTTTGGAAGGCTTTGCGGCCAGAGATGAGGCCCATGCCGCCGGCGCGTTTGTTCACGATGGCCGTGATGACGGCCTCTTGCAGGTCGGTCGCGCCTTTGGATTCGCCGCCGCTGTTGATGAGGCCCACGCGGCCCATATAGCAGTTGGCGACTTGCAGGCGGGCGAGGTCAATCGGGTGGTCGCTCGACAGTTCGGAATAGACTTTCGGGTGCGTTTTGCCGAATTGTAGGGCGTTGTAGCCGCCGTTGTTGGTGGGCAGTTTTTGCTTGATGATGTCGGCTTGGATGGTCACGCCGAGGTGGTTGGCTTGGCCGGTGAGGTCGGCGGCGGTGTGGTAGTCCACGCCGTCTTTTTTGAAGCCGGAGTTGCGGAGGTAGCACCAGAGGATGGTCGTCATGCCCAGTTCGTGGGCGTAATCGAAGGCTTTGGCGACCTCCACGATTTGGCGGGCACTTTCCGGCGAGCCGAAATAAATGGTCGCGCCGACGGCCACCGCGCCCATGTCCCAGGCGTTTTTCACCGTGCCGAACATGATTTGGTCAAACTTATTCGGGTAGGTGAGGAACTCGTTGTGGTTGATTTTCACCACGAACGGAATCTTGTGTGCGTACTTGCGGGCCACGATGCCGAGCACGCCGTAGGTCGAGGCCACCGCGTTGCAGCCGCCTTCGATGGCGAGTTTCACGATGTTTTCAGGGTCGAAATAAATCGGGTTCGGCGCGAACGACGCGCCTGCCGAGTGCTCGATGCCTTGGTCAACGGGCAGGATGCTGACGTAGCCCGACCCGGCGAGCCGCCCGGTGCCGATGATTTGTTGGAGGCTGCGGAGCGTCTGCGGGTTGCGGTTGCTTTGTTGCCAGATTTGGTCGACGTGGTCGCCGCTGGGTGCGTGGAGTGTCTTTTTGTCAATCGTGCGGCACTCGTGTTCGAGGTAGTACGCGGCTTGGTCGCCGAGCAGGTCGAGGATTTTTTTGTTTGCCATCAAAAAACTTGGATTTGGTTAGGTAAAAATGATGCGGGAAGTGGGGGCAAAAGTATGGCGCGGCACATTCTCGGCGGGTATTCCGGCGGCTAAAAACAGGCTGGCCCAAATCCATTTTTTGGCAAAAAATCACTGAAAAATCTGTGCGAGCGGGATTTCGATGCCCGTTTTGGGGTCTTTGAGCAGGTCGTCGTCTTTGAAAAAATCGTACTTGCCGGGCGCGTGGTACACCGCGATGGCCTCCATTTCGGGGATGACCACCCACGCGGACGCGACCCCGGCTCGCAGGTATTCGGCGGCTTTGTCCACCAGCGTCGTCAGGGCTTGGGTTGGCGAAAGGATTTCGACGGTGAGCAAGGGCGGGTCGGTGCGACGTATGGTATCGGCTTCCAAGTTCAAGGGAAAAAACGGGTAGGCTGAAACGTCCGGGACGCTGGGCTTGCCATCAAGTTCGAGGCTCAACTCCGAGAGGAGCCTGAATTTTTTGCCATACTTGGCCCGAATCTCAAAGACCAGATTGGACTGGATGGCGGCGTGGTTGGTGCTGGGCATGGGTTTTCCGCGTTCGGTTTCGTAATCGTTTTGAGCAGTCGGCTCGGCTTGGGGAGCGACTTCGGTTTCTGGGGCGGCAAAGGCAACGGCAACTTCCATGTGCGGGACGTTTTTTGACAAAGGTAGTGGCTCGGCTCAAAAGTATGGATGCTCGTAAATTCAAAACATTTTTTTGAAAAATTTGCCCGCCATGAAAAACAAAAAGTCGGCCCGGCGGCTACTTTTGCCCAATTAAACACCCAAAAC
>JBKBIC010000170.1:0-5285 GCA_046299435.1 Saprospiraceae bacterium
AGGCTGAAAAATTGGCTGGAAAACGGCTTGCGCGAGGTCTATTTTTTCACGCACGAACCCGACAACCTGCTCGCGCCCGAATTGGCCGTTTTTGCGGGCGAGACCTTTGCGGCAGCCATGCCCGAGGCCACCGTGCGTTGGCCGAGAGAAATCCAGCGGGTTGTGCAGGGGGCTTTGTTTTGAGGATTTGATAACCAAATCTTCACGCCCCCCCGCCCGCCGAATCACCGGATTTTTCCCACATTTGCCGCCACATTTTCAGTAAAATCTATGGCAGAAATACCCTTTGTCCACCGCGATATTTCGTGGTTGTCCTTCAATTATCGCGTGTTGCAGGAGGCGAAAGACCCGGCGGTGCCGCTGCTCGAACGGCTCAAGTTCTTGGCGATTTACTCCTCGAACCTCGATGAGTTTTTCCGCATCCGCGTCGCCAACATCCGCAACCTGAAACGGGTGGGCAAAAAGACAAAGGCCGCGCTCGACTTCGACCCCGGCGAGACCTTGAAGGAAATCCACCGGATTGTCAACCGCCAACAAGAAGAGTTTTCCGCGATTTACGAGCAGCAAATCGTGCCGGAGCTGCGCAAGCACGGCATCCACATCCTGCGGCGGCTCGACCTCAACGACGAGCAGCGGGCCTTCGTGGAGGGTTATTTCCGGGGCAACCTGCTGCCGTTCGTCATGCCCGTACTGCTTGTAAAACAACGGATTAGGCCGTTTTTGGCGAATGCCCACCTGTATTTGGCTGTGCATTTGCGCCGCAAAAAACAGCCGCTCACGCCCTCGGAATATGCCCTCGTGAAAATCCCCAGCGACCAGTTGCCGCGCTTCATCACGCTCCCGTCGAACAGCAACCGCACGGACATCATTCTGCTGGACGACATCGTGCGGAACTCCGTCTCGTGGCTGTTCCCCGGCTACGACATCCAAGACACCTATTCCATCAAGTTGAGCCGCGACGCGGAGCTCCACATCGAGGATGAGTATTCCGGCGACCTCGTGGCCAAAATCCGTGGCAGCCTCCAAAAACGCCAAGTCGGGCCGCCGAGCCGCTTCGTGTACGACCGCGAAATGCCCGACCACCTGCTGGCGTATTTGAAGGAGACCTTCGATTTGGGCAAGAACGATATGCTGCCCGAAGGCCGCTACCACAACAATTTCGACTTCTTCAAATTCCCCGACGCTGGGCTGCACTACCTGAAAAACAAGCCCTTGCACCCGCTGCCGCACCCGGTTTTGAGCACGCGGGCAGATGTGTTCGCCGCGCTCCGGGAGCGGGATCAGCTCATCCACCCGCCGTACCAATCGTTCGATGCGGTGGTGCAGTTCTTCGAGAAAGCCGCCCGCGACCCGCAAGTGACGCACATCAAAATCATCCAATACCGCGTCGCCAAGCACTCGCGCATCCTCGCCTCGCTCATGGAGGCGGTGCGTTTGGGCAAACAGGTCAGCGTTTTTGTGGAAATCAAGGCCCGTTTCGACGAGGCTGCCAACCTCGAATGGGGCGAGCGCATGGAAAAAGCGGGCGTGCGCGTCTATTATTCGTTCCCCGGCGTGAAAGTCCATTCCAAACTCGCGCTCGTGCAACGCCACGAAAACGGCGAGCCACGCCTGTACGCCCACCTCGGCACGGGCAACTTCCATGAAGAAACGGCCAAGATTTACAGCGATTTCAGCCTGCTGACCGCCGACCCGCGCCTGACCAACGAGGTGAGCAAAGTGTTTTCGTACCTCGAAAACATCAAGCAGCCCAGTTTTGAGTTCGAGCACCTGCTCGTCGGCAAGTTCAACCTGCGCTCCGGGCTGATTGCGCTCATCGAGCGCGAGATGGCCAACGCCGCCCTCGGCAAGCCCGCCCGCATGGTCATCAAGCTCAACTCGCTGGAAGACAAGGAAATCATCGAGAAACTTTACGCAGCCTCGCAAGCCGGCGTGCAAATCAGGCTCGTCATCCGGGGCATTTGCTGCCTCGTGCCGGGCGTGCCGGGCGTGAGTGACAACATCGAGGCCGTCAGCATTGTGGATAGGTTCTTGGAACACGCTCGCGTCTTTGTTTTCCACAATGGCGGCCAGCCGGAGGTTTATCTTTCGAGTGCGGACTTGATGCAGCGCAACCTCAACTATCGCATCGAGACTGCTTTTCCTGTGTACAACCCCGACCTGAAAAACAAAATCATCGAGCTGCTTGACCTCCAACTCCACGACAACGTGAAGGCCCGCATCATTGACCGTTCCGGCCAGAACGAATACCGCCGAACCGAGAGCAACATCCCCGTGCGGGCGCAGCTGGAAACGTATTTCTATTTCCGCCGGAAGCTGGATTTGAACGACGAATGAGGCAAAGGCGCGAGGGCCGCGAACAATTCAGGGACGTATAGAGTTATCTGCATATTTTTGTTCCAAAATTTTTGAACGCCGATGCCCACGCCCACTGAGTTGCCCTACACATTCGGTTTTTTGGAGACCGCCACCGAGATGCTCCGCGCAATCGCGCATCCGCACCGCCTGCTCATCCTCGAAATGCTCTACCATGCCAAGTCCATGAACGTGACGGAAGTGTACGAGCGGCTCGGCATCGAACAGGCGGTGGCAAGCCACCATTTGCGGATTATGAAGGACAGGGGCATCGTGCAAGTGCGCCGCGACGGCAAAAACAGCTACTACTCGCTCACGAGCGAGGAGTATTTCAAAATCTTGGAAGTGCTCGACAAGGTGGTTTGATGCCCGCCGCCGCGCCCCGCAGCCCCTAAAACAGCGAAGGCCACGCCATACACGGCGTGGCCTTCGCTGTTTTAGGGGCTAAATCGCGCCGTTTGGCCTCTTTTCAGAATGATTGAAAGGGTTTGTCTGGGGTTCGTGAAATTAAAATTTGAAAATCTTGAACATCGGTTCTGAAATGGCCTCGGTAGGGATGCGTCTGCTCTCGGTCGCTTTTTGGCGGCGAATAAAATTTGAAATCAGATGATGATTTCGCGCTTCGGCAGAATATGTGCAAAATAAGTCTGTGATTTTGGGGCAGGGTAAATGAAAGTTCGGTTTTCTGGGAAAATTTTTTGCCTTGAACAAACTAAGTATATAGATACTTATATACTTTTGTCTTGCCTCCTGAAAACGGCGAATTCAACCAACTACATTGTTTCATCAAAATCAAAGAAGCTTCCTTATGTCGTCTGATTCTACACAAAAAACAGGGTGGAGCTTGATGAGCGTGATTTTGGCCTCTTCGGTCGGGACGCTTATCGAGTGGTACGATTTCTACATCTACGGGACGCTGGCCCCGTACATCGCCAAGCACTTTTTCCCTTCGTCCAGCGTGACGGCCTCGTATCTGGCGGCATTGGGGTCGTTCGCGGCGGGCTTCATCGTGCGGCCGTTCGGGGCCTTGTTCTTTGGCCGTTTGGGCGATTTGATTGGCCGCAAGTACACCTTCTTGGTCACGCTGCTGCTGATGGGGCTTTCCACGTTCATCATCGGCCTCATTCCGGGATACGAAAAAATCGGGATGCTCGCCCCCGCGCTCATCCTGCTGTTGCGCCTGTTGCAGGGGCTCGCGCTCGGCGGCGAATACGGCGGCGCAGCGACTTATGTGGCCGAGCACTCGCCCAACAATCAACGCGGCTACTACACCGGGTTCATCCAGACGACGGCAACCATCGGCCTACTGGTCTCGATTGCCGTGATTTTGACCACCAAAAACTCGCTCGGCGATGCCGCTTTCGATGACTGGGGCTGGCGCGTGCCGTTCTGGATTTCGGTCATCATGGTCGGCATTTCGGTGTACATCCGCCTGAAAATGCAGGAATCGCCGATGTTCTCGAAAATCAAGCATTCCGGCAAACTTTCCTCCAACCCGCTCGCCGAGTCGTTCGGCAAAAAAGACAACCTCAAAATGGTGCTCCTCGCGCTGTTCGGGGCGGTGGCCGGGCAAGGCGTGATTTGGTACACCGGGCAGTTCTACGCCATGTCGTTCATGGACAAGGTGTGCAGCATCGAGTTCAACACCGTGCGGTACATCTTGGCGGCGGCCATCATCTTCGGCACCCCGTTCTTTTTGGTGTTCGGTGCGTGGTCGGACAGGATTGGCCGCAAGTGGATCATGCTCGCCGGGATGCTTTTGGGCATCTTCACCTACCGCCCGATTTACCAAAAGATGCTCGCCATTTCCTCGCCCAAAGTGGAGGTCGTGGCCGACAAAAACTTCTCGAACACCGCAGTGGCCGTCGCGGAAAATGGCGACTCGACCATCACCACAACGGTGGTCAAAGCCCTCGTCAACGGCAACACCTACAAAGAGGTGAAGACCCAAAAAGTGCTGGCCGACAAATCCAAAGAAGCCCCAAAGGCCGAAATCAAAAAGACGATGTGGCTCTCATCGAGCAACTGGTGGATGATGGCCTTCCTCGTGTTCATCCAAATCATCTACGTCACGATGGTCTATGGCCCGATTGCGGCCTTCCTCGTCGAGTTGTTCCCGACGCGCATCCGCTACTCGTCCATGTCGCTGCCGTACCACATCGGCAACGGCATCTTCGGCGGGCTTGTGCCGTACATCGCCACGTTCTTGGTGGAGCAAAGCAAAACCACCGACAACCCAAGCGGCGACCCGCTGGCCGGGCTGTTTTACCCGATGATAATCGCGGGCGTGTGCTTCGTCATCGGCGCGTTCTACTTGCCGACGCGCACGGACAAGGAACACCACGACGAACATTGAACCGGAACTTTGAGCAGGGGTGTTTTTCAGGCCCCAAAAACCATTTTTTGCCCCGCAAAGCCGCCTCGCACATTTTCAAATTCAACTCAAATTCTGAAACATGAATACGATAAAAAGATTGGCTGGCATCGTTTGGATAGCTCTCTCGCTGGCCGCCATTTGGTTCCTTTTTACCCGCGCCGGCGCGGAACTCTCTGGCGACAAGGTCACGCCCGACAAAAAAATCTTCTGGTACACCATCCTCCCGGTTTACACGCCGCTCATGTTGGGCATGGCCCTTTTCGGCTGGTACGCCCTGAAAGGTGAGTACGACCGCATCGCGGAGGAATAACAGGCGGCCACGCCGCCCCGTCCGAAATCCGAAGTTTTCATTTTTAAAGCACTGCGTTTGGGCTGCTCGTTCAACCGGGCGGGCAGCCATTTTTTTGCCCGACCGAGAGCGGGCAGCGTCTCTTAACCAACTCATTTTCAATTTCTTATGTCCAAAAATAGACTTTTCGCGCTCGCGTCCTGCGGGTTGCTGGCCACCGCATTGTCCGCGCAGCAGCCCGCCGCCAACCCCGAACCCAAGCCC
>JBKBIC010000170.1:5295-10542 GCA_046299435.1 Saprospiraceae bacterium
TTGACCACTCGCACAAACCCATGACCCTCACGCTCAACGAGGACGGCAGCAAGTACATCCGCTTCATCACTTGGCACCAGTTCTGGGTGACGGCCACGCAAAACAACCCCGGCACGGTGGACGTAAACGGCAAAGAGGTGAACAACTCGACCGACATCGCGCTGCGCCGCTCGCGTTTTTTGGTGTATTCCCAGATTTCGCCGCGCGCCATGATTCTCAGCCACTGGGGCATCAACAACCAGAGCTTCGTCAACGGTGGCGCGAGCGCGGTCGGCTTCGCATCGGCGGCCAGCCCCGGCGCGAACAACGGCGGCAAACGCCCGGCGGTGTACATCCACGATGCTTGGACGGAATACGAGGTCGCGAAAAACAAGCTGACACTCGGCGCGGGCCTGCACTACTGGAATGGCATTTCGCGGATGACGAGTGCTTCGACACTCAATTTCATGGCCGTTGACGCGCCCATTTTCAACTGGGCGACCATCGAGGCCACCGACCAATTCGCCCGTCAGATGGGCATTTTTGCCAAAGGCCAACTGGGCCGCTTGGACTACCGCGTGGCTTTGAACAAGCCGTTTGCCTTCGGCACCGCGCCGGGCGCGGTCAAAAAAGACGGCATCGCGGTGAACGTCCTGAACGAAAACTGGGCGCAGGCGGGCTATTTCAAGTATATGTTCTGGGACAAGGAGAGCAACAAACTGCCGTTCGAGGTCGGTTCCTACCTCGGCACGAAAAAGGTCTTCAACATCGGCGCGGGCTTTTACCACCATAAGGACGCTTCGCTCCACAAAACCGCGACCGACTCCACTTACCAAAGCCACGTCCTGCTCGGCGTGGATGCCTACATGGAGTACCCGCTCAACAAGGCCAAAGGCTCCGCGCTGCACTTCTATGGCGTGTATTACAATTATGATTTCGGCACGAACTACATCCGCAACATCGGCATCCTGAACCTGCACGGCGCGGTGGCTCCGGTGGCAAGTGGACGCACGGCGGAAAGTTGGGCCGGCGGCGGCAACTTGCAGCCGACCATCGGCACGGGCAGCATCGTGTACGGACAGTTCGGGTACAAAATGCCGAACATGAAAAACGGCACCAGTTTCATGCCCTATGCCACCGTCACGGCGAAAAACTTCGACCGGCTCTCCGACCCGTCCACGCAGTTCGGCCTCGGACTGAACTACTTCGTCACGGGGCACAATGCCAAAATCACGCTGGAATACCAGACGCGCCCGGTGTACAAACTGGAAGAAGGCGGCACAGCCGTCAAGCGCAACGGCTCCAAAGGCGAGCTCATCCTCCAAACACACATTTTCCTTTAAATTTCTGTAAAGCCCGAACTGCCCCGCGCGCCCCAAAGGAGCGCGGGGCAGTTTTGCAAATAGATTGAAAGACATGGCTGACGACCGCCGGAGCAAACTGCTCATCGCCTTTGGCTTGTTCGTGCTGCTGTTCAATTTCCCGGTGCTCGCCATCGTGGACAGGGCCGAATTGTGGTTCGGGATGCCTGCACTGTATTTTTACCTGTTCCTCGTTTGGTCAGTTTTGATTGTTACGGTAGTTTTGATTGTCCGAAAACGAAAGTGAAAACTGACCCGCCCGCAGGGCTTGCCATCGGTGCAAAAAACTGAAAAACCAGCAGTTGCGGCTTCCTTCCCTGTTCCCGAACCATGAGCTTGACCGTCATCCTGATTTGCGCGTTGGCCTATGTGTCGCTGTTGTTCTGCATCGCTTGGTGGGTGGACAAAAAAGCGGCGCAAGGCCGGAGCATCGTGAGCAATCCCTACGTCTTCGCGCTTTCGTTGGCGGTGTACTGCACGGCGTGGACGTTTTTCGGGTCGGTGGGCCGGGCGGCGACGGGCGGGCTGAGCTTTTTGGGGGTTTACATCGGCCCGACGCTGCTCGCGCCGCTCTGGTACTGGCTGCTGCACAAGATGACCCTCATCTCCAAAAATCAGCGCATCACTTCCATCGCCGATTTCATCTCAGCTCGGTACGGCAAAAGCCCGGTGCTGGCGGTCATCGTCACGCTCATCGCGGTGCTGGGCATCGTGCCGTACATTTCTATCCAAATCAAGGCGGTCACGTTCGGCATCGGCACTTTGACGGGCGAAGGCCACCACGAGTCACTGGCTTTTTGGGCCGATTCGGGCTTTTACGTCACGGCGGCGATGGTGCTTTTCACGGGCGTTTTCGGCACCCGGAAACTCGACCCGAACGAGCGGCACGAGGGCTTGGTGGCCGCCATTGCGTTCGAGAGTTTGGTCAAGTTGCTGGCTTTCATGGCCGTCGGGGCGTTCGTCGTCTGGGGCATTTTCGGCGGTTTCGCCGATTTGTTCAGCCGGGGCATGGCCAATCCCCAAACTGCGCGGCTGTTCACGTTCGCCGATTCGGGGGTGACGGCTTTTTCGTGGAACGTCATCGTGCTGCTGTCGCTGTTTGCCATCATCCTGTTGCCGCGCCAATTCCATATTTCGGTGGTCGAAAGCACCACGCCGCGCCACATCCCGAAAGCGATGTGGGTTTTTCCGCTCTACCTTTTGCTCATCAACATCTTCGTGCTGCCGCTCGCGGTGGCCGGCAAAATGATGTTCGACGCGAGCGTCCACCCGGATACTTATGTGCTCAGTTTGCCCATGTCGCAGGGAGCGAATTGGCTGGCTTTGGCGGCGTTCATCGGCGGTTTTTCGGCGGCGACGAGCATGGTGGTCGTCGAGACGACAGCCCTGAGCATCATGTTCAGCAACCACATCGTCGTGCCCGCGCTCATCCAAATGGGCAAGATGGGCCGCAGCGACAACCCGACGGGCGGCGACTCGCGCCTGCTCGACATCCGCAGGGTGAGCATCGCGCTGATGCTTTTGCTCGCGTATTGGTACCAAAAAACCGTCGGTGGCCGCTCGGATTTGGTGTCCGTCGGCCTCATTTCGTTCACTGCCGCCGCGCAGCTCGCGCCCGCCGCCTTGTTCGGGATGTTCTGGAAACGCGCCACCAAACAGGGCGCGGTGGCGGGTTTGATAGCTGGTTTTTTGGTGTGGGCCTTTTGTCTGCCGCTGCCGAGCATGGCGCAGGCAGGCATCATTTCCGACGATTTTGTGCGAAACGGCCTGTTCGGGCTGCCGTTTTTGAAGCCTTACGCGCTGTTCGGCCTGACCGGGCTTGACCCGATTTCGCACGGCGCGTTTTGGAGTTTGTTCCTCAATTTCTGGCTGTACGCCATTGTCTCCGTCAACACCCGGCCCACCACGCTGGGGCTTCGGCAGGCGGATTTGTTCGTCAACATCCACAAGTACATCAGCGGCCAAGATGCCGACATCCTGAAACGCGAGGCTCAAATGGCCGACCTGCGGCAGCTGCTCAACCGTTTTTTGGGCGAACCGCGCACCGCAGCCCTGCTCGCCGATTTTGAGAAAAACAGCGGCATCCCGCTCGCCAACACCCAGCTCGCGCCCAGTGAGTTCATCAATTTCGCCGAAACCCAGCTCGCCGGGGCCATCGGTGCGGCCTCCGCCCGATTGGTCATGGACAGCATCGCCAAAGAGGAAAACATCACGATTGACGAGGTGATGCGCATCCTCGAACAGACCCGCGAGGCCGTCGAGCACAGCAGGGTAATGGAGGCCAAAAACGAGGAACTGCGCACCCTCGCCGGGCAATTGACCGAAGCCAACGAGCAACTGAAAATCCTCGACCGGATGAAAGCGGACTTCATCACCACTGTCACCCACGAGCTGCGCACGCCGGTCACGAGCATCAAAGCACTCTCGAAAATCTTGCAGGACCACCACGACGAAATCCCCCGCGACAAAGCCGACGGGTACCTCCGCATCATCGTCAGCGAAAGCGAGCGCATCAGCCGGCTCATCAATCAGGTGTTGGATTTGGAGAAGCTGAACGCCGAAAACAGCGGGGCCACGCATTTCCAGCCCGTTCGCCTGACCGAAATCGTGAGCCTTGCCGCCGCAGGCATGGCCGAGCTCTTTCACGAAAAACGGGTGACGTTCAGTGTGGATTTGCCTGAAAACGAGGCAGTTGTGGTGTGCGGCGACCGCGACCGCCTGACCCAAGTCGTGGTCAACCTGCTCTCGAACGCCCTGAAATTCACCGCTGCGGAAGAAGGCCAAGTCCACATCGCGCTCTCCAAAAACCGCCGCTCGGCCATCCTGAAAGTGACGGACAACGGCATCGGGATGGAGGCCGAAAAGCAGTCGTTGATTTTTGAAAAGTTCACGCAAATCAGTCCCGGCAAGACGGGCAAGCCGACGGGCAGCGGCCTCGGCCTGTTCATCACCCGCAAAATCGTGGAAGACCATGGCGGCCAGATTTCGGTCGAAAGCACGCTGGGGCGCGGGTCGGCCTTTGAAGTCCGGTTGCCGCTCCACGACGGCAGTTGAAAAGCGGGCACGCTGCGCGAAAATCTTTATGCCCTTGGTTTTGGGCTTGCTCTCGTTGCGTTTCCCTAATTTTGGCCTCGCTTAGTTTTTATTCCGTTTTTGAGTTCCGACTAAAAATCATCACGAAGAAAATGACAGACGCACAGGCCAAGATATTGATTGTGGACGACGAGCCGAACATCGTGACCGCGCTCGAATTCCTGCTCGAACGCGAAGGCTACTGCATCAAAAAAGCGTACAACGGCATGGAAGCCCTTGCGGTGGCCCGGCAATTTCACCCCGACATCGTGCTGCTCGACGTGATGATGCCCGAAATGGACGGTTTCGAGGCCGCGCGCCGCATCCGCCAGCTGCCCTCGCTGGAAAACGCCAAAATCATTTTCCTCACCGCCAAAGGCACCCAATCCGACCGCCAAACAGGCTACAACAACGGCGCGGAATATTACATCGTCAAGCCTTTCGACAACGCGGAACTGGTCGGCATCGTCAACGAAGTGCTCGTGTACGGCTGAATTTTTCGAGGGCTGAACCGCGCAAGAGGCTATCGTTTGTTTTGCGAAAAGCGTGGTCGTGAAAATTTTTCGGAAATTTTTCAAAAATATATAGTTATCTATATGCGTAACTAAATTACATTTGCCTACCGAAAAACGACAAAGGTTTTCGGCAAAGGCCATGCGATATCACGAAATCCACCACCGCAGCATCTCCGAGCGAGAAGCCTTTTGGGAGCAAGAATCCGCCGCCATTGACTGGCTGGCCGCGCCCGAAACCATCCTTTCCCAAGACGAGCAAGGTTTTTACCGCTGGTTTGCCGGCGGAAAACTGAACACCTGCCATCTTGCCCTCGATCGCC
>JBKBIC010000171.1:0-10520 GCA_046299435.1 Saprospiraceae bacterium
GCGAAACTCTGCGTAACAGCCCACCACATGAGTTATTACGCAGAGTTTCGCAGAGAACCCGCAGAGTTCCGCTGAGATAGATGGCGTTTTCGCAAGAAGTCTAATTTTCAACGCCTCAACTTTTCCTCTTTTCAACTCAGCCGTAAACTACTGCACGTCCCACCAAACGCGGGTCGTCAGGGCATCCGGCCCGCCGAGCAAGCCCAGCGCGGCGTTGTAATTGGAGGAATTTTGCGCCTGCTCGTTGACCGGATAGGTCGCCCGCACGGGCGCGGCGCGGCTGCCCACATCGAGAATCGCGCCGTCCACAGGGGCTTCGAGTTTCTGGAAATCAAGCCTGCGCCACTCGAACCAGCCCTGCGAACCCTGCATGAAAAGCGCGACCCACTTCTGGACACCGATTTTTTGCTTCCAATCCCCGGCGGCGGTTTGGTAATCCACGCCCGGCTGTGCGAGGTAAGTGGCGACCGCAGCCGGGTCGGACACGCCCCACTCTTCGAGGCTCGCCCGGACACCCTTCGCGTACCAATCGGCAGCCGTGCCGGGGATAGTCCAGCCGCGCTCGATGGCTTCGGCGGCGATGAAACACACCTCCGCGTAGCTCATCAAACGCCCGACGGCCTCCGGGGCGAGGATGTCCAATGCCCCGAAATTGCCGCCGCCGCGCACCACGTCCGCGCCGCTCGGCTGCGAATACACGTCGGGCGATTCGCTGGCGGCGTGGTCGCTGTCTTGGCCGTAAGGCCGACCGAAATAGCCGCCGCCCTCCACGCGCTCATCGGCAAAAGCGGGCAGGCGCGGGTCGGCCAGCGGCACCAATGTCTTGTCAATCAGGATGTTGGAAAGGCCCCAGTCCGCATCGCCGCGCTCCAACCGCGCTTGATTGAGCGGGTGGTTGTTGGGCTGGCCGTTGAGGTAGTGAAAGTAAGCATTATCGTCGTTGGAGGTCATGGCCCCGGCAAAAGCGGCCTCCACTTCGGTGCGGGCGGCGGTGGGTTCCGCGTCGGCCATCCGCATCGCTACCCGGAGCCGGAGGCTGTTGGCGAGTTTTTTCCACTTTGCCACGTCGCCGGCATAGATGGCATCCGCGCTGCCGAAACTCCCGCTGTTTTCGTCCATGTCGGTGGCGGCTTCGCGCAGTTTCCGCGACAAATCGAGGTAAATGTCCCGTTGGCTGTCATATTTGGGCGAGCGCGAAAGCCCGCCTTTCAGCGCGTCGGAGTACGGGATTGGCCCGAAAATATCGGTCGTTTCCTGCCAGCGCATGGCTTCGAGGGTGCTGATGACGGCCAATTTGTTCTTGTCGCTCGCTGGGTCGTAAAGGCTTGGGGCGGCCATCACGCGCCGCTTGGCCTCCGCCAAATCGAAGAGCGTTTCGGCGAAATACCACTCCCATTGGAAGTTGATGTTGTTGGGCCGCAGCAGGTAGCGGCTTTCCTCGCTGTAATTGTTTTGGGCAAAATACTGCCCCCAGAGGTTGGTGAAATAGACGTGGTTCCCGCCGCTGTATTGGTCGGCGAGGGTCTTTTGGGCATTGGTCAGCAGGAATTCGGCAGGCACCGCGTCCGGGCTGTTGGGGTCAACATTGAGGTCGTCGAAGTTTTTGCCGCAGGAAACAAAGCCCAAAAGCGCGGCCAAAAGGGCGATGGATTTTATATTTTTCATTGTGCTGTGGATTTGGATGGTGATGGTTGATTTCGGCATTAGACTTCTTGCGAAAATGCCATTTGTCTCTGCGAAACTCTGCGTAACAGCCCGCCACATAAGTTATTACACAGAGATTCACAGAGAACCCGCAGAGTTTCGCAGAGGTCTAGTCATTTGCTCGCCTTTTTTGATGCTTCCGCTCAAAAACGGAAGCCCAAGTTGATGCCCACCGAGCGGGTCGTGGGCGTGGCCCCGCCTTCCAAGCCTTGAATGTTGTTCGTCGAAATCGCCATGTCGGGGTCGAGGTGTGGGACGTTTTTGAACAAAATCGCCAAGTTTCGGCCCACGAGCGAGATGTTGAGTTCTTGGATGCGGCATCGGGACAGCCATTTTTTCGGCAGCGTGTACCCGACGCTCATCTCGCGGAGTTTGACGAAAGAGCCATCGTACACGTCCACGGCGTTCACGACGTAGCCGCCATTGAAAAAACGCCAACTGAAATAGTCGGTGGCTTGGGTGTTGGCCGCGCCGGTGGATTGGTAGGTGTCGTCGAGCAGTGTCTCGGTGTCCGCGCCGCCGTCTTGGATGGGCGCGCCGCTGCCGTCGGTCACGGCGGTGGTGCCGGGGATGACCGTGCCGTTTTCGCGCAGGTCGCCGACGGCTGTTTCGGCGAAGAGGCCGGAGTAGCGGCCCCACATATTGGTCGTGGAAAAAATGTCGCCGCCCCTGCGGAAATCCACGAACACGCGCAACGAGATGCCCTTCCACGAAAAACTGTTCGTCAGACCGCCCGTGAAATCCGGGGTGATGTTGCCGATGGGCATGACCCCGGAGACGAGGTAATTGCCCGTCGCCGGGTCAACGAGCCGGTTGCCCGATTTGTCGAACAGGTAGTTTGTGCCGAGGATGGTGCCATAAGGCTCGCCAATCATGGCATGGACGGACGCGCCGCCGAAGATGGCATCGGCCAGCGGCAGGCTTTTGATGCTGGGGTCGTCGGGCAGGATGGCCACGACTTTGTTGCGGTTGCGGCCAAAATTGAACGCCACGTCCCATGCGAAACGCCCCCGAACGACGGGCCGCGCCGAAAGTTCGATTTCGATGCCCTTGTTCTGGATTTCCCCGGCATTGATGAATTGCTGGGTGTAGCCGCTGGCCGCGCTCGTCGAAAGCGGGATGATTTGGTCAACGGTTTTCCCGGTGTAAACCGTCAGGTCGAGGCCGAGGCGGCCGCGGAAAAAGCGCAGGTCGAGGCCGGCTTCGAGCGAGTTGGTGCGTTCGGGTTTCAGGCTGGGGTTGTTCAGCCTGTCCGGGACGGTGTACTGCGGGCTTGACCCGAAATTGTTGACATACGAGTACGTCGTGTAGATGTTGTACGGGTCGGTGTCGCCGCCGACGCTGGCCCAGCCGAGGCGCAATTTGCCGAAGGACATTTTGGGCAAATCCAGCATTTCGGAAAACACATAACTCGCTGACACAGAGGGATAAAAGTAGCCGTTCGCGCCGTCGGGCAGCGTGCTCGACCAATCCTGCCGCCCCGTCAAATCGAGGTAAACCGCGTTTTTCCAGCCCAAAGTCGCGCCCGCGAAAAAGCTCTCGATTTGTTTCCGGGAGGCGAAGCCGGTGGTTTTCGGGCGTTCGCGGGAGTTCTGAATCCGGTAAATGCCGGGCACGTTCAGGCCGCCGACGGTTTGTGCGTCGTCGCGGTCGGTGCCGCGCCAGAGTTTGTTGCCGCCCACAAAGGCATCGAGCATCAGGTTGGTGCCCAGCGCGCGGTTGGCCCGGAGGATGAGGTCGGTATTCGTTTCGCGGACGCGGATGAGGCTGGTCGAGTAAAACGGCTGCAACAGGCTGCCGTCGGCGATGCGTTCCTCGCGCTGTTCAGTGTAAAAATCGTTGAGCACCCGCCCGGTGAGCGAGAGCCACGAGTTGATTTTGAAGGTCAGTCCGGCGTTGCCGAAGACGCGGTCGCGACCGTCGTTTTGGTAGTTTTTGGCCCGCGTCCAGTAGGGATTGTCCCAGTAAAGCGGCCAGGGGTTGTCGGCACCGAGCCGGTTCCAAGTCCGCATGGAGCCGTCGGGGTTTTGGTATTGTTTCAGGTCGTCGAAGCGCAGCTGGGTTTGCCACCACTGGTTGAAGTTTTGGGCGGAATTGGTGCCGCCGTCGTTGGTGTACACGGAGCCGTTGCGCCCGCGTGTGGCCGATTTCACATAATTGGCCCCAGTGAACACCTGCAATTTTGAGGACAAATCGAGCGAGCCGTTGAAACTCAACGTGTTGCGGCTCATCCGGGCTTCGGGCACGATGCCCGCTTGGTCCATCCGGTTGTAGGCCAGCCGGAACGCCGAACGCTCGCCGCCGCCGTCGAACGCCACGCTGTGGCTGGAGGTGATGCCCGTCTCAAAAAAATCGCGCGGGTCGTCACCGGCTTCCCAGCGGGCACTTTTGCCAAAATGTTCGATGTCCCATGCGTCCCACGAGTTCCAATTGCGGTAGTGGAGGTTTTGCTCGTTCGTGCCGTAGCCGTCGGGGAAATGGTAGCCCCAGTTGTTTTCGAGGTTTTGGAAATGCTCGTCGGTGGAGGTCTGGAAGCGGGTGCCGTTGCTTTCGTCCACGGCGTAAATCGGCACGAGGTCGAAGGAGGCAAAAGACTCGGCCACCGAGCCGTCCTCGTTCAGGGTCTCGATGGGGACTTTGTAAAAACCGGAGTTGTCCGCGTAGCCGCGTGGCAGCAGCTCCACGCCACCGCCGTAGCGGTTCTGAAATTCGGGGAAAACGGCCACGCGGTCGAAGGTCAGGCTGCTGCTCACCGTGACCCCGATGCCTTTGGCTGATTTCGCGCCCTTTTTGGTGGTAATCATGATGACCCCGTTCACGCCCCGGCTGCCATAGAGCGCGGAGGCGGCTTGGCCTTTCAGCACGCTGATATCCTCGATGTCGTCGGGGTTGAGGTCTTGGATCGCGTTGCCGTAGTCGTAGGGGCTTGTGCCGCCACCGCCGCCGCCCCGGATTTGGTCATTGTGGGTGAAGTTGGAGTTGTCCATCGGCACGCCGTCCACGACGAAAAGCGGCTGGTTGTTGCCGTTGATGGATTTGATGCCCCGGATGGTGATACGCGAGGAAGAGCCGAGGTTGCCGTTCGAGCCGACGACCTGCACCCCAGCGGCCCGCCCGGAAAGCATATTGACGATGTTCGCGTCGCGGGTGCGGGTCAGTTCGGAGCCGTCCACTTGTGCCACTGCGTAGCCAAGCGATTTTTCGGAGCGCGTCACGCCGAGCGCGGTGACGACCGTCTCGCGGAGCAAAACGCCCTCCCGGAGCCGGACATCAAGAAAACTGCCCGTCCCGATTTCGATTTCGCGGGTCTCGAAACCAGTGTAACTGACCACGACGGTCGTCGCCCCGGCAGGCACGGCGATGGAAAAAGTGCCTGTTTGGTCGGTGGCGACCCCGGTGTTGGTGTTTTTGAACCGGACGCTGGCACCGGGCAGGGCGTTGCCGTCCGAATCGGAGACTTTTCCGGTGAGCGTCCGCTGCTGGGCAAAGGCCGACGGCAGCGCGGCCATCCATAGGCATGAAAACAGGAGTAATAGTGCCTTCTTCATAAGAAAGGGGATTGATTTGGTGGACAATAAGGATAAGCCCCAGCGGGGTGCTGGGTGTCGGTTGTTCGATTGAAAGCGGCTGCGCCGAACCGGGCCTCCGCTATCCGAGCATCACGGGAAATGTTTTTGCATCAAGGCTTTGAACCGCTTTGCCCGCCTGATTTTCGCAAAAAGCGGCTCCTCCAAAATGTCTAATTGGCTGGGGTAAAAATTGTCGAGCGATTTTTCCAGCCAATCGAGCGCGGCGGTCTTGTGGCCGCGCTTGGCTTCGAGCAGTGCCATGCCGTAGCCGTGGAAATAACTTTTGGGCAGGATTTTCCAGATTTCGTGGAGCATGGCCTCGCTTTCGGCGAGGCGGTTCTGGTCGAGCAGGAAGCGGGCGTAGCGGAAAAGTGCCTCGTCGTAAAAGATGTTTTTCTCGTGCGTAAAACCTGCGTGCAACACGTGCACGAAGTAAGCTTCAGCGGCAACTGGGTCGCCGCGCCGGGATTCGACTTCGCCGAGCAACGCCCAGACGAGGCACCTCGAACCATTTTCGGTAGGGTCTGTGGTCAAGGCAATTTTTAGGCTGGCTTCTGCTTCATCGAGGCGGTTTTGCAGCAAAAACGTCTTACCTTCCAACATTTTGAGGTACATCCTTATGAACGGATTGTCAATTTTCTCGGAAAGGGATATCTCTAACTGGCGTTCTGCCGCTGCGTATTCCCTTTTCTCGTGGAGCGCAAATAGCAGCGGGAGCACCATGATTCCCTTATCATGGGCAGAAGCACCGGGTTTTGCCATTCCTTTTTTGATGTGCTCAATAGCCAAATCCAAACGGCGAGTCCGCGCGTAATTGATGCCTTGCGCCATGTACCCCCACATAAGTTGGTTGTCGGTGTCGAGCGCAAGCGACTGGTCGCAATATTTTTCGGACTCCAAGAACTCGCCCTTCATAAAGGTCAAGGTGTAAGCAGTAGTCGAGTAGGCGTTGAAGAGTTCGGGGCGAAGGGCAATCATCTGCTTGGATATGACGAGCGAAGAATCGGGCTGGTTTCGCCATTGTTTGAGCCACGAGAGCCGCTCCAATGCGAGGTACGAGTCGGGCGCGACGGCCAAAGCCCGCTTCAGCCAATACTCTACCTGCGGAAAATTGTATTGCCCGTTGCCGTATTCGTATGATATTTCGAGCAAAGGCATCAGCCATGTCGGGGCCAGTTCAACTGCTTTTTCGCACCAGAAGAACAGGGAATCCGAGTTATAGGTATAGTTCCATGTGCTCGAAAACGTCTCTCCGATGCTGTAAAAAACATACGCCGCCTCCGGTTCGAGCTGGAGCGACTGCCTGAATTTTTCCCGCGCCTGTGTTTTGAAAGCGTCGCGCCGGACGGAGTCTTTTTCCAGTTCGCCCACGTTTTTGAACAGGTTGTAGCCCTCGAAGTACAGGCGTTTGGCTTCGAGCGAACGGCGCAGGTAGTGTTTTTCGCCCAATAGCTCGATGCTGCGTTGCAGGTAAGCCGGGTACTGTCGGTATTTGGAGGGATTGTACCGCCAGTTGTTGTTTTCGTAGGGGTCGTTTTCGAGCAGGGCGTTGATGGCTTGTTGCACTTCGTCGAGCAGGGCGACGGCATAATTGCGGCTCATCAAATTGCGCAGCGGGGCGAGTGCGGGCTGGTCGGCGAGTTGTTGGTAAAATTTTTCGGCGCAAGAATCCTTCGGCTCAAAAAACTGCCCCTTGGCAACTAATCTTTTGAAAATCAGGTACTTGTTGCGCATCTGGCTATCGGCTGCCGCCAAAACCTCATCCTCCAAACCCTTCGAGCCTGTTTGCGATATGGAGGCTACCGCGCCTGTTTTTTCGGTTTTCAGCAGGGCGAGCGCGGCAGCGTCCACGCGGTTGAGTGGGGCTTGCAGGTCGCCGGAGGTCATCGGGATTTGGGAGTGCGGCGCGGTTTGGGCGGGCACTTCGTCTTGCAGGTAACGTGTGATTTCAAAGAGATTGACCACGCCGTCGCCGTTTTTGTCGGCAAGCCCGGTCAGCCCCTCTTCCAGCGTCAGGGAAAAAACGCCCCTGCCCCCACCCCACTGCTGGCCTTCGAGCGAGAACTCGTTGGGCTGGCAGGACATGATTTTGACCTCGTTGGCAAACTGCCGGGCGAGCGCGGTGGCGGTCGCTTGCGTGCCGCCGATGCTGGTGCCCGCGAGCTTGCCGGCGTGGCAGGCATCGGTGATGAGCGTGACGGCCACGTTTTTCTCCGAAAGCGTCGAGACGATTTCCTGCAAATCGCGGAGGCTCAACGCGCCCACCATATAGACGTTGGCGGGCGAGTCGTGGCAAAGCAGGTAGCCGGGCTGGGTGCGGGTGCGGGTTTCCACGTCGCCATGACCGGAGAAATAAAAGACGAACCGGTCGCCCGGCTGGCACTCGTCGAGCATGGCCAAGAGGGAAGTGACGACCGCAGCGACGGTCGCCTGCTCGTTCGTCAGCAGATGGATATTGTCCACCGCGAGGCCGCCGCCCGCTGCCGAGCGCAGCCACTTGACCAACGCCTCCGCGTCGCGGTGGGCGAATTGCAAATCCGGGATGTCGCGGTGCTGATAATCCGAAATGCCGACGACGAGGGCGCGGGTTTGGGGCGCGGCGGACTGGCTCGCGGGGGCTTGGCCGACCGGGCGGACTGATTTTTCGTTTTGAGAGAATGCGTTGACGGCGATTGCCAGTAGCAACAGTGTTATGGCGACGCTTTTCATCGGATTGGTTTTTACGTTTGGCTCGCACCGGCCGGGGTATCGCGGTGGTTTGAGTGTTATACAGGGTGTTGTCGCGTGGTTGAGGCGTAGCGAGCGAGTGGGCTGCGCGGATTCTCCGCACAAACCTAAGGGCGGTTGTCTCCGCCGGGCATCGCATGAAAGTGTGATTTTTGGAGTTGAAGAGAGGGAGGGTTGAAGAGAGTTGAAGAGAGTTGAAGAGAGTTGAAGAGAGGAAAAGTTGAAGAGTTGAAAATTCAACCCTTCAACTCTTCCTCTCTTCAACTCAGCTTCATCCGCCGGATTTTCACCGCTGAGAGGGCGGCCAAGCTCACCACGAAAAACACGGCCAAAGCCAGCACACTGGGCCGCATCCCGCCCGTCAGCTGGGTCACGAAGCCGAACGTGAACGTGCCCACCACCGTCGAAACCTTGTCCATCACGTCGTAAAAACTGAAAAAAGAGGCCGTTTCGGGCGAGTGTTCGGGCAAAAGTTTGGCGTAGGTGCTGCGCGAAAGCGACTGCACGCCGCCCATGACGAGGCCGACGGCAGCGGCCAAGAGGTAAAAATCCAGTCCCGTTTGCACGAAATAGCCTGTGATGCAAATGCCCGTCCAGATGATGAGCATGGAAAAGAGCGAGAATTTGTTGCCCTTCTTCTCAGAGATTTTGGCCGAGAGCTGCGCCCCGCCGATGGCCACGATTTGCAGGATGAGGACGAGGTAAATCAGCTGCGAGGTGCTGAAATGCAGCTCTTTTTCCGCGAAGGTGGAAGCCAAAAAAAGCACCGCTTGCACCCCCGCGTTGTAGCAAAAAAAGGTGGCGAGGAAGGTCAGCGTGTTCCGGTCGTTGCGGACGATGCGCCACACTTTTCGCAGCTCTTCGTAGCCCCGCGCAATCATTTTTTCGGAGTCGAAATCGGCGGCAGTGGGCGCGTCGTCGGGCAGCCGTCGGAGCGGGATTTGGGCGAAGCCAATCCACCACAAACCCACCATGACGAAGGCCGCAGGCACGGCTTTGGCTCCGTCGGAAAAACCGAAAAAACCGAAATTCTGGATGACTATCAAATTGATAATCAACAAGATAACGCTTCCGATGAACCCGTAGCTGAACCCTTTGGCCGATACGTCGTCGTACCTGTCCTCGGTGGCGATTTGCGGCAGGAACGAATTGTAAAACACGATGCCGCCGGCAAACCCAATCGTCGCCAAGATGAACCCCGTGACCCCGACCCACAGCGTTTTCATGCCCGTGAAAAACAGCAGCGACATGCACGCCAACGCCCCGATGGTCGTAAAAAACCGCAGGAATTCCTTGCGCCGCCCGCCGTAGTCGGCAATGCCCGACAGCAACGGCGAAACGGCCGCGATGACCAAATAGGCGAACGAAATGGACCATGCGTACAGCGTCCCGTCGGACATTCGGAGGCCGAGCACGTTCACCTCGTCGGCGGTCATGGCAAGGAAATAACCGGGAAAAATGGCGACGGTGATGACCAGCGCGTAGGCACTGTTGGCCCAGTCGAAAAAGGCCCAGCCCTGAATGGTGCGTTTGTCGTTTTTCGGGGTCGGGGGCGCGGAGGGTTTGTCGTTTTGCACGGCAAGCAGTGGGTAGATGAGCGAATTGGCCGCCGGGGATGCCACAAAAGTAGCAGCCATTCTGAGATAACCATGCCTGGCCTGACCGCCGCGCTCCCGGCCAAGACCTACTTTTGCCACCTGCCGGACAAACCACCGCGCCGCGCCGCCAGTGCCCAACCATCTTCTCGTTTTTATCAAAAACCCGCGCCTCGGATACGTCAAGACACGGCTTGCCCGCACCGTCGGCGAGGCCGAGGCACTCAGGATTTACCGTGTGCTGCTGGAAAAAACACGCCGCGCCGCGCTCGGCACCGCCGCCCGGCGATGGCTTTTTTACAGCGATTTCATCGAAAAACGCGACGGCTGGCGGGCGCGGGATTTCACGAAACGGGTGCAAGCCCAATCGCCCGACCTCGGCCTGCGGATGGCCGATGCGTTCCGCGAAGCGTTCGCCGCCGGGGCCAAACGCGCCGTCATCATCGGCAGCGACTGCCCGCAGCTCTCGCCCGAAATCCTGCGGGCGGCTTTTCAACAACTTGAAAACGAGGACTTTGTGCTCGGCCCGGCCACCGACGGCGGCTACTATTTGCTGGGGATGCGGGCGTTCCGGCCCGAAGTTTTTCACGGCGTGGCATGGAGCACGGAGGCCGTTTTCGAGCAAACCATGCAGCGCATCCACGCGCTCGGCACATCCGTCGCGCTCCTGCCCGAACTGACCGACGTGGACACGGAGGCGGACTGGGTTAGGGTGATGAGTGATGAGTGATGAGTGATGAGTGATGAGTGATGAACATCTCAATATTGGAGCGTTTAGAGTATGTTTTAAAATTTGAGGAGAAGTTTTTACGGATTTTTCTCCAAAGGAGTCTGCTGGGACAAATAGCGTTCAGTCCCGTAGGGACGGCCACGTTTATAGCATCGAATGGAGAAAAATTTGGCAAGTCCCGTCGGGACGACCCGT
>JBKBIC010000172.1:0-10503 GCA_046299435.1 Saprospiraceae bacterium
GGACAAAAAAACGCGCCGCGATGAGCATCTCTTCGCGGCGCGTTTTTTTGTGCTGGGGTAGGAGTGGGTTTACTGCACTTTCACGTTGTCAATCCGATAATCGGTCGTTTGCGTGGACGAGTTTCCGGTATAAACAAACGCGATGTGGCCGAAGCCCGTCGCGTAAATCGGCAGCGAAATCACGCCCGACGGAACCCAAGCGTGGTTCGCAGTAGATTGTCCGGCGAGGTCGCAGTCAAGTTCGGTCCAAGTGGTGCCGGGGGCTTTCGGATCGGTGCCGTTGAAGTTGTTGGAGATGTACACTTTCAGGCCGTCGTGTTTCCAGTAGGCCATTGCGCTCTCGAATTGGAGGAATTTGGCGGTCGTCAGCGTCAGTTTCGGCGAAATGAGCCACGCCTCCATGTTGGTTTGGTTGGACTGGAAAGCCGAAGCCTGCGCGTAGCGTTGGCTGCTGAAAATCTCGCCCGACCATTTTTTCGTGCCGGAGACGGCAACGTTCGTCCAGCCCGCAATATCCAATTCTGCGTTGTCGGTCGTGATGCCCGCGAAATCTTCCGTGAAATTGTTTTGTGGGCCGCTGCCGCAGCGGTCGGCGGTCAGGCTGGCCGCGTCGTTCGGGTTGCGGATATACAGTTGATAATCACCGTTGTACACGCCCAAAACGCCCACCAACGAGCCTTTCCCGCCGGGCACTTTTTGCGCCGCGAAATCTGAGTAGCCGCTCGTGCGGACGAGGGTCGTCAGGCCGTTGCAGCTTTCCAGTTTGCGGTTGACGGAGTTTTTCGTCACCGCGTCGGCCCAAGTTTTGCCCGTGTCGGCTTTCACGAACTGCACGTCGTCAAGTTGAATCAGCGTGCTGACCATGCTCTCGTCCAGCTGCGCGAGCGACACCACACGCGGGGCAATGGGCGTGGCGGCGTAGTTGCCTTTAACCACGTTCGTGATGACCTGCGCCTCGGTCAGGCCGACCGAACTGAGCACGCCGGCTTCTTCCAAGGTGCTGCCGATGAGTTGCGTCAGGCCGTTGTAGTCGGTGAGTATCAAGCCTTTGCACTTGATGTAAATCTGTCGGCCAATGGGGAATTGGTTGAACAGGTAGCCGTCGTTGAACTTGATTTCGATGCCGCCCGTCTCGTCTTGGATGACGATGGTTTTGTAGTAATTGCCCGAACGGTCGTCCATAATGACCTCGCCCGTGATGATGAGGTCGTCGGTGATCGGGTCGAAGCCTTCGGGGGTGACGTGCAGTTTTTTCAGGTCGGCGATTTTGGTGTTCGGCGTGATGTCCACCGTGATAGGGGTGCTGGGCGGCTCGTCAAATTCGGTTTTGACACAGGCCGAAAAACCGGCCACGAGCAGGGCGGCCAAAAGCGCGGAGAGCGTATTTTTATAGAAAGCCATGATTGATATTTTCGATTTCTGATTTACGATTTTGGTTTGTTGCTGCTTGTTAAGCAATTGGTTTTCAGTGGTTTGGAGAAGATTGTTTCATTCCTCGTCCCTCATGTCTCATTCCTGAAAGTCACATCCTGAACCCAAGCGAAATGAAGTAGTTCAGCCCGGTGGCGTACTGCACTTCGGTCGAGTAGCGGCGCACGTCGTTCACGTCGCGGTAGGCGTTGAGGTAAGCGTCGCGGCCTGAAAGGATGATGTTTTGGTTGTCGAGCAGGTTGTTCACGCCCACGTTCAGGTTCAGGTAATAGCGTTTGCCGCCGCGCTGGATGAGCCAAGATTTGCCCCCGAAAAAGTCAATCGTGTACGCGGCGGGTGCTTTTTGTTGGTCGAGGATGAGGTTCCAAATGTCGGTGTTGCGCTCCACGCCTTCCACGCCGGCACGGGTACGGCGGGTTTCGTCAAAATCGAACCAGAGGTTGTCGCGCCAGTTGAACGAGAGGGCGGCAAACCAAAATTTCTTGGATTCGTATTTCACACCAAAGGTCGCTGCCGTTTGCGGCACACGCGGGACGTAGTAGTTTTTCTGGAAAACCGTGTCGCCCTCGATAAGCGGCTGGTCGAAGTTGTCCACCACGAAATTGAGCGTCGGGCGGTTCGTGTAAATGTACTTGCCGACGGAGGCCGCGCCCGTGAACGTCCATTGCAAAATGGGCTTCACCTCGAAGGCCGCTTCGATGCCCGCGTGGCGGCGGTTGGCGTTCTGGATGTTGATGGTGCCGAAGTCGCCCGCTGTCTGGAAGAACACTTGATAGGTCTCCGTCTCGCCTATGAACTCGGTCAGGTAGCCCGTCAAACGCGCCTTGTAATAAGGTGCCCGCAGGTGGTAGCCGCCCTCGATGGCCCGCACTTCGTAGGTTTCGATGCCCTCGAAAACTTGGTTCCGCACGCGGGGCGCGACGAACAAATCACGGAACTGCGGGGCGCGTGTGCCGTAGAAACCATTGGCGTACAAGTAGTTGCGTCCGTTGATCTTGTATGTCGCGCCAGCCTTCGCGCCCCAAGTCGGGTAGTCGAGCTTTTCGGAATCGCCCAGCGAAGTCGCCGGGAAGATGCCGTTTTGGTAGTGGCCCGTCCGCCAGAAACTGGTGTGCCCAGCTTCCGCGCCCGCGAAAAACTGGAGGCGCGGCAGCGAAAACTGCGCCTGTGCCCAAGCCCCGGCGCGTCGGATGTTTTCGTCGTAATCGTACCCGAACCGCTCGCCTTCGCGCACGAGGTTATTGGGTGTGGCGAGGTCGTTTTGCGGTGCATCGGGCAAATCCGGTCGGTCGCCTGCGGCAAAACGGTTGATGTCCAACCAAAAATCGCCGCCGAGCAGGTCGTCCAGAACCTTGAAGTTTTGCCCCCGGTACCACGAATAATTCGCGCCGCCGTTCAGCAAGACACGGGAGCTGATGGTCTGGCGGAGCAGCAGGTTTGCGCCCAGTTCGCGGCTGTCGTTGCGGCGGTCTTCGACGATGATGTGCGAGCGGCGGCCTGTGACGGATTCGCCCGTGCCGTCGGCGTTTGCGATGGTCTCGAAGTTGTGGCGGTTGCCCTCGAAAAACTGGTCCCATTGCACCTGCCGAAGTGCCTCATTGTCCACGAGCAGTTTTCGCCAAGCCTCGGCCTGCGCGGGGTCGGCAATGGAGGAGGGCAGGCGGCGGTTGAAGTCGGGGGCGGGGTTCGTGGCGTTGGCCCATTCGAGGCGGGTCATGCCGGAGCGGCCGCTTTGCCCGAAGGTGGTCAGCGTCAGGCTGGTGCTGCGGCTGGGCGTCCAGTCGTAGCGCAGCATGAGCATCGGCTGGTTGTTGTGCGCGATTTGGGAATTGCGTTTTTGGCCGTTTTGGTAGCCCCAAAGCGGGTTGTAGGAGTTGCTGCCCGCGATGTCGAGCATTTCCTGAAAAGTGTCGCCGATGCGCCCGCGCCGGGTCGGGGCCGCGAGGGCCGTGAAATTGAGGGTGTGCTTGTGCCCGAATTTTTTGTCCACCGACGCAAACCACGAATAGCCGTCGAACGGCGTGCCGGGGAAATAGCCCTCGTCGGCCCAGCGGCGGCTGCCCGAAATCGACACCGCCCAGCCGCCCGGCATGAGGCCCGTGTTGTAGGTCAGCATGGCACGGTGGCGATAGGTGCGGTTGGATTCGGCGAACGAGGCGCGGAGCTGCTTGCGCTGGACGCTCGCTCGTGTGTCAATGCGCGTCGCGCCGCCGATTTCGGCAAAGGCAAAATCGGCAGCATCGAGGCCAACGGTGCTTTCGCGGCTGCGGAGCACGTCGTTCAGGCCACCAAATTCCCCGAAAAATGTCATGCCCGTTTCGGGGTCGTTCACGTTCACGCCGTTCAAAAACAGGGGAAAATGCTCCGAGTCGTAGCCGCGCTCGCGGAAGCGGAACGTCGCCCAGCCGAAGCCCGAAATGTTCTGGAACACATCGCGCGAGGCATGGAGCAGGTTGGCCACTTCGCCTGCGCCTTCGGTTTCGGCCTCCGCTTCGTCGAGGGTGACGGTCGGCAGCTCGCCGTTGCTTTCTGTTGGGTCGCGTTTGAGGGCGAAGTCAATGGGGCCGACTTTTTGGCCGCGCAGCACTTTGAGTTGCTTTTCCTGCGGCAAATGCCCCGGCGCGGAGACGATGATTGTCCGCAGCCCGCCGGGCACTTTTTCGAGGGTGTACATCCCTGCCGCGTCGGTCTCTGCCGGGGCGACGGTCGTTTTTTCGAGCCGCACGGAGGCGTTTTTCAACGGGCTGCCAGAGTCCGCATCGGTCACAGTGCCTTGAATCACAGCAGTTTGTGCAAACAGGGCAACACCGAACAGGCTAAGCAGGCCAGTGATTGAAAGTTTGAAAGACATTCGGAGAGTTGAAAAGAGAAAGTTGAAAAATTGAAGCGAGTTGAAAAGTTGAAGCGTTGCAAAGGGCGTTGAAGGGTTGAAAATCTGGTCGGGAACGTTCAGGCTATGCCCGGCTTTTGAGGCCGGTACGATTCTCCGAAAGTTCGCCGCTTCAACCAATTCGACTTTCCGACTCTGATTCAACTTTTCAATTTTCACACGCTTCAACTTCATTAAAAAAGGCCGACAAAGGTAGAAAACCGTTCGGCGGCGGCTGGCCCGAAGTGCTGTTAATTTTGTGCAAAGCGGACGGATGTGGGGACTTGATTGTGGTTCTTTGCGTGCAGATTTTTTCACCGACTTTTTATGCACAAATCACTCATTCTCTTTGCGTTCGCGCTGTTGGCCCAGCCCGTTTTTTCCCAGAAACCGGAGTACGAGGTCACGAGCATCGGGTTTTACAACCTTGAAAATTTGTTCGACACCATTGACGACCCCGACAAAAACGACGCGGACTTCCTGCCCACCGGCAAACTCCTCTGGAACTCCGAAAAATACAAGGCCAAACAGGCCAACATGGCGAAGGTCATCGCCGAACTCGGCACGGAACTGACCCCCGACGGCGTGGCCGTGCTGGGCGTGGCCGAAATCGAGAACCGCCGGGTGCTCGAAGATTTGGTGGCGCAGCCGGCCATTGCGTCGCGCAACTACCAAATCGTGCAAATCGAAGGCCCGGACGAGCGCGGCATTGACGTGGGCGTGCTTTACCAGCCCAAATATTTCGCGCTCGCGGGCGCGAAATCGGTGCGCGTGGATTTGACGGACCCAAAAACCGGGGAGGTTGACCGCACCCGCGACATCCTGTTGGTGTCCGGTTCGCTGCCCGGCGGCGAGGCCCTGCACATCATGGTCGGCCACTGGCCGAGCCGTCGGGGCGGGGAGGGCAAGTCGGCGTGGATGCGGGCGGCGGCGGCGGGCGTGTGCCGTGCGCTCGTGGATTCGCTGCAAACCGTTGACCCGCAAGCCAAAATCGTGGTCATGGGCGACTTGAACGACGACCCGACCAACAAGAGCATCACCGAGGTGCTGCGCGGCCGTTCCAACCCCAAGCGCATGGATGCCAGCGACCTATATAATACGGTGTACGATTTTTACAAGGCTGGGCAGGGGACGATGGCCTACCGTGATGCGTGGAGCCTTTTTGACCAAGTGCTCATTTCCAAGCCGCTCGTCTCGCAGCGGGTGGGCGGCTGGCAATTTTACAAGGCCGTCGTGTTCCGGCGCGATTGGCTGGTGCAGGCCGAGGGCCAGTACAAGGGCTACCCGTTCCGCACGTTCGACGGCGACCTTTTCATCAATGGGTACAGTGACCACTTGCCCGTCTATTTTTTCATGCTGAAGAAAAAAACGGCAGGCAAATGACGGGTGCCGAGCGGCTGGTTTTTGTCTGAAGATCAAGGTGTTGCTTCGATTTTTGCCCGTCTTGACACTTGCACTCACTACGTTTGCCTCCCGAAAGCTCATCATTCTTCACTCACCACTAATCACTGGCAAACATGGCACGTCTGACCACTTTTTCACGGCTGCTCATCATTCTGGCCATCTTGGCCGGGGTGTTTTTTGCGGTCAAAAAATTCCTGCCGCAGTTCTCCGGCGGCGGCTCCGAAGCCACCCAAACAGAGACCTCCGCGTCCACAGCTTCCGGCGAAAACTCGACCGCCCAGCCCAGCACGGGCACGGCCACGACGGTCGGCGGCGATGCCTCGGCTGGCCGCCCGTTCACGTTCACGCCGCCCGCCCCGGCTGGCGGAAAATTGAAGGGCGTGGTCGAGCTGGGCGCAACGGGCTTCAACTCGTTCATCGTCCGCATTGACGGCCAAAAAAATTGGAAACTGGAAAAATCCGAGTTCGGCTCCAGCCTCGTGCATGAAAACATGGCGACCGAGGACGACGTGAAAAACGGCCTGAAACGCTATATCCAAAAAATGCTCGACTACGGCGTGAGCGGCAAGGACATCCATTTTGTGGTCAGTTCCGGCGCGAAGAAGGCCGAAGTGACGCAAAAAATCATCAACGGCCTGCGCTCCCTGAACTACGTCGCCAACGAGGTCACGCCTGAGCAAGAAGGCAAATACGCGCTGAAATGTGTGCAGCCGCGCGGTTTCGAGGGTAAATCGTTCGTCGTGGACATCGGTTCGGGCAACACGAAAATCGTCTGGTCGAGCGGCTTCGGCGTGACCGCACTCGAATCGCCCGGCGCAAAATATTTCCAAGACGGCAAGACCGACGGCGATGTGTACCAAGACGTATCGGGCAAAGCCAAACAAATCCCGGCCAACCTGCGCGAAACCTGTTTCATCATCGGCGGCGTGCCGTTCGAGTTGGCAAAGCAGACGCGCAACGGCTCCGAACGGTTCACCGTTCTGAAAGGCCCCGGTGGCTACACCGCCGACGGCGCGAAGCAAAAGGCCGGGCTGAACATTTACAAAGCCATCGCCGAAGGCACTGGTTGTAAGCAGTTTGTGTTCGATTGGGATGCCAATTTCACCATCGGTTTCCTCCTCACGCTTTGAGGGTGATAGCAAAACGGATGCAACGGATTGGGCGGATTTGTGCGGATTTTTTGAGTTACACTATAAACCGCCCAATCCGTTGCATCCGTTTTTCCATCCTGCCATGCACGAAAAAGCCGATGCGTCATCGCATCGGCTTTTCGTTTCACATACTTTAAAAAAGACTGGGTCGGCGACCTGCGCCGCGAACATGAATAGGCATGATGCTGGAAAACGGGTTTTCGTACTGCTTTGCCTTGTTCGTGTTTCGCTTGGCTATGGGCTGCCTCCCGCACCGGATCGGCACGGTGACGCGCCGTCGGGCAGGGATTATTGAAAAAATTCGAGCGGGTAGGCTGCCTTCGCCGATTCCCAAATGATTGAAACACAGGGAATTGGAAAGCCGCCGCCTGAAGAACAGACTTATGGAATGAAGGAAAGCAAGAGATTAGGCCGAGCGGAGATTGGTGTCGGCACGATGTTCATGGAAAGTGCGCCAAAGGTAAAATGCTCTCCGAATTTGCCCCCGGCGCGGCGCGTTTTTTTCAAAAAATGGTGCGTCATGCTCACAAAACCGTTGCCGGGAACAGCCATTCGTACATGGGCTTGAACTCTTTCGACCAGAAGGTTTCCGAGTGTCGGCCCCGGTCGCGGGCCACGACCCGGATTTGGGCATCCGAAAAACCGCCTTTTTTCAGCGACCAATATGTTGTTTCGAGGGTGGCGGCCATGCCGCCCATCTCTGTCTTGCTGGCGGCGATGTAGAGTTGGCTTTTCACGGACGGGCTTTTTTCGGCGAGGCTGACCACCTGCGGATTGAACCACAGCGACGGAGAAAGCACGCCAACTTTCCCAAAAACATGACCGAACCGCAGCCCGGCGTACATGGCGAGCAGCCCGCCGAGCGATGACCCGACGATGCCTGTCGCCTCGCGGTGCGCCCAAGTGCGGTACTCGCGGTCAATGTACGGCTTCAGGGTGTGCTCGATGAATTGCAGGTATTGGTCGCCTTGCCCGCCTCGTTGCCCGCGTTTGAACGGAGCGTATTCGTGCATCCGGTGAATGCCGCCATTATCAATGCCGACCAAAATGGCCTGTCGTTTCAGGGGTTGCCGGGCCATGAACTCGCGCAGCCGCCAATGCCGGAACGCGGCGGTCGCCGGGTCGAACAAGTTTTGGCCGTCTTGCAAGTAAATGACCGGGAAACGCCGCGCCGTGTCTGTGTGATAATTTTTGGGCAGCAAAACGCGGATGGCGCGCTGGCGATTTAATTGGGGGATATGGAACGGATAATGAACGATTAATTGATTTTCTATTGACCGTTGTTTTTTTTGTATTCGAGGCATTGAGATAATTATAAACGATGAGTTATGAGTGATGTGCCTCACAACTTATTGAGCGTCGGCGACTTGCCGAGAAGTTCATCCAACCCGAAAGGCGCATTAAACCGACCGTGCCCCAAAAAGTTTTGGCAAGGCGGCGGCGGCCGTGTTTTTGCAAAATCCCTTCCGAGTTTCCCGGCCTTTTCTCGACTTTTGCGGCCTCGAAAACGGTTTTGAGTTCCGAGTATTGGGTTTTGAGTAGCGGCTCGAAACCCGAATCCAAACCCGAAACTCAAAACTCAAAACTGAACAACTCAAAACTGACAATGCAAGAAGATCTTTTCAAACGCCTCGTGTCGCACTGCAAGGAATATGGTTTCATCTATCCGTCGTCTGAAGTGTACGACGGCCTGAACGGCGTGTACGATTACGGCCCGATGGGCGTGGAATTGAAAAACAACATCAAAGATTATTGGTGGAAGGCGATGGTGCAGATGCACGAGAACATCACCGGGCTGGATTCGGCCATTTTCATGCACCCGAAAATCTGGAAGGCCAGCGGCCACGTGGACGCTTTCAACGACCCGCTGGTGGACAACAAGGACTCGAAAAAACGCTTCCGCGCCGACGTGCTCATCGAAAGCGTGATTGACAAATACGAGGACAAAGCCGAAAAAGAGGTCGAAAAAGCCCGCAAAAAGTTCGGTGAGTCGTTCGACGAGGCCCTGTTCCGGCAGACGAACCCGCGTGTGCTGGAAAATTTGCAGAAAAAAGAGGCCCTCGAAAAACGCCTTGCCTCGGCCATGAAAGCCAACGACATGGCCGAAATGAAGGCCATGATTGACGAACTGGAAATTGCCGACCCGGACACCGGCTCGCGCAACTGGACGGAAGTGCGGCAGTTCAACCTGATGTTTTCGACGCAGATGTCGAACATCGCGGGCGACGACGGCAAACTTTACCTGCGGCCCGAAACGGCGCAGGGCATTTTTGTCAACTTCCTGAACGTGCAAAAAACGGCGCGCGGCAAGGTGCCGTTCGGCATCGCGCAAATCGGCAAGGCGTTCCGCAACGAAATCGTGGCGCGGCAATTCATCTTCCGAATGCGCGAGTTCGAGCAGATGGAGATGCAGTTTTTCGTGCGCCCCGGCACCGAAATGGAGTGGTACAACTACTGGAAAGCCAAGCGCATGGCGTGGCACGCCGCCGTCAACCCTTCGGAAAAACTGCGGTTCAAAGACCACGACAACCTCGCGCACTATGCCAATGCTGCGGTGGACGTGCAATTTGAATTTCCGTTCGGCTTCAAAGAATTGGAAGGCATCCACTCGCGGACAGACTTCGACCTCAGCGCGCACCAAGAATTATCGGGCCGCAAACTCCAATACTTCGACCCTGAGCTGAACGAAAACTATGTGCCATACGTCGTCGAAACCTCCGTCGGTTGCGACCGGATGTTCCTCGCGGTGCTTTCCAACGCGCTGGTCGAGGAGACCGTGCCCGACGCGCAAGGCGAGGACAGCACCCGCACGGTGCTCCGCATCCCGCCCGCGCTCGCGCCCGTGAAGTGCGCCGTGTTGCCCATCGTTCGGAACAAAGAGGAGATTGTCGAGAAGGCCCGTTCGGTGTTCAACCAATTGAAATTCAGTTTCTTGTGTCAATACGACGAGAAGGATGCCATTGGCCGCCGCTACCGTCGGCAGGATGCCATCGGCACGCCGTATGCCATCACGATTGACTTCGAGACTTTGGAAAACGACACCGTGACCATCCGCGAGCGCGACTCGATGCAGCAAATTCGAGTACCGATTTCGGAGGTCGAAAAAATTGTATCCGAGAAAGTTGATATGCGGAAACTGTTGTCAGCCATTTAAGAAAGAGGCACACAGGTTTCCAGCCAGTCAAAAAAACGAGGGGTTTGCTGCGGGTTTTCCCGGCGGCAGACCCCTTCGCATTGCAAAAACTTATGAGCCGATTTTTGGACGTTTGCCGGTAGTGTTTACTTTTGCTCGCCCACTTGTGGCAAGGCTTTTGTTTCCCGTCCGTAACGTAATCCGGTTCGCTTCTTTCTTCCCTTCTTCAACCGGCTTTTTCGTAGTTAAAAATCACTATTTGCAAGGTAATCAACGGTTTAAAGGTTGTCATGGCTGCCCTGTGCAGCTACCTTTGCACGAATTTTTCAAACTAAACACAGGTGCTTGTGGGAATACAATTACACTTCCGTCGCCTCTTTTTGCTGCTTGCATGCGCCACTTTTTCCAGCCTTTCGGCGCAGGACATCCACTGGTCGCAGTTCGGCAATTCGCCGCTCAACCTTAGCCCCGGCCAGACGGGCGTTTTCGGTGGCGATATGCGTTTCGCGGCCAAC